>NZNU01000066.1 GCA_002695035.1 Micavibrio sp. | reverse complement strand
CTTTGCCCGCCATTATCTATACGCGTTTTCGGGGGAAGACACATATGAAGGAGAAAGTGCCGCCGACTGGCTGGCGCGGACCGTGTTTGACCCTGCATCGGCAGTGAATGATAAAATTTTTAATGTTTCACAAAAAGACCAGCGGCTTTTGGGTCTGAATGCGCGGCAAGGCAACCGATATGATTTTACTGAAATCAGTGCGGCGCTGGCAGGAACTCTTGGCGATTTTCAAAAGGCCTTGCAGAAACAGGCCGAAGAAAAGGGTTTGGGCGATGATGAGGAAAGGCTGATCACATGGCATGAGCAGGCCCGGGATTATGCGCAAATTTTAAGGGCAATGAGTTTTGCAATTCCCATTAATCTGGATGTGCCTGCGCGCTTACAGGAGATAGGCGCGCCTGCGACATTTGAAAATTATGCGCAAGCGCAAAGATTTACAAAAGATATTGAGGCAATGATGCGCGGGGTCGTTGAAGAAAAGGGCGCAGATTGGAAAAACTTTAGCGCGGAAGAACAAAAGCTTGCCGCCATTTCCTTTCAGGTCAGCGCCCTGCGTGAGGGAGGGCAGAGCGAGACTTTGTTTAAAGTTATTCCCGATATCTGGTCGGATACGGGCAACTGGGTATCACCGTGGCAGATTTATACCGGTGGAGCAGGTGCGCCGCAGACAAGCACGCTTTTGTCGCAATGGGAGTTGCTCGCAAATGAATATGTTCGCAGGAACACGGAAGGTTGGACGGAGACGATTACGGCCATGAAGGGGGAGCTTGAGAGGCTGGACTATCCGAATTATGACACGGCCCGCCTGAGCATGGAAAAAACCTATAATCTTTTACAGCCCGTCAAAATAGCTTCCGGCCTTCTTCTTTTGTCCTTTTTGGCGATGATGGGGTTATACAGCCTTGGCAAAAATTATCTGTTGCGGGCGGGTCAGGCTTTTTTTCTAAGCGGGCTTGGCATTTTGGGACTTGTCCTTGCCGCACGCATCTATATTCAGGCACGTGCGCCTGTCGGCACGCTTTACGAATCGCTTTTATTTGTGGCGTTTATAAGCGGGATATTTGCACTTGCCCTTTATGCGTACAGGCGAGAGGCGGCAATTCTGGCAGCAGGAATATTTGTCGCGCTGTTTTTATGCGGCCTGTCTTTCCCGACTGCTGATGGGCCCCAGACACTCACCGTTCTGGAGGCGGTTTTAAACACGCAGTTCTGGCTGATGACCCATGTGATCTGCATTACGATCGGATATGGATGGTGCCTTCTGGCTGCAGCGTTAGCGCATGAGCGGCTTTACCGGTTTGGCTTTAGGGAAAATTTATCGGCTAAAACCCTGCCGCCGCTTGGGCGTCCGCTAAAGTTGACACTTGTAACAGCCCTTCTGTTCACAGCAGTGGGAACGGCACTGGGCGGGGTGTGGGCCGACCAGTCCTGGGGGCGTTTCTGGGGGTGGGACCCGAAAGAAAACGGTGCATTGCTGATTGTACTCTGGATTGCCTGGCTCCTGCACGGGCGCTTAAGCGGGCATATAAGCCGGTTTTTCATGCTGGCAGGAACGGCGGCGCTGTCCATTATCGTTGCGCTGGCCTGGTTCGGCGTCAATCTTTTGAATGTCGGGCTTCATTCTTATGGATTTACCAGCGGACTGGCGGGAGGGCTGTTTGCATTTATTTTTATCGAACTATGTATTATAAGTGCATTTGCGTATAAAATTTTCAAAGCCTGAGATAAATTTCAAGGAAGCTAAAATATCATGTCCAAAAATATTGTTATCGTCATTGTTATTATTGTAATCGCACTGGGTCTGACCCTGCTTGTCGATGCATCGCGCAAGGATGTAAATGAAGTGCCCGTGACGTTGGATGGTCAGAGCGAGACATCAGACACTGACGATGGCACGACAAGTGGCATTGTTTTTCAAACACTGGATGGTGGGGAATACGCATTGTCGGAATCGCTGGGGCGCGTCACCTTAATTAATTTCTGGGCCTCCTGGTGCCCGCCTTGTGTCGCCGAGCTGCCCGACCTTATCGAGTTGGCCGACGCCCATCCCGATATGCTGGATATGATTTTTGTCTCAAACGATATGACACAGCAAGCTATTGACAAATTTATGGCCAATTTGCCCGAAGATATTCAGGAAAGGCGCGACCTTCCCAATGTTGTTATGGCCTGGGATCCAAAAGGCGAGATTACGCGCGATATTTTCCAGACACATCAGTTGCCAGAGACGATTATCTTTACACCAGAGGGAAAAATTGACAGGAAGATTGTCGGTGTAACCGATTGGAGCGGACAGGAAATGAATGCCTATCTTGCCTATCTTGCAGGTGATATGAGCGAGGCCCTGCCTGAGCAGACCGAAATTATCAATGACCCTGAAAAAATGTCAGAAGAAGACGTTGAGGAGCTGACCGTTGATTTACCACAAGGTACAGAGGCCAGCGATGTCTCTGAAGACGTAAATACCCCGCCCATGGCAGAAGAAGGCGCGGTCACACCAACCGAGCAAGAGCCGCTGCAGTAAGCCATCTTTTTTTAAAAACTAATCCACCCAAGGGTTTTTGTTTTTTCGGAATGGGCGCTGGCGCGTTAGTGATTTTTCGGGCGCGCGGTTTGGCTCCAGCGGATTGGATGCCGTTTCAGGTCGCCTCATGTCCAGATCAGGCAAGGGTGTATGTGTCGTTTTTGAAATAGCATAGACCCGTCTTTCAATAGGTGGATGAGTAGAAAATAGCCCCAAAAACGGCACAGTATTTTCAATACACATCATCTGTATATCACCTGAGGTTGATTTCATCTTATCCATGCCTGCAATACGCATTAAGGCCGTCATCATGGCCTCTGGCTTTTTAGTCAGCTCAATGGCCCCGGCATCGGCCATATATTCACGTTTTCGCGATACGGCAAAGCGGGTGAAAAGTGTTGCCATATATCCAATCCATAAAATGGCGGCGATAATAAAAAAGACAATCACCATACGCCCGTCACGCCGACCGCCGCGTCGTGGCATAAATAAGGCAAAGCGCAGATTTGACCAGACAAGCTGCGCGGCAAAACCGATCATGCCTGTGAAAATAATGCAGATCATCAAAAGACGTACATCGCGGTTCAGGATATGGGTTAATTCATGCGCCAGCACGGCCTCGACCTCATCTTTCGTCAGGGAATTTATCAGTCCCCGCGTAACAGTTACGGTAAAGGATTTCTGATTGATGCCGCTGGCAAAAGCATTGCGGGCATGGCTTTCAACGATGTTTAATTTTGGTGTCGGAATACCCGCCGTAATAGACAGATTTTCAAGCAGATTATAAAGCTCCGGTTCTTCGGAGCGTGTGACTTCACGGGCATGAGCCAGCTTTGCTATCATTTTATTATGAAAGAAATATGATACAAGAAACCATATCGCCACCGCCGTTAGCAAAAGCGGCCAATATTGCAGGAATACACCGTTACCGTGGGCGGCTGCGAAAACTTCACGATCCACCCCGTAAGGTGCAAGACCCCAACCTATTGCCGCCCCAATAAGCCATAACAGGCCCAACATAATAAAAGGGTAGAGCCCCATCAGGGCCAGTGACCAGAAATTATTATTCCAGATATGGGTTTTGAGACCGATTGCGCCAAGTGCCATAAGTCAAAAAGACCGCTTTAAAACTTAACTTCTGGTGCTGTTCTAACCGCTTCCTCAAGCTTGTCATCAAGTTCGAAAAACGGTTGCTGGTGAAAGCCGAACATTTTCGCAACGATGCTGCTGGGGAATTGTTCAACAGCCGTGTTATATTCGGAAGTGGCATTATTGAAGAAGCGGCGTGCGGCGGCAATTTTATTTTCAATATCTGCGATCTCGGCCTGTAACTGGCGGAAATTAGCATCAGCCTTCAAGTCAGGATAATTTTCAGCCACCGCAAAAAGATTGAGCAATGCTCCGCCAAGCGCGCCTTCGGCGTTCAGGCGTTCTTGCTGGGTGTCGGCCTTTGATACGCGGGCACGCGCATCTGTTACATTTTGCAAGGTATCTTGTTCGTGAGAGGCATAGCCTTTAACAGTTTCCACCAGATTGGGGATCAGGTCAAAACGCTGTTGCAGCTGGACATCTATGTCGGAAAAGGCGTTTTTACGTGTCTGGCGTAAAGCCACCAAACGGTTGTAAAGTACTATCCCGAACAATACGGGCGCGCCAAGTATCAGTAATATTATAATTAATTCCATGGTGATGTTCCTTTCCCTCGCAAAACTTCAAAGCTTTTAAAAGGATATAGTCTTTTTACCTGTAAAAAAAGTCATTAAAATCAAGAATTGCACTTTGATATTGTATCCGTATTTGCGTAAAATAACTGTTAAGGGTAAACTCCTTTCACGTGAAAATTCTTTTTAACCCGGATTCTAATTTTATGCGCTGTACTTTCATGTTTTGCCTTTTGGCGTCTATGGCAATATTGCTGCCGTCAGCCGCCGCAAACGCACAGGCGGGTAATGTGCCAACAAGCGAGTACCCGCCCTATATAAGAGGGCTTGCCGACAAAGGCGCGCAAGTGCGATATCTGGGTAAAAATCTGGGATTGGACAGCTGGCTGACGGTTAAGGCCGGTAAAGTACAATATGTCTATGTAACGCCCAATCAGGAAGCCAATATTGTCGGCATTTTGCTGGATAAATACGGCAATCCCGTAAGCCCCTCCGGTTTGGAAAATATAGCCAGGAACGCCCCTCCAGCCGCCGGCCCCCTTTCATCCGGACTGAGTGCTAATGAGGCAATGAGTGTTGCGCGCAAAACCTCCCCCCAAGGGCAAGGCAACACCAGCTCCAAAGCAGAAATGCTTTATCAGGCTTTTGAAAATGCAAATTACATAGAAATCGGTGCGGCAGACGCACCGCTTGCCTATGCCTTGATTGACCCTGATTGCCCTCATTGTCATGCTTTTATAAAAGAGCTGTTAGACAAAAATGTATTTGAAGAACGCCGCCTCAGATTGCGCGTTATTCCGGTTGGAATTCTGAGTGGTGACAGTCTTGCCCGTGCTGCCATGCTTTTGAGTATGCCAGAGGCCGGACAGGTTCTTATTAACCATATCAATGGCGATAAGGATGTTATTCCTGTAAGCGAGGACGTGACACTGGCGGGGGTTGAAACGAATATGCGTCTTATGCAGGACTGGAATCTGGATGTGACGCCCTTTTTGTTGTATAGAGCAGGAACGGGAGAGTTAAAAATCATTCGCGGTAAACCAAAAGACAGTAATACATTTCTTAAGGATCTTGTTGTAAACTAAATAGTCATATGCCATAAGGCCTTGAAAAAGCTACACATCAATACTATGGACAAAAAACACCAAATATTTTTACAGGTCTTTGAAAAACTGGGGACTCCCCTGGTTGCGGCTGTGAACGAGGTTACCGCGCGCAGTGGCGGCAAAACGACCGAAAAAGAGGATGCTGAAAAACTGGCACAACTTTTAACCGCTGTTACAAAAGCAAGTATCGAGCTTTCAGAAAAATCCGACCTGACACAAAGTGATGCCGATAAGGACGATTTGAGGCTGGGTCTGACCTCTGTTGTGACCCCTTTGGTTGCCGGTCTGTACCAGATGAGTGGAAAGATACCGGCTGGTGCGGATGCCCAAAGATTTTCGGAGGCTTTTCAGGCTCTGGCTTCATATGCAGACAATTTTGTGTCCATTAAGGATGCTGCAAATCGTATCAAACAGATGGAGCAGGGTCAGTTTTTCGCTGATGAAAACCAGATTCGCCTGCAAACATTAAACGCGCTTGTCCCGATCGTAAATTCGGTTGTGGCCTTTCCGTTCGGAGAGCAACCGGGTAAATTGATCCGAAAGGTAACCGACAGATTGCTCGCCGATGCGCGTGAGATTCAGGGCGATATCATGTCCGACCTTCCTAAAGGGGAAAAGGAGCATGCGCAGCTATCGCTTCTGAAAGGTCTTGTTGTTATTTACGCGCAATCCCATTTTTCGGAAATGGCAAGAATTGTGTCTTCACAAGACCAGCAGAAACGCGAAGGCAGCGGCATGACGATGGAGCCTGTCTGGAAGGCCTATGATGCGCGCGTTGATATGTTGAAAGTTCTCGCTGCAGCGCTGAGTGATCAGGAATTGGGAGCAGGTCAGCCCGCGCCGCAGCAAGCCGCACAAGAGTTGCCCGCGCAACAGACGGCACAGCAACAACAGCCGCCCCAGACACAGCCCCAGACACAGCCTTTGGCACAAGAGGAAACACAGCCGCCTTCACCAACACCACCGCCAACACCTCAGCCGCAAGAAGCGCCTGCCCAGTCCGCAAGTTCAGGAGGGGGTAGCCCGATGTCGTTTTTTGCCAAGAAAAAATCTGATGACAATAATGATGGGGATGCTGCCTAGATGACAAAAGTAATTGCCGCATGCCTGTTACTGGCCGCACAAACATATAATATTCCGCCTGCAGTTTTGGTCGGGATCCTTCAGGTTGAAGGTGGAAAAGTCGGACAGGCCGTAGGCCCGAACACGAACGGCTCCTATGATCTGGGTCCGATGCAGATTAATACGATATGGGTGCCGCAACTTTCTAATTTCTGGGGTGTAAGCGAGCAAACCGCAATGGCGTGGATCAAGGATGATGCCTGTACCAATATGGGCGTTTCGGCCTGGATTTTGCGACAGCATATCAATAGCACCAATTCGCTCTCTACGGCGATCGGGCATTATCACTCTAAAACACCTCATTTAAGCTATGCTTATAAATCAAAGGTCGTCAGTGCCATGAAACAAAAGGGCCTTGTACGCCCTAAACGCTAAAATTAAAGGATTTTAAAGGCTTAACTGTATAAAATTGCAGAGATGCCGGATTTGGTTTAAAAACTAGGGCTTGTCACAGCCGCAGGAATATAGGACAGTTATAAACAACGCTTCGTTCTTTTAGAAAAATTCAAAAACACATGAAAATACTTCGCTCATTTTACACATATTCAAAAGGATTAACGGCCCTGGCGGCTTTATGCCTCGTGGCGGCCTGCCAACCGGGGAAACCTTACCATTACAAAAACCCGCAAGTTGTTGCCGACCCTGATAAGGTTTCGGCCCAGCTGGCGCAAGCTGCAGACCAAGCCTCACAAGCCCTGCAGACGCTGGCTGCGATTGAGCAGACCCGCTCACCAGAAGTGACTATGGAGCCGGCCGATAATGTGCCTCTTGAGTTGAAGCGCGCTATTACTCTTGATTGGGTAGGGCCTGTTGAAGATGTGGCAAAGATTGTGGCCAACCGCGCAAGTTATCAGTTCTTAACAATCGGCGAGCAAACATCCAATCAGATGGTGGTGACAATTGATGTCGAAAACAAGCCTATCATAGATGTATTGCGCTCAATCGGACTACAGCTCGGTAATCGCGCAGATATAGTTGTAGATGCGTCAATGCAGACAGTTGAGTTGCGTTATAATTCACAATTTGAACAGGATAACATACCCTTCTAAAGATGATTAAATTGCGCAAAAAAAATGGATTTGCATTACTGGCGCTTGCGGCCTGTATGCTTCTTGCGGCCTGCTCTACCTGCTCTGCAGCAGAGCTTGATCCTCCGCCAAAGAAAGAATATTTGCAAAGTCAGCGTTATGATGAATCAGTAACAGCCCTGTCACAGGAAATGCCGCTTGATATCAGGCTGGAGGCTTTGAAAGAAGCGGCTTTATCATATGGTGCGCGTGGCGGTCTTGCCTGGAGGACGTATTTTATCCGGCAGGAACTGAACCAGAGCGCGTCGCAAATGGACAAGATTTACGATTTCAGGCAACTGCTTATCCGCGCCCCGTCCGGCTTTGTTATCGAGCCGCCCATTGTGTCCGAGGCGCTGGATGCCATTATTATTGAAGGCGACGGACAAAAAGCGGCCGTATCGGATACGATTTATAATATCAATCGCAATGCCAGATTTACTTCAACCGCACGCTCATGGAGACAATATCTGGAACGTGACTGGGGCGAAGTTGAAGACCCTCCCGGTATTTTGCTGCCACGGACAAAAGAAGAAATTGTACTGTGGGAACGCCTTGTTGATAAAGGCTGGGACGAGGGTATCGAGCAGGCCGATGTTATATTTGAAGAAGACTTAAACCGCCTCAATGCCGATTTCCAAGGCATGATCCGCTATAAAAAGCTTCTGGCGCAGGGGATGATTTCCCCGCCATACGCATTGATGGTTAACCGTGGTGTAACCGGTGGTGGTGAAGAGATGCGTGTGGGTGACCGCGCATTGGAAATTACAGGCAAACCTGCCCTTATTTCGGAGACCGGCGAATGGCGACCCGTAAGCCGGTAAGTTTAGTCAAAGGCGAGGATAGTGCCGGTCGCATCTATCCGGACGAACCCGATCGTTTCCGCGAGGATACGGTTGATCCTTTTCTGACATGGTGTGTTAAACAGGGTTCATCAGATATCTCAATTCAGACAGAACGCGTTGTTTATAACGATATTTCCGGAACACTTTATCCGGCAACTTACCGCAGTATGGATGCCTCTGACATGTCGGCCTTCCTGCACCGTATTTACGGCCCTGACGCGCAAGCGCGTCTGGCATCAGGTAAGGATCTGGATGTATCTTACGAGATACGCCCCGACCGGTACAGCCGTATAAGATTCCGTGTAAATATTACCGCAATTCAGGCCAAGGGTCGCGATGCGGCGCAGATCACCATGCGCGCTCTGCCAACCGAGCCGCCTAAGATGAGTGACTTGAATATAGAACAACACATCATCGACAACTGGGCGCCGCGCCAAGGCATGGTTGTGGTCACGGGCCCCACGGGTTCGGGTAAGTCAACCTTGCTTGCCGCCGGAAACCGTATGCTTTTGGAGCGCGCAGAAGGTTGTGGTAAAATGCTGACCTATGAAGCGCCGATAGAATTTACCTATGACACAATAAAATCACCGCGTTCGCTAGTGTCCCAGTCAGAGATACCGCGACATTTGGCAGATTTTGCACATGGTGTCAGAAACGCCCTGCGACGCAAGCCAAACATAATCATGGTTGGGGAAGCGCGTGATCGCGAAACGATATCGGCGGCAATTGAGGCTGCGCAAACAGGGCACGCAGTCTACACCACAACACATACAACAGGCGTTTCTTCTACTGTGCGCCGTATGATTTCCTCTTTTGAAAAGGAAGAGCGTGGTGAGCGCGCCTATGCCTTGATGGAAACTTTGCGAATGATTGTCACCCAATCCCTGGTCCCCAAAGTATCAGGCGGGCGGATGGGTATTCGTGAGTGGATGGTGTTCCCGGATGAGGTGCGCGAAAAATTACTGGATATGAATTTCGAAGAGTGGACAAATGAGATTGAGCGCATGATCCCCTCATATGGCCAAACGATGAATAAATCAGCCTCGGACGCGTTTGAAAGCGGTGACATTACCAAGCGTCATTATCTTCTTCTCACAGGTGGCGGAGCTTGAGGGCTGTAAACCTCAGATTAAGTTTTTGGGTGTAGGCTAAAAAACACTATGGCAAAAAATCAAGTACAGGACATGCAAGACCAGGTAAACTGGCACTGGCGAAATTCGATGCGCCCGGTGCGGTTTTTCGCCTTTGATGCGCGCGCGGCTGTCTCATTCCTGTTCCTTTTAGTCTATTTCAGGATGATCACATTTATTTTTGCAATATTATCGACCTTTGCATTTTATATGCTGGAAAAATACGGGCTTACATTTAACTCTGCCATGCGCCGGGGTCGCTCATATCTGGCCGGAAATAAACGCCCAGCTTTGATGAGTTTCGGACGGCGGCGCATGAAAGATTTCGGGTAAGTAACCCTCGCAGTCTCGTCAAAAATACGCTTTTTTATATTTGCTTTAGCGCGAAAGAATTACCGCATTGTTGCGCTCTATGTTCCGGCGCGCCTGTCGGGTAGCGATAAGGGCTTCCTGACGCGTCCTGATTTCCTTCATCTCTGCAATTCTGCTGTTAAGATAGACATCCAGTGCGCTGAGTTGTGAACGAACACGCGCCACACCCGCCTGATTTGTAATCAGCCCGGTATAAAATTGCGGACGGGCCGTAAACATCTTGGTCATGACTTCAAGGCGCATATCCTCGGAAATTCCGCTGCCTTCGGGAACAAGCTCATCAATCTGCTCTTCATCCAGTTTCAGATCATTGCGCAACATATTACGCATTTGCTCGGTTCCTCCATCTGGTCCNGGCAGGCGGGTTGACGCAATGGCCGCGAGATCATCGGCAAGTACGCGTTTTTCCCTGACAAGCCTTTGGTAGGTCGTTGCATAATCATCGCGCTGGTTTTCGTTCGTAACAACCTCTGGTGTCAGCTGAGGAAGCGGGCGAATCCTGTTTGTCACATAATTTGTGACCTCTTCCGGATTGGTGGCGGTTGAGCTGCCCAAAAGAGTTTCGGGCGATATATCGCTATAGAGTTTTTCTGGGTCCGTATCCGTATCGCAGAGCTCGGCTAAAGCATTATTGGCTTCCTGGCCTGTGCATCTTTCCCGCAAGTTTGCAATATCATAACGGAGCCGTTCCGGCTCGGACAGCCCGCCGGGCGTCCCGGCACGTCCTGTTGCATTGTCATGGATGCTCTGCGCCATGACCCGCTGATCGGATTTGCGCTTGGCGCGCTGATTGGGAATATCCTTATTCATACTGATATATTCGCAACCAAGTTTAGTCACTCGGGCCTGTTCAATACCCTCATCTATAATAAGGTCGTTAGAAGCATTAACAGTGTCGACATTTAACTTACTGTCAGTGTAGGACGCCTCGGTCTGGGATTTTTGCCCGTCCCCTGCCGCAAGCTGTTCGGTTTGTTTCATTAAAGGCGCAATAAATTCTGTTTTGACCGCATTTGACAGGTTTCCAAACGATATGCCGCCAAAGCCCCCAAAGCCGCCAAATTGCGCACGCGAAGAGACCGGATCCCACAATACGACCACAGCCAGTATCGTCGTAAATAGAATATACAAAAATGTTTTTATATCTTTTTTCATATGATTTTGTCTGAGCGGCTTACCTAAGCTGGTCTATTTTACCTTGTGTGTTGTATTCGGCTATTTTATTACCCAACCTGCTGGCAACCAGACTGTTATAACATTGTGCGAGTTGAAGATTATAATAGCTGTCACTGGCTTGCATCCCTGCGATAACATTATCGGAGCGCAGCGCATTGCTTTCCGGCCCGATCTGACCAACACCAAAGGCCGCACTATTTAGAGTGTTGATCTGGTCATCACGAATTGTGCGGGCGCTGACACCTGCTGCTGCGGCTTCTTCGGCACTCATACCGTAAGCTTCACGAGCGGCTATTTGTTCAGGCGTTGGCTCCGCATTTCCCATGACCATACGGTTTTTCATCGTAAGCGTATAACAATATTCGGCCATCTTCTGTTGAGCCATATAAGGTCTTGATTGTGACAATGCAAGCTGGGTGGATTCATTTTCATAAGTGTCAGCGGTGATATCAGGAAGCTGGGTCGTAAATAAAAAGTTTTTATTGTTCACCAGGTCCTGAGCCTCGGGAGAAAGCGCGCCATTAGCGTCCGGCTCCATAGAGATAACATCCGCATTCATGGCGCTGTTACCACCTTCTGTTGTTCCTGTATCCACATTACAAAAGGCTTTCTTCACCTCGTCTGATGGGTCAACATCCTGACATGTTATATTTTGCCTGTTTTGAACATTAAGATTTTGGCTGGCCTGTGCAGAGCCGACTGTTTGCGAGCTGCCGGAGAGACCTGTTGTCATCGATGAGGACAGGGCGGCATCGGCTTCTGTTTCTTTTTGAATAACAGGTTTGGTTGAGGTCGCCAGGGCACAATATTCGGTATCGACCCTGCGGGAAATGGCCGTTCTGGCGACATGCTGGTTGGCAGCCACAATCTTGGAATGTTCATTTTCACGCTCGGTAAAGGAAGCCTGTCTTTCTGAATATGCCATCTGCGAGGCACTTAATTGTTCCGTCATCTTCATCAGAGCCGGAAGAACATTGTCTTCCCAAAAGGTTTCAAGCATAAACTCCCTGTGGTCCCTGAATTCTTCGCGAATAAAGCGTCTGATTTCGGCAAGGTTCTGTGCCTTTGCAACAGAGGCAACACCAAAAAGAAGGACGACCAGCAAGAGAATGAGGGACAGAAATTTTTGTTTTTTGCTCATAATTTTAAACCTTTTAATCCTGTTGGTAAGGGGCTCTGCTATCAGAGGCGTAATATTCGGCGGCCTCGTCACGCAAATCAAGTTCGTTAATCATCACAAGATTTGCAGCGGTTTGCTTTAATGCTTTATAAGTTTCGTATTTCAGCATCAGATTGGCCGCATCCTGTAAAACGACCTTTCTCTGTAAGTCAGCAGGGTGGCTTACATTCTCCGCTGCCTGTCCTGCCCCGTTATTCATATAATGGGTTAATACCTTCATTTGTGCCATAAAGCTGGGCTTATCATTCGGTCCCATAATTGACTCTATTTCTTCTTCATCTTCCACGCCGCTTTGCGCCAGAATAGCCCGTATATATTCTGCCGATTCACCGGATCCTTCCTGATAAAGGGCTGCTTGTGATTGCACGCCATAACAGGCCAGCCCTTGTACTGCCGCCATATCATTTATATCCCGCAACACATCCTGCTGTTGTGGATCCCGCAGTAAAACGGGAGGCGGATTAGGCAAATTTGTTGTCTGGCAGATATTGTCCTGGAAAGCCAGAAGGTCAGTTTCTTCATCTGTGGTTTCGGCATCGCTGAAATCAACATTAGGGTATGTGGCTTTGGTATAAAAGCTGGGAAACAAATCCGCATTTAAACGCGTACTGTCAGCAGGTGTTACCCCCAAAGCCTCACCGACGGCACCATTCATCGTATCGCCGGACTGGTAAACGGTTTGCACTTGCCTGAGGCGGCGTTCCTGGCGAACCCCTGGCCCCGGCGCGCCTACTGTTCCGGGTAGATTCAGGCTTGAAGAAAGCTTTTCCCGGGACATGTTTTCAGATGCTGCTTTCATCTTTATATCACTTGATACAAGTCCGGCCGCGGCAGTTTGGCGCTCGCACAAGCCTTTGGAGGGGCGCATTTCCTCAACCGTATCCGCAACCTGCTGGTTGGCGGCTATCTCGACATCATTCAGGTTATGCGAATCAGTAAAACTGGCCTGGGTTTCTATTTGTTTCGTCTGGCCAGCGGAAATCTGTTCCGTCATCTTCATCAAAGCCGCTGTCCAGTTATCGGCGGACAGATCATCCAGAATGACATCTTCGCGTGTTTTGACAAAAAATTCACGCTCAATAATCCTTTTGATTGCTGCGGTGCTGACCTGCGCAACACCCACCATTGGAAACAGAAGCAATATCAACAGACAAAGGAGAAGTGTTTTTTTCATCGGCTTCCCCCTTGTGTCGGTGTCTGGAGAAGATTCCCGCCTATTTCCTCCAACCTGTCATTCAGATCAAGTCCAACCAATACAGCCATATTGCGGACAGCCTGCTCTTCAGTTGAGAGGCCTTTCGCGGTAATTTGCATAGATAAAATTCTGTTCTGATTGGCCTGTCGTCTCAGGTTTTCTTCACTGGTTACACCATCCACCATTGCCGCCGGGGTCTGTGTGGCCATGATATTAGCCTTGTAAAGTTCGTTCTCGCTGGGCCCGTCAGCATAAAAATTATCTTCCAGATCTTCCTCGGTAAATCCGGCCTCCAGCAATGTGGCCTTCATTGCATCAGGCATCGCCTCTTCACCGGGGGCGTAAAAGCCCATGACTCCGGCGACGCTGTCGATACATTGTTTTTGTGCGAGTTGAAGACGCTCTTGCCGTAATCTGATCTCTACATATTCAGGATCATCGGCGGCATAAAGTGGCGGTTCACCCGCCGGTTTAAGATTGCACAGGTTTTTAATATAGTCTTGCGCGACACCGTTAGATCCTCCGTCCCCGACAGCAAAATCAAGATCGGGATTGGTGGATTTTCCAAATACGGTGGACGGGTCTATATCTGCGTTTTGCATTTCTGCGTCCGCGTTACATTCTACAGCACCGTTCATATCCGCGGGATTGCAATATATAGACTGATAAGCTCCAACCTCACGTTCGGCGAGTGTGTCAGGCCCTTCGCCTGCAATAGTACCGGCCCGCCCTTCCAGCAAATCGGAGGCACCGGAGGAGATGATGTTCTGATTGGCCTTTGCGGTTTCCCGCGCGGTAGTCAACGTCTTTCTGGTCGAAATCTGGCGGCAAAAACCATCATCCGGGCGCGCGGCTTCCGCAGTCTCGGCAATAAGTTCATTGGCTGAAGTTTCTGTCATGGTATGGTTACGGCTGTCGGAGAAAGAAGCTCCCAATTCTGATGATTTGGATTCGCCCGTATTAATTTGCTCGGTCATTTTCATCAGGGCCGGGAATATATTGTCTCTTGCAAGGGTGTTTATGACCCATTGTTCGTGGCGGATACGTTCATTGGTGAAAAATATTTTAAGGGCGGCAGTGGAAAATTGCGAAAAGGATGGCCTGGACACAAGTGTCACAAGAAGGCCAATACACAAGAATAGATATATTCCCCTTTTCACCAGTATCGCAAAACGACCCTTAAACATTCATTCCCTTTTAAGCTTAAAAACCAATAATAGCCCTATTTTAGCACAAGATACCCTGATGTCGTCAAAAACTTTGGATAAGTCTATATGAAAATTTATTTTTTAATATAAGGAGATAACTTGCCATTCATTAAAAGTCGTCATAAACTGTGCTTTGGAAAGATTCATTTCCTACTCATCTAAAGGCTTTCAATCCCTCCGTGTAATATTATATACTTATTCCAATATGTCTGATTCATCCGATACACCAGATCAAAACCAGCCGCGACAGTCGCAGCAAGCCGGCCGCCCGAACCCGATGAGAAGAACGGGCATAAAAAAGGGCCCGCAAAAGCGCCCGCCCGTTGACACAAGAAATACATATGAGGAGGGTAGCGAGCAGCCGGACAAACCTTTAAAGGGGTTGGCCTCTGTTATTGTCCGCAATGAATTTTATAAGGACGGTTATCGTGCGCTCAGAACGCTGGCGCTGATTCAGGGTGCGGTCATACTCGTTTTAATATTTGTCTTGTTCTTTGTCTTTACGACCAAAGAGACAGACTATGTGTATTTTGCAACTACTGAAGATGGTCGCCTTGTGCCGATGACGGCACTTAACGAGCCAAATCTGAGTAAGCCTGCTTTGATGTCATGGGTTGCGCAAGCCGCAACGGAGACAATGACCTTTAACTTCCGTGATTTCAGAAAGAGCTTGCAGGAGGCTTCCCGCCACTTCACACGGCAGGGCTGGGCCAGTTTTACGCAAGCTCTGCAAAACTCAGGCATTATTGAAACCGTTCAAAACAATAAGCAGGTTGTGTCCGCCGCGCCTTTAAGTGCGCCTGTGATTGTGCAGGAAGGAATTGTTGATGGCCGTTATCAATGGAATGTCGAGATGCCGATGACTGTCACATATGAGGCAGGATCACAATCGCGCAGTGATACATTCCTTATCCGTTTCGTAGTGGTGCGTGTTCCCAAGCTTGAAAGTCCCAACGGGGTTGGTATCGAACAATGGGTCGCAGTGCCGCAATAACACTAACTTGTACAAAGAGTCCTGAAATTCAGTATTTTAACAAAAAAACTTCTCAACCTTTTGCTCTGTCGTTATGATGGCGACATATAAAGAGGTCTATCCCTCAAACCAAATGAATAAAGAAAACCCTTAAGGCAGAATTAATAAGTGACACAAAAGCAAAAACATATCCCGGCTAAGGGCATGACTCTTCTTTTTGTCGGGCTTCTGGCCATATTATCCGTTATGCCTGTGGCTGCTTATGCGCAAGCACTTCCACCGCTGGAAAGTGCCGACGGGGATGTTGATGCCGATCCTGACCCGACACTGCCAACACTTGAGGGTTTTATAAATAACGCGATACCCCAAACTGAAACGGTTGATGGCAATAACGGAGGACCTCCGGCAGACGGGAATACGGGAGGCGTTCCTGTTGATGGTAATGCCGAGACCGGAATTTTGCCGCCAACAGGGCAAATGCAGGCTCCGCGCTCCAGAAATGTGACCTCGCAAACGCAATCTATCACGGCCACACCTGTAAACCCGAACACACCTCCGGGAATGATGCTGCCTGTACAGGGCGGGCTGGAAGAGCCTGAATTATCACCGGAAGAACTTGAGGCTGAGTTGCGCGAAGAGGCTTTTGATGCCTCTGTTACCGGACTTTTGCCAATGACACCGGAAGAAATTAAAAGATTTTTGCGCACATATGATGATACACAAGAAGCTGTGCAGACCCCGGTTTATGAATATCCGGAGCCTGTAACAGGCGTTGAAACATTATCACTTGAGCCGGGCGCACCACCACAGGAGATCGCAACGGCAGTGGGATTCATCTCGACAGTGACTTTTGTTGATCTGGGCGGTGATCCGTGGCCTATACGTGATATTGGCTGGGCAGGAGATTTTGAGATTCTACAGCCCGAAGAAGAGGGGAATATAATCCGTATAACCCCGTTATCGGAATTTGCACATGGAAATATTTCCATCAGGCTTGTTGATTTGCGCGCGCCCATCGTACTGACATTGAAAACCGTGCGTGACAGAGTGCAGTACAGGCTGGATTTAAGAGTTCCTGAATACGGCCCTAATGGCGCGCCTTCCGTAATTGATGTTAGCAACAGCCTGAAGGCCGGAAAAGAAGATCTGACCTCTGTTTTACAGGGCGTGCCACCAGAAGAGGCCGAGAGGCTGGTTGTAACCGGCGTAGACGGGCGATCATCAGCATACCGCCTGAATGGATTGACCTATTTCCGTACACCGCTTACACTTCTCTCACCCGCCTGGAGCAGTTCGGTCCGATCTGCTGATGGAATGACTGTTTATGAATTGGAAGATGCGCCTGTCCTGCTTCTCAGCGATAAGGGTAAAATGGTGCGTGCCTATGTGAAGGAAAAGGAAGTTGACCTCAATGAATTCTGATGTAAACGACCAGGAAGAAGAATTTGACATCGAGGACCTCGATGATGATTTTGATACCTTTGAAGATAGCAACAGCGGTAGATCACAAAATCCGCTGGTCAAGCTGGGTATCATCGGCGGTATTATAGTCGTTGTTATAGTCGGAATTTTATTCTTCGGCGGAAGTGGCGAACCGACCAACCCGTCTTATGTGCCGACAGGCCAGGAAGATTTGCGCGAAGATGCTGGAACGTCAGAGCTTAACCCGGCGATGCGTGAGCAGATTGAACAGGAAAATCAGGATCGCCTGAATCAGGCCATAGATACCGAGGAAAGTTTTTTCCCTACGCCGCTTGATCCCGTCGAAGACCGTTTAAGTGCTGAGATTTTAGAGCCTGAAACGGAAGACCCGCTCGACCGCTGGCGCCAGATACAAGAAGAGCGTCTTGCACAACAACCCGTCCAGCCAGCTCAGCCTGTACAGCAAGGCCCCGACCCTGTGGAAGTTGCACGACAACAGGCTTTGAATGATTTGGCGCAGGCCATGTCCGCACAAATGGGCGAGATTTTACAAACCCGCAGTATCCAGCCGCTTAATTCAATGGTTGTCACAAGCTTTGAAGATGAGCAGGCCGCATTCGGTCAACAGCAAGGCTTTGGATTGGATGGAGCGCAAGGCGGACTTCAAAACGGACAGCAGGGAATAGCACCTGTCCAAGAGGTTACACAGCTTCTATCAGCAGGAACAGTTGAGTATGGTCAGATGTTGCTGGAGGCAAATTCAGATATTCCCGGGCCCGTATTGGCCCAGATTGTGACGGGCCCCTTCTCCGGTGGGCGCGTGCTTGGAAGCTTTGACCGCGAAGACAGATATCTCGTCATTAAATTTAATACCGTAGTTTATGAGGGTGTCAGCTATAACATTGATGCCATTGCCGTAGACCCTGATACAACTCTGACAGGAATGGCAACAGATGTTGATCGTCGCCTGTTCGAGCGTATTATCCTGCCTGCCGCGGCAAGGTTTATCGAAGGATTGGGTGAGGCCGTGGCCGATTCCGGCGATACAACAGTTGTCGTCAGCGGTGAAACAGTGGTTCAGGATGAAAACGATCTGGATGTGCGTGAAGAGGTTTATAGCGGGGTAGAGGAAGCAGCCCGAGAGCTTGGGGACTTTCTGGAAGAAGAGGGTAGAACGCGTGAAATTCTGGTTCGCGTTCGGGCCGGAACACCGCTTGGTATTCTGTTCCTGCAACCTGTTTTTGACACAGATGCAAATACAGGCGTGCAGGCACAAAATTCTGTTCAGTCTCCGCAATTTCCTAATCAGCAGATAAACCCCTATCAATTGAATCCAAACGGAACAACACCTGCCGTTCCCGTGAATGGTCAGGGATTAACGATTCCTCAAGGAACTGGAAGTATAAATATTAATCTTGGCCAACCCGGGCAGGCAAACAGCTTCACCACCGGGCAATAGAGCCTTACACTGAGTAAAAGAATTTAAAAATCAAAGAACTATCGGAAGGTAATTAATAATGAGTGATTTTTCAAAAGATGATGATGCTAAGGATCTGGACCTGCAAGGGGACACAACCAATTATTTTGAAGAAGACGATTCACTGGATGCCTTCGAAGATGAGTATTCCGATATGCCTGAAGATCATGAGTTTGAAGATATGGGGCAGGGTATACCGCCACAAGACACAGCAAAAGCAAAATTTGCCAAGGCTCTTTTATATACGATTATAGGGGTCATCGTGTTGGGTGGGGCTTTCGTCGCCTATTCAGCTCTTTTCTCCTCGCCTGACACCGGCAACACCATGTCGCCACAGCAAATGGAAATCACTGAAGCCGAGCAAACCATGCAGGATAATCTTGCGGGGATGGAAGATCCTCTTCAAGACACGAATCAGTCCGAATTGCCTCCCGTAGCGGAAGAGGGCGCAGACCCAAGCGGTATGGCTTTGCCGGGTGATATGGAGCAGCAAGACACTATGGATATGGCTGCAATGGAAGACCCTTTTCAACAACAAGACCAGAATATGGAGCCAAATGAGTCCGGCTTTGGATTTGATGAAGGGCTGAATGATAACCAGCAAACACCATCAGATGATTTTGGATTCGATAACACAGCCGACCAAGAGAGTGGCTTTGGAGCAGACGAAAACAATCAGGCCAATATCATGGCGGATGAGACCGATATGCAGGGCGAAGCTCAACAACAAGCAGGTGTACAAGCCAACATGCAAGCCGATATGGAGCCCGATTTTGCTTTGCAGGAAAATGAAGGCAATGTTGCCCCCGCGCCTGAAGTAGAATCCGAGCCTATGGAAATGGCACAAAATGCACCTGCCCAGCAGGATGGCGAGCCAATGGAATTTCGCCCGATGGACGATGTGACAGCGCAAATACAAGAAGATGCCGTAACAGCGACCCAGCCTCAGCAGGATGATGCGCAAAATAATGCTCAAAGAGAAGCCTTTTTGAGAAGCATGCAGCAAATGACACAGCAGATGAATCAGCTATCTGCGACATTGCAGAATATGCAAAGCAATATGAACTCGATGGAAGTCAGGCTGAATGCGCTGGAATCCAATTCAAATGAGGCTGCACCTGTGCAGGCACAAGCGCCGACAGTGGACACTTCAGAATTGGAGCAGCAGATTGATCGCTTGCAATCCAAGGTGTCTTCACTTGAAAGCAATGTAAGAGAAAGAGATGCAGAGGCTACACGTGCCGCAGCTGCCGCCGCCGCGGCGCGCAGGGCTGCTACTACCGCACCTGCACCTGCGGCAAGGCCGCAGGCCGCCCCCGCACCGAGCAGGCCGGCTGTCCAATCCGAGTCAAGTGTTAGATGGACATTGCAAAGTGCCCAGCCCGGTAAAGCCTGGTTAAGGGCTAATGGCAGTTCTGATGCGGTCACCGTGACAACCGGAAGTTCCTTGCCCGGACTTGGTAATATCACCTTTATTGGTCAGGAAAATGGACGCTGGGTTGTACGTGGCACACAAGGGCAGGTAACTGACTAAGGTCAGTGCCGCCCTTTACGTCTAAAAATAGATAAAATTTTAGATTAATTTTTTATTTATCTTTTTATGGCAATATAGATGGAATAGGGCTGTTTATAAAGTTATAGTTAAATCACGTAGTTAGCGGCCTTAATTGCACAATGTGGCAAAATTATGGTCTACTATGACTATAGCGATAATTAAAGGGTGGATATGATTTTATCTAAAGCAGGATCAAATCTCGTAAAGAGTTTTCAGGCCAAATCAGTGGCCGTGAAGCTGTTTGCGCCGATTACTTTCCTGAGTGTCTTTCTCTTTTCCATGCCCGCACACGCGTTCACAATGCCGTGTCTAACCATTTTCGGTATACCTTTCTGTCCTGAATTAAATGCCTGTACCTCCGGTTTTGTTGCCGGTGCCGGGCCTTTACACAGTATAGGGGATGTCATTTGTAATGCACTTCGCGGATCATCAATGATTCCGATATTGCTGGGTGCGTTAAGTTATTTATTCGGTCTGTTCCTTGTTGTCATGGGGATTATCAAGACCCGTGAACATGTTGAAGACCCAAGATCCGTTCCTATCTGGGAGCCTATTAAAAGATTTGCCGCAGGCGGAATGTTTCTTGCCCTGCCAATCATGACAGAAGGCGCTCTTAGCCTTGTAACCGGCGGCGGCGCAGGTGGCGGATTTGACAACGCGAAAATTGCAACAGGCTCCCCATCCGGTGGTGGTCTTGATGCAATGATGTTTTTCCTTGTCATGGATATTTTCAAGCCCTTGCTGCGTCTTCTTTCCGGCTTCAGCTATATCGCAGGTATTATCCTGGTGATGATCGGGATTGGGCGTATGCTGAAATCCTCACAAGATGGCCCGCGTGGCCCAGGCGGAATTGGCACTATGTTTACATTTTTTGTAGCTGGTTGCCTGTTTGCGATCGACTCAATTATCGGGGCTGTGGGCGGAACATTCTTTAATGCAAACTTCTTTGGAGTTGCCGGTCTTTTTGGCGGTGGTCCAAATTACATCGCTACAATGAGCTTCCTGTCGATGAGTACAGGGGATGCCAATATCGACTCGCATATATTGGCGGTTATCGGCTCGGTTGTCGGTTTCATGATATTAGTTGGCGTAATCGCCTTTATTCGTGGTATATTTATTTTGCGAGATGTTGCCGAAGGCAACCAACAAGCGTCTCTCATGGCAGCCATTACCCATATTGTGGGCGGTGCGTTTGCTGTGAATATCGGTAGCGTGATGAACGCTATGCAAAGCACATTTGGTTTATCTGTAGTATCATTTGTATAACTTTAAGGAGGAAATCTATGTTAGCAAAGATCAAAATATCATACACAAAAGCCACAGCAATGGCGATGGTTGTCATCCTGACATCCGGCGTTGCACAGGCGAATAACATCAGCAACATTGCGGAAAACATCACGAACTCTATTTCAGAGCTTCCGACATTGCTTTCTGCGTTGTCATACATGTTCGGTCTTCTACTGGCTGTTCTTGGTGTCATGAAAATCAAGGATCACGTTGAAAACCCAACACAAACACCTCTTAAAGACGGTTCTATCCGTTTGGCGGCCGGTGGTGCATTATTCGCACTTCCAATCGTAACGGAGTCAGTCCTGAACACAATCGGTGACGGAAGAGCCGTATCTCAAGCTGAGTTGAACTCACTATCGTTCTAATAAGAGTGGTATGAAAAAATTACCTGTATTTTTAGGCATTGCCCGCAAGGGCAATGCCTCTCCTTTTAAGGATATGCCCGCCGACGCAGCCGCTGCGGCGAAACAGAAAATCTTTGACCGTGACAATAATACATGTCAATGCTGCGGGTTCGAATCCGGTAAGTATCAGGAAGTCAAAGTCGTCGACGAGACAGCCCGCATAACTGAAGACAATCTTATTACAACCTGTATATTCTGCCACCAGTGTTTCTATCTGGACAAGGTTGCCGAAATGCGCTCAGGCGTTCTTGTCTGGCTCCCGGAAATTGAGCAGACCGATTTACACAATATTGCCCGTGCCCTTTATGTCGCGCGTATCTCTCAAGGGCCCATGTCTGAGACATCACGTGCAATACTGGACATGCTGATGACGCGACGGGATGATGTCAGAAACCGTGTAGGGACAGACGACCCTTATGTTCTGGCGCAAGTGTTTAAAGATTATATCGGCCCAAGGCATTATGCAGAGCGCCGTAAAAAACTGGACGGGGTGCGCCTGTTTCCGCTTGATCGCAGAATCATCAAGGAACAGGATCTTGAATTTAACCAATTCCCCCAAATTCTGGCCTATTGGCGTTCGAAGGCTGGCCCGTTCGGAGGTAAAGTTCCGAATAACTGGCTTGAAATGTATAAAGACGCATTCAAAAAAACCGCCTAAAGTCACATTTTTCTCTTTTGTCCCCTGTTCTTAAGTGCGCTATGGCGTTATAGTTATTAAAGACTAGTTGGTATCGCATACATGAAATTTTTCGAAACACTTTTCAGACCTTTCCAGTTTGCCGTAAAGCAGGCAATAGAGTCGTTTATTACAATTGAAACGGCTGATGATAAATATACGCTGGCAGCCCAGGATGGCTCGCTGGTGACCTATATACGTATTGACGGAAGCCGCCAGATTATAGGCGATGATGAATATAATCACATCGTCCAGTCAGCAACATTGAAAATCGGTGCTCGTTTTGATCGGCAGGGCCATGCCATGCAGGTTTATTTCGTGCGTGACCCGAACCGTATCGGCCAGGAATTAAACAGGCTTGTGTCGCCTTCCAAGGCAACGGCCAATAATATCGGTCTGGAGGCAGATGATTTGTTTGATGAGCGTAAGCGCCATTTACAAAAATTCCTCTCCTATGAAGAATGTTATTTTGTGTTGTGGACCCGCCCCTCCTCTTTGTCAAAGGCTGAACTTGACCGGATAAAAAAAGATTCGAAAAAGGGGAAAAAATGGGCCAATGCACCAAAGGCACAAGACCCGCTTGCAGGACTTGATGCTCTGCGGACACGTCATAAAAGTTACGTGGCAGCGGTGCGCTCAGCCCTTGATGAGGTGAGTGTTTCTACAAAAGTTTTGGAAGCGCATGAAGCCATTACCGCGATAAAGAATAATCTGTATCCCAGCCGCGCCAATAATAACTGGCGTGCCTGCCTTCCCGGTGATCCGATCCCGCCACGCGCGCCGACCAGCAATACGGATATGTCCGATATTTTCTGGCCGCCATTGCGGGAACAGCTTTCAGTTGCCGAGGCAAGGATTATGGATGAAACAGTTGTCCAGATTGGTGATCTTTTATGGGCCGGTGCAGATGTAACGCTTGCCCCCATGGATCCCACAGCCTTTCCACAGCTTCTCAACAGGTTATTCGAGGCGGGTGTGCCTTACCGTATATCCTTCATGATTGAGGGCGGTGGTGCGCAGGCCATGCAGTTCCGGTCATTTTTGGCTACCATTTTCGGTGTAACCAACAGCATAAACAAACAAATCAAATACGCGCTTGAGGGTTTGCAAGGTATGTCGCGGTCTGAACCCGTTGTGCGCCTTCGTATATCACTGGCAACATGGGCCAATCGCGGCGAGCGCCAGCTTTTAAGAGACAGGCTGTCCACGCTTGTCCAGGCGGTTGAGAGCTGGGGATATTGCCAGGTTAGCGAAGTTTCAGGAGATCCGCTGGATTGTGTGATGTCATCAGCTATGGGGATACATTGTGCGGGAACTGCTCCGACTGCCATTGCGCCGATGTATGAAGTGATGAAGCTTCTTCCATGGCAACGCCCGTCCAGTCCGTTTGAGGATGGATCGGTTCTTCTTCGTACACCTGACGGAAAGGTCTGGCCTTACCAGACAGGTACAAGTTTAACAACAACGTGGTTTGACCTGATTTTTGCGCAACCCGGCGCCGGTAAATCGGTTTTGATGAACACGCTTAATCTGGGTACGATTTTATCACCGGGTCTGGAAAAACTCCCATATGTGGCCATTATTGATATCGGCCCGTCATCATCCGGCCTTATATCAATGGTGAAAGATGCCCTGCCGCCATCGCGTGCGCATGAAGCCGCTTATTATCGCCTTCAGATGAGTCAGGATTACGCAATTAATCCGTTTGACACGCAACTTGGCTGCCGCTTTCCACTAACAGATGAGCGCAGTTATCTGGTCGAGCTTTTGACCCTGTTATGTACCCCGCCCGGCAATGACAAGGCCTATGACGGGATTACGCAATTGGCAGGATTTGTGGTGGATGAAATGTATCGCTGG
>NZNU01000056.1 GCA_002695035.1 Micavibrio sp. | reverse complement strand
ATTTACCAATAACATCACCAACAACGCGCGCGCATTTCTTTGGACTTTGGCTCGGGTTAAGCTTTAGCTGGTACATGGCGTAGAGAAGACGTCTGTGCACAGGCTTCATACCATCGCGCACATCCGGTAAAGACCTGCTCATAATCGTTGACAATGCATAAGACAAATACCGGTCGGAGAGCGCCTCAGACAAAGGCACATCCATAATAATTTCTTCCGATATTTTAGTCGACTTGGCCATAATTTCCGCAGAGCTTAAGAGCTTTCAAAATTCATATCATTCTTTTTGGCAAATTGCGCCTCAAAACGCAAGCGGGCGTCAGGAATCCCTTGTGAATGTTGTGCAAAAACCCAGTTTTCCCAAAAATAAGACAAAAGCTGCAGCCCCGTTAAAACATCTGCCTCTGTTCCAGCCAGATCTTTATCTCCGTTTGGTTTGAGAAATTCAGGCAGATTCAGCAGTTTCTTTCTATAAATTTCTCCCGCTGCTTTGGACACTGCACGCCCGGTTTTCGGAGAAACATAAGCCAATGTTTCGGCATCCCCTCCCCCTGCACATCTGGACAAATCAATAGCAAAACCCAGCTCCTTTAAAAAAGCCAACTCCCACAAAACATAAGCAGCGCCCCAAATATCGCTTTGAAGCGTCTCGAACAGCGCTTTTAGCCCGTAATATATTTCAGGATGGTTTTCCCTCTCCGGCAAGGCTCTTTCTGTCAAATGGCACGCTGAGAGCATGGCAGCAAGGCGAAGTCTTTCATCCATAAGCAGACCCGCCCAGTTCTTTTTATACTCCAACTTGAAATGACCAAGCTGGTCTGAGGTTCTTGCCTGCCAGTCAACAGATGCTTCCGTCCCCGGTTCTTGAAATATCTTGTTCTTTGAAGAGCTGGCACCGTGAAGATATCCCGCATGACGCCCATGATGTTCTGTCATTAAGGAAATTACTGCACCCGACTCACCATGCGGGCGTGAAAACAAAACGATTCCGTTATCGCGCCATGCTTCCACTATTTGGCTTTAACCGGTAGGAAGCTGTTTTTCTCACCACGGTGCGGGCTTGCAGGATAAGACCCCAGAATATTGCAGCTTGTTGTGTATTTTTTGAATTCCTTTAAAGCTGCCTGCATGTCAGGATGATGAAGCGCAGTACCGACATCAACATAGAATGTCGGGTCAGTCAGGTCGCGGCTGAGCATATATGTTTCCAGCTTTGTCAAATTCACATTATTGTCTGCAAAGGCCTTCAATGCACCCAGCAAAGAGCCAGGAGTGTGATTGGTCTGGAAAAGTATGGACGTCAACATTGGTGTGTCCTCATCATATTCCATCTGCTCTCCTCGACCAAGTATCAAGAACCGCGTCATGTTATAGGGGTCATCGACAATTTCATCATCCACGACCAGTAAATTATATATATCAGCGGCATGTCTTGAGGCGATTGCCGCATGCTTTTTATCCTCTTTTTGCGCAAGGGCGCGCGCAGCAGTTGCCGTATCGAAATCCACTACAGTGCCGGCCTTTGGTAATTTTTCTTCAAGATATTTTGTGCATTGAAGAAGAGCCTGGGAATGACTGTGTACTTGCTTGATCTTACTTAACGCTTCTTCTTTTTCCTCTTTACTTAAAGGAGACTCTTTCCATGCGATGGCTTGGCTTGGCTCCATTTCATGCGGCAACCAGCCACGATAGGCCTTGTAAGACACAAGCAGGCAGTGATGGATGGGCAAGAGATGCTCACCCAGTATATTTAACTTTACGCTGGGCAAAAGATTGTAAACTTCCGTCACGCGTCCCGCTGACGAATTCTCAACCGGAATAATTGCATAATCTGCATCACCACTATCAGCGGCCTTTATGACTTCATCAAATTTGGTAAACCCTGAAAAACTTCCATCCGGGAAGCACTCATGTGCGGCCTGATGCGAGTATGATCCGGGTATCCCCAGATAACTGATTTTGGTTTTGCTATCGGTCATAATTAAGCCTTACTTCGTTTCATTTTCCTGATGTGGGAATTTTTCCACTTTAATCTTATGAGCAGTATTCACAAATTGATGTATTTCTTCAACGCTTTCATTTTCAATCAGTGTTTTTAACTCGTCCATCTTTGATGAAAACAAGCTACATGCAGCCAGAATACTATCTTTATTGGTCAAGAATATATCGCGCCACATATCGGGGTCGCCACCAGCAATACGTGTCAGATCCATAAAACTTCCACCAGCAAATGTGAAAACATCTTCATCGAGCATCTGGTCAAGTTCGTTTGCTGCCTGCATCGCAGAAAAAGCCATGACATGTGGTAAATGTGAGACAAAGCCAAGCATTTCGTCATGGACATTGGCGCTTAATGACAATACATTTGCACCCAGACTATCCAGCAGATCTTTTAACTTGTTTACCTGTGTCTCCGAGGCAGATTTATCGGGTGTTATGATCCATTTCCGCCCTTTAAAGACGCCTTCCCTGCCAGCCATGGGGCCGGAAGTATTTGTACCCGACGTTATAGGGTGTCCCGGAATATAGACGACATCTTTTGGCATAGCTTTGGGATTCACATATAAAGAAGACTTTACAGAGCCTACATCTGTAACAATGCTGCCCTCTTTCATATGTGGCAGGATTTCCTCGATCACTTTGAGGATTGCACGAACAGGAACGCATATAAATACAATATCGCAATTACTGGCGAGCCTTTTAATATCACCGTAGTGATCGGCCAGCGACAGCTCTTTTGCCTGCTCAAGAAAATCGGCATTGTTATCATGCACATAGATTTCGTGACCTTGAGATTTCTTCAAATCTCGTGCCAAAGATGAGCCTATACACCCTATGCCAATGATTCCGATATTCATATTTTAGGGTTTATCACAAAGATAAAGTTATTACTACCTAAGAGCCTTTGCCATTAACAGGGCCTGACGCGTTTGGGCAACATCATGAACCCTGACAATTTGCACACCCTTATGAGCCGCGTCCAAAACCGTTACCAATGATCCGCCCAGCCTGTCTTCAGGCTGCATTGCGTAAGTATCTATTTTCGAAATGAAGCTTTTGCGGGAGGTTCCTACTAAAAGAGTAACATCCAGCTGATGGAAAACAGCGATATTCTTTAGCAGCTCAATATTGTGATCCAATGTTTTACCAAAGCCAATCCCTATATCAGCAACTATATTTTCTTTCCTGAGACCCCTCTTTACGCACTCTGTGATACGGTTACTCAGATATGCAAAAACCTCATCAATAATATTATCGTAAGTTGGGCTTTCCTGCATAGTCTCTGGTGTTCCCTGCATGTGCATCAGGCAGACGGGAATATCATGACCCGCAACCACATCTATTGCCCCTTCATCTCTAAGAGCATTTACATCATTCACGAAATTAGCTCCGGCTTTTATCGCTTCGCGCATCACACCCGTATGACGCGTATCTATAGAGAGCAACGCTCCCTTCTGTGCGCAGATATCGCTTAACCCTTCGATTACGGGTAAAACCCTGTTTAATTCCTCTTCCTGACTAACCGGGGCTGCGCCGGGGCGCGTCGATTCTCCACCAATATCCAAAATCATAGCGCCTTCATCAATAAGGCGCTTACCGTGATTTATAGCTTTTAAAGGATCAAGAAAACTGCCCCCATCGGAAAAGCTATCCGGTGTGACATTGACTATTCCCATAAGGCAGGGAGTTTCAGCGCAGAATTTATCCGGCGACCCGGTATTCCTCGCCTTTTGCCAAGGGTGTGGTTTTTTGTTTGGGGTCGAGGTCACGTATCATTCCCATCAAGGTTTTATTCAGGTATGGATGCACCCATTCCTGTGTTATTTCCATGAGAGGTTTTAACACGAAAGCCCGCTCATGCAAACGTGGGTGGGGCAATGTAAGATATTCACTGGCCATGACCTCATCATTATATGCAAGAAGATCAAGATCAAGAATGCGCGGCGCGTCTTTAACCGTTCTCACACGCCCAAAATCGGCCTCTATATCTTGGAGTAAGGCAAGTAGTGGCGCGGGGTATAAATCGGTTTTTACCGCGATAACGGCATTTGCATACCACGGCTGATCTTCGCTGTACGGGACGGGAGAACTCAACCAGGTTCTGGAGGATGCCAGAACTTGAACTTTATTCTCTATAAGGTGATTCTTTGCAACTTCCAGAGTTTGAGCCGGTGTTCCATGCTCACTTGGAAGGTTTGCTCCTAATCCAATCAGTATCACGCAGTTATTCCCTGTAAATTTTTTATTATTATAGGAATATTAGCAGATTATTGTGGATATTGAAAGCTTAAGATTTTACCAAGTTCTAAATCGGCCCGAATCAACGTGTACAAAGTTACTTTTCGGATAGTAACCAACGCCTCCGGCCTTCAGTTTGATCGCGACATCACGCAATCTCGAGATTGGAACATCGGCAACTTGTATATCCAGTGCCTGCCCTGACATATGCAAAGATTTTTTGGCAACGGCGCTACTGTTTGAACGCAACATTGCGTTGGTTTTGGGAGATCTGTAGCCCGAAATAATTTCAAAAGGACGTCGCGTGCCTGTCATTTTGTGAAGAGCCACAGCAATATCAATAACGCGCGGGTCAATCGGGAAAATTTCATCTGTCCGGTGGTCACGAAGGGTCGTGTTTATGTTTTCGAAAGCCTCAGGAAGGTATTCATTCCCTACGCGGTAAAGCCCTTCGAAACGCTCATGAGTATGCTTATTAACTATATTTACTGTGTATCTACCGTCTGTTGGTGCGGCCCATACTGGCTTGACGCCTATTGCCGAGATCATTGCTGTTGCTGAGAGAGTGAGACTTCCCTTTAGAAGTGAGCGGCGGTCGAGAGTGCCTTCAAGCAAAGATTTTTCCAGAGTCATAAATTACTACCCGTTCCTTTTTTACACATTGATTTTATTTTTGAGGTAAAGATCATTACCAAAAACATATTGATTGGAACTAATTCAAAACAGATTTGTTAGGATTAACAGGAGTCCGTAAGTTGATAAAGTCCAAGAATGAGAAATGTGAAGAACATTCACATGTTTTTAGTATATGGCAATAAATCGGTGACTTCAAGGGGTCACGATATTATGAGTATAAAATGGCTTTTTTTAAACCTATCTTAATTTTAACGTCAATTTTATCAATCAATACGGGGAACAAACACTTCGTTTCTGCTTTCAAGTTCATTGAAAAGCCGTTCATCCCATCCGTAAATATCGTTACTGTACACCAAGCCACGTCCGGCATCTTGCCAGATTGATTGATAGAGCAAATATGCAGGTATTGGATTTTCAGCCGGAATATCGCTCATCTCTCCACCGGAAAGGTAGTTATCTATATTCTGATCACTCCAACCTGCGTTGTCTTTAAGGATAAAACTGGCCACGGCGCGAGGTTCGGACATGCGCACACACCCGGAACTTTCAGTCCTCAGTGATTGCGCAAAAAGCCCCGCAGCATTTGTATCATGGAGATATATATTATAGCGATTAGGCATTAACAATCGTATATACCCTAACGGATTGTTACTGCCAGGGGCCTGCACCATACTAATCCGGCTAATCTCAGAGGCATTTAGCTCATTCCAGTTTATAGAAGACGGGTTCAAAGTCTGGCCGTCACGAATAAACCTGACATTTTTGCCTTCCATATAAAGTGGGTCTTTTTTAAGTTTTGGGACGTAATCTTCAAACTTGATTGTTCTCGGCACAGTCCAGGTGGGATTAAACCTCACCCCTGTAACGCGAGTTACAAAGCTCATCGTTTCACGACCCGGACGCCCAACGATTACAGGCATTTCAAGCTGTGTTTGACCGTCTTCTATCGCCCAGAGTGTTTGGGCCGGTATATTCACAATAAGATATTTGCCCGGTCTGTTCGGCTCTTGCCAGCGAAGACGTTCCAGATTGGCAATCACCTGCTTGATCTTGTCCAGGGCTGTCCTGTTAAGCGCCTCTAGTGTCTGTGGCCCCAATATGCCGTCCGTTTCAAGCCCGTTATCCTGCTGAAAGGCCATAACAGCTTGCAACAACCTGTCGTCATATTGTTCATTTTGGGGCTCGCTGCGCATATCAAGCACCAGTCGTAAATCATTTACACGCCGATGATAATCCCCAGGCTTCAATGTCCCGCCGAAACTTAATGGGAGAAGTCTTTCTATTTCATCTGGGTTGGAGGCACGCTTTATCTGGACAATTAATTCGTCCTGCAAAGCGCTATAAAGAGAATTTCTTGGTGCAAAATCACGAAGTGCTGACTCCGCATCACGCTTTTTGGCAATATGGGACAAGACCGTATAAGCCGATAAAGGCTGACGCCAGAAAGAATCAATCTGATTAATTGAAGATGCCGGCACACGCATCCCTGTTAAATCCCGAGCATATTTCACAACTGCCGCGCTGAACATGGCTTCCCGAGGCGCCAGATCTTCAACATGGTCACTCTTGGATATTGAGCTCAACACGTTCACATTATATTGGGCGGGATGAAAGCCATGCCTCCATGATTCTGCCAATATATCTATCGCCTCTTCACGATCATCCTCATCGCGCCATAAGGGCGCATAACCCCTTTCTTTGTAAAAATCCTCAAAAGCCCGTTTATCTTCAAAGGCCAGGCCCTTCACCGAGGCTTGTGATAACGCTTTTTGTAAGTCTTGCGAGAAGCTTTGCGCCAAAACAGGTTGAGAAAAAATAAGTAAAGCTAGGGAAGCCGTTACGACCCGGTTAAAAAAATTTAATGACATACGAAATTTTACTTTTGTGGTTTATTTAACTTCATCTTGCCTGAACAAAATTTCATCCAGAGCATTTCTAAACTGATTGGCATTGGCAATGAAAGGCACTACGAGCACCCTCGTACCCGTCCCCGTTAATACGACACTCGCATAACCGAGGAGTTGTCCTACCAAAGTACGCTGCACCTCCACACTTTCGAGTGATGAAAAACGTATCTGAGTGGTTTCAAGATTTATTATACCATAACGAACAATGACCCTGTGATCAGTAAGTACAAGCAACAGGAATTTTTGTGTGAGAAAGGCAACACCAAACATTATGAGGGAAACAATAAGCAACAAAGCCCCCAACTGCCATGCCAACAACCCGACAAGTAGCGCTAGCAACAAAACAAAAAGACTTTTCCAGTAAATACCGGGAGAAATGATGCCGTTAATCAAAATTGTTTCCCCCTCTCGCAGACCTATATCTGCAAGCCTGGGGTCGCGCGATAAGCGACGGGGGTTTTTAATCGGATTATTTTTTACTCTTCTTCTATCTCTGGTCATGACATCCTGGCTTTTTCAATCGCCTTTCGGAAGACCACAGGTCTTGCCAAAGGAGGCAAGATAACCTCCCCTACCCCCATTCCTCTGACAAGAACCCGACCATAATCAAAGATACGACCTAAAATGCCCTGCAAAACATTAACGCCCTCTATGCGGTCAATGCTCATTTCCCCGACATTTCTTGCGATCAGGCCACGTTTGTAAATCAAGCGAGACGTTGTGATTGCAATTTCAGTTGTGGCCTTAAATACCATCATCTGTGCAAAGCGAAAAAGACCAAAAAGGAAGCATAAAAAAGCCACAAGCTTTATCCCAGGGTGTAAAGCACGGAACATATCAAACCAGCCGCCACCCGCTCCGACGCGGTAACTGCTCAAACTAATGCCGACTTTGTTCTGGATAAGAAGTGCGCCGAAAATAATCATCAGCGAAAAGATACAGCCCCAAACTATATTCATGACAGCCTTAACATCATACATCCAGTGAAAATGGCCTATATGTATGATTTCCTCATCAGGTGCCAGGGATTGCTGTACATACAGCATTGAGGCGTTGGTCATATTTATTCATCTCCGAAAGAAATACCGAGTGCCTTTGCAGTATGAACCAAAGTTCCGTCCACGTCTACTTCCTGATATGCAGCGATAGCATCCTTGATTGGTACGTCAACAACTTCACGGTTTTTCCATGCAACCATACGGTCAAATTTACCCTGAGCTATCAAATCAATGGCTTTGACACCGAAGGCAGATGCCAAAAGCCTGTCATTATAGGAAGGCTGACTTCCGCGCTGTACATGCCCAAGATTTGTTACACGGGTTTCCGAACCTGTCATTTCAGCAATCTTTGCGCCGATATAGTTTCCTATACCGCCATATCTTTTTTCGCCGCCGGTATATTCAACCATAAATTTGCTGCCATCTTCGGTTTTCACGGCTTCTGACACAATAACGAGGGCAAAATTACGCCCGGAATTCATAACTTCCCTGATTTTCGTGGCAATATTCTCCAGGGAATATGTGATTTCAGGTATCAGAATAACATCCACACCACCTGCAATTCCTGCGCTTAAAGCGATATGGCCCGCATCACGGCCCATAACCTCAAGCACCATAACGCGGTCATGCGACGCCGCGGTTGGTTGCAATCTATCCAATGCCTCTGTGGCTACAGCTACGGCCGTATCGAAACCAACAGATGTTTCGGTTTCACCAATGTCATTATCAATTGTTTTAGGCACACCAACCATATTTATGCCGCCTTTTTGTGCCAACTGGCGCAAAATAGCAAAACTGCCATCGCCGCCTATGCCGATTACCGCATCAAGGCCAAGCTCCTTAAAACCGTCTATGATTTCATCGGACCGGTCCTTTGTTGTTCCGTCCTTCATAGGAAATGCGAACGGATTACCTTTATTCGTTGTGCCGAGTATCGTTCCGCCCATACGCATGACATTCCCGTCAAAATCATTTGGGTGAAGCTTCTTGTATTGTATCGGCCTCTGCAACAGTCCTTGTGTCCCGTCAAGGATACCAAATATTTCCCAACCACGCAGATGAGCATGGTGAACGGCCGCGCGAATAACGGCATTCAGCCCCGCGCAATCCCCACCACTCGTTAAAATTCCAACTCTTTTCGTCATATCACTTAAAAACTCTTAAAAAACTGTTTGTTTTTTGGTAAACTATTTCCATTCAAAGTGAAAGATGAAAATAAGAAAATAATTTATGGAAGACGAAGAAGCCCTCCGGGAAAAACTTGCCGAACTTAGAGAAGAGCACAGGGACATGGACAGTGCCATTGACCGCCTTGTTGAGATGTCGGTTGTGGATGCTTTGAAACTGCAGCGCCTTAAGAAGAGAAAGCTGCAACTAAAAGACATGATTCAAAAAATTGAAAGTGAACTTCTTCCTGACATCATTGCCTAATCGCTGATGTGGCCTAAATCATCTTCATGGAACCAAAATCTTATCCTGAAATTATAGATCTGGAAGGCTATTCCAGCATATCTGTCCGTGAAACAGAGCAGAAAATAGAATCTGTTGCCGCAGAAATCATACGCCCCCGTTTTAGGAACCTGTCTGATAAGGATATTGGCACAAAATCAAATCCTCGTGACTTTGTAACTGTTGCTGATCAGGAAAGCGAAGAAGCATTAAAGTCTTTTTTGACAGACCTCCTTCCCGACAGCCTTTTCATAGGCGAAGAAACATATGCTATGGACAAAGGCTGTCTTAACGCTTTTTCAGAACAGGATACACCCGTTTGGGTTCTTGACCCTATTGATGGCACGTCCCGTTTCGTTCAGGGAAAAGAGGGATTCGCAACAATGCTTGCACTGACACATAAAGGAAAGATGAAGGCAGGGTGGATTTACGATATAATGGCGAAACAACTCTATTCAGGCTTTGAAAATATTGGAGCCTTTATTGACAGGGACATCGTCCCCACCAAAGGTGCTGCCACACCGCCAAGTGGCTTACTCGGTGCATATTACCTTTCCAAAGAACAACGCGCAGCCTTAAAAAATATCCCGACCGATCTTGATTACGATGTGTCTTTCATGGTCTCGGCAATGTATTACCCATTGTTTCTGAACGGAACACTGGATTTTGCTGTATTTTTTAACGCCAATGTCTGGGACCAGCTCCCCGGATGCAGCATCCTGAACGGACAGGGTCTGGTTATCCGCAATCTGGAGGGCGATCCCTACACATCTTCTCTTGGCTGTTTCGATAAAGGGTGCATTATTGCAAGGAATGAGTCATTATACGAACAGGTTAAGGAGGAAATCCTTAAACCTATAGAACCACACTTTTCTTTCGGAAAATAACTTGAAACGCAGGCACACAGACAAATGACGGCAGCACCCTCCCCTTTGATCGGCGTAATTATGGGATCCCAATCCGACTGGGATACCATGAGCCACGCATCTGACATTTTGGATGCATTAGAAATACCCTATGAGGCCAAGATTGTTTCGGCCCACCGCACACCGGAGAGGTTATACGAATACGCCAAAACAGCCCGAACACGCGGTTTGAAAGTTATTATAGCAGGAGCCGGCGGTGCGGCACATCTGCCGGGGATGGTGGCCTCTCTGACAACTCTGCCCGTGCTGGGTGTGCCCGTTAAATCCAAGGCCTTAAAGGGTATGGACTCACTTCTATCTATTGCACAAATGCCAGGCGGCGTTCCTGTGGGCACCCTTGCGATCGGTAAATCAGGTGCAAAGAATGCGGCTCTTCTCGCGGCTTCTATTCTTTCCCTTGAGGATAAAAAAATAGAAGACGGCCTTCTAGCGTGGCGGCAAGAACAAACAGACAGCGTCACCGAGACCCCCGAAAAATAGAAGGCAACAGATGTTCAATCACGATCTGATATTGGGGATACTGGGCGGTGGACAGCTTGAAAAAATGAGTGCCATGTCAGCGGCAGAACTCGGCATCAAGGTTATTATTTATACTGATGAGCAGGATGCGCCTGCATCACAAGTAGCCTATAAAACAATCAATGGCGCACTGGATGACCTTGAAGCATTGGAGCAATTTGCGCAACATGTTGATATCATTACATATGAATTTGAAAACATGCCGCTGGAGAGCATAAAGCACCTTCAGAAATTTAAGCCAGTGCTACCCGATGAGAGATTGCTGGAAATTTCACAACATCGCATACGTGAAAAAACCTTTCTCAATGATCTTGGTATAAAAACTACAAACTGGCATCCTGTCTCACGTGTTGAAGATGTTGAAAAACTATTCAAAGAAACAAACCAAAGCGCATTTATTATAAAAACGAACCGTTTCGGTTACGATGGTAAAGGGCAAGTAAAAGTTAAAATAGATCAAGACTTTAAAAAAGAATTTGGAAGCTTAAAAACTACTGATCTAATTGCCGAAGAGATCGTTGATTTTATGGCAGAGATATCGGTGATTGTAGCGCGTGACAAAACGGGCAGGCTCGTTAATTACCCCCCTGTAGTGAATGAACATAAAAATCACATCCTTCATAAAACAATTGCCCCCGCAGAAATGCCGCCTGAAATACTCGGAAAAGCAATAGAAGCCGCTTATAAAGTCGCAAATGAAATAGATCTGATAGGCGTTTTGTCAGTGGAGTATTTTGTGACTGCTGAAGGAGAGGTTTTAGCCAATGAAATTGCACCACGTCCTCATAATTCCGGTCACTGGACTATAGACGCCTGTGACTTTTCACAATTTGATCAGCATGTGCGTGCCGTTTGCGCTCTGGATGTGATCCCGCCTTATCAACATTCAAAAGCAGAGATGATCAACCTGATTGGAGATGACGTAAAAGAATGTGATAAATATTTGCGACAGGAAAAAACCCATCTTCATCTCTATGGTAAAAAAGAAATCAGACCGGGCCGTAAAATGGGGCATGTCACAATTCTAAAATAGGTTTTTTTTCTTGCTTCAAGGCCCTTAAAGCACGTCTCAAATTGCCGCCATGTGTGTTCAAATATTCTTCAACATCAGCCGTATTAATACCGTAATGGATTAGGACAGCTTTTTTAACATTACGGTGCTTCCCCTCACCTGAAAGATTTAAAACCCTCTCGGCTTCTTTGCGGTTACACCCTGTAATCGCTTCAACCATTCTCAAGGCTCGCTCAACAAGTTTCTCATTGTTAAGCTGCACATCAACCATATAGCCGTCATAGACATGCCCCCGCCTGACCATGACAGCCGAAGAAAATAAATTGAAGGCAACCTTCTGTGCCGTGCCCGAGCCAAGCCTCGTCAAGGTATCCGTCGGTTTATCACTGGAAGAAAGCAATATCGGGTATTGGGCATTTTTTAAAAGAGGGGAATCTTCTGAATTTGCGATAGCAACAGTACAGGCTTTTAATGTATCCCGCGCGTAATCTTCTATCGCCAAAGTATAAGTTGTGTAACCGCTGATCGAGGCCAGAACAAAGACATCCTTAGTTGACAGGTTTTCATCCCTAACATGCGCGACACCCTCATCAGCATCCAGCCCAACCCATTTTAAAGGCGTGGTAAGCGATTCCTCTCCTCCCGCTATGAGGTAGCTGACTTTTTCAAGCGGCCATCCGAAAGTGGGCTGTAATTCAACGAAATCCTGCGTTCCGGTACGCGCCGTTGTTCCCGCCCCTGCACAAACAAGCTTGGCGTCAGGGACATTCAGTGATACCGCAACGGCATCTGCTGCCTTTGCTATAGAGGGAAGAGCCTCATCCAGACAATTTACGGCATGCTCTTGGCTTTCAAGCATCATATCCAAAAAATTGCGTGTGGAAGGTTTCCAGCTATATGTCTTCGATTCTCTCAAGCCATCGGTTGATTTTATCAAACCCTCCACCTGTCCCCTGGACACATATCCCAACTCAAACATAATTGCCGATGTTATAAGGTTCAGTATAATCTTTTGAGACGTTCCGGCACTCATCCGTGTCGACCCGCCTATAGGTTCAGGACTGGTATCAAGATAGAAAGCGAACTGGGATGCAGATTGCAGTGGTGAGCCGTCATTATTTGAAATTCCGATAGTCAAAGCCCCATGAGAGCCTGCATGTTCAGCAGCCGATACCACATAAGGTGTACGACCGCTTGCCGAAAGTGCGATGACTACATCATGTTTGCTAAAACCGGCCTCTTCCAAATCCTTGACCGCAGCGTCCCTGTCATCTTCTGCGCCTTCCATCGCCTTGATTATGGCTTGTTTTCCACCAGACATAGCCACACCAACCCTCTCCAAAGGCCAACCAAAAGTAGGCGCCAGCTCTATCCCGTCTTGCAGCCCAAGTCGCCCTGAAGTTCCTGAGCCAACATACCTCAAAACGCCATCCTCCGCTTCCAGCTTGGCTGCGGCAGCTTTAACCGCTTTTTCAATGTCAGGGAGGTTCTTTTTCACTGCTTTTACAGCATCTTTTTGAGAGACCATCATAAGCTTAAGCAGATCCAGCGTAGGCAAAGTGTCCATGCCTTTGGCTGACTCTGATATGGCTTCGGTCTTTAATTTATCCAGATTTACAGACATAGTTTTTGGTATTAGTACTTGCTCTTAGGCACTATAACAGTTTAATTGCTCATATCATACTGTTCTATAAATAAGAAAGGTTTAACCAAATGTCCGAAGCTGCCCTCTCTCAAAATTCAAGTGATACAAGAGTAGAAAGCGACTCTATTGGTAAGATAGAAGTTCCCGCAAACCATTATTGGGGAGCTCAGACACAGCGCTCTCGTGAGAATTTCAAGATTGGCACAGAAACCATGCCCGTTCCTTTGATTAAGGCTCTGGGACTTGTAAAAAAAGCTGCGGCTTTGACAAATATGGAGATGGGCGTCTTAGATAAAAAAATCGGAGATGCTATCGTCAGCGCCGCCGATGAAATTATAGACGAAGCGCGTTTGGATGAATTTCCCCTTGTCGTGTGGCAAACTGGTTCAGGCACACAATCAAACATGAACACGAACGAGGTCATTGCCGGGATTGCTAATGAGGCATTGGAAGGCACGCGCGGCGGCAAGTCCCCTGTTCACCCCAATGATCACGTCAATATGGGGCAATCTTCCAACGATACTTTTCCGACCGCCATGTATATTGCCGCAGGACAAGAAGTCCACCAATCACTTTTGCCTGCCCTTAAAACACTGCACAATGCATTGGATAAAAAGGCCAAATCTTTTGAAAAAATCGTAAAAATCGGACGCACACATTTGCAGGATGCAACGCCTTTGACGCTAGGTCAGGAGTTCTCGGGTTACGCCAAACAAATGGAATATGGCATCGAACGTATAAAAGGTACTCTGCCACGCGTTATGGAACTTGCACAAGGTGGTACGGCTGTTGGTACGGGCATCAACAGCAAGGCTGGATTTGCAGAAAAATTTGCGGCCCATGTTGCCAAAATCACAGGACTTGATTTCAAAACCGCTCCTAATAAATTCGAAGCTCTTGCAGCGCATGATGCCATGGTAGAGCTGTCAGGCGCATTGAATGTCTTGGCGGTATCGTTAATGAAAATAGCCAATGACATTCGCCTTCTGGGCTCAGGCCCAAGATGCGGGATTGGCGAAATCAACTTACCCGCCAATGAACCAGGCTCATCAATCATGCCCGGAAAGGTTAACCCGACACAATGCGAGGCATTAACAATGGTTTGCGCACAGGTGATGGGCAATAATACAGCAGTAAGCGTCGCGGGCAGCAATGGCCATTTCGAGCTGAATGTATTTAAACCCGTTATTATCTATAACGTGTTGCAATCTATCCGACTGATTGCTGATGCGTGCAACAGCTTTACCGAAAACTGTGTTGAGGGAATTGAAGCAAATGAGGCACGTATCGAAAAACTGTTACATGAAAGCCTGATGCTGGTCACAGCCCTCAACCCTCACATTGGGTACGATAATGCGGCCAAAATCGCCAAGAAAGCGCATGCCGACGGTACAACTTTGAAAGAGGCCGGTGTTGAACTAGGCCTGCTCACAGAAGAGCAGTTCAAAGACTGGATAAAGCCGGAAGACATGGTTAAGCCCCGCGACTAATATTTATCTATGGATTTGAAAACTCCCCCGGTAAAACGCTCAGTGACCCTTCACGGTCACCGCACCAGTATCACTCTAGAGAAACCTTTCTGGGAGGAGTTACAGAAAATTGCAGAAGCGCAGTCAAAATCCGTGAATAAGATTATCGCCGAGATTGATGAAAAGCGCGGGGCAAACTCTCTATCCTCTGCCCTGCGCCTCTATGTTTTAGGTATAGCCTTATCTGTTTCTTAGAAAACCACCAATAGCATCTTTTAGAACATCTTCCGGTTTAGGCTGTTCAGATGCAGGTGCAGACCCGCTCTCATCCTCGCCAGACGCCCCATCTGTTGATGTATTATCATTAGCTGGCTGCTGGTTACGACTGCCTCCCAATAAAGGAATGCCCAGCTTGTCATTGATTTTGTCGGCAATGCCCTCTTTCTCTATGAACTCACCCAACTTGTTTTTAAGTTTGGTTTGCAAATAATTCTCCATAACAGACCCTGCTGTTTTTTGAGGATTGCTCAAAGACCCTGAAATCTTAAGATCGAACGGGGGTATATCCGAATTTTTGATAGAAATTGCCGTATTGGCATTGATTATCCATGCAGGCAGGTCGACCTTACCGGTTATATCAAATACAGCCTCAGGCCCATCAAGTGTAAGTGGTGAGAAGGTTACGATCCCGTTGCTAATCGGCATGTTACCTTTAATAGAGGTGAAGTTGGTTTGGCCTTTGTAAAGGGTTGCATCCAGCAAGACGCCAATTCTTTCCACTGGCTTGAAACTTCCGCCCATCGCGCGTGCGAAACCGGCCGCATCAATACCGTTAATAACTACATTTTGCCCTGAGAGATTTGCCTGACCATTCAGATTGTTAACCAAAGTGTTCATTGACTGACCTGATGATGAAAGTTCGGTTGTAAAAGACTGTATCTGACCGTCAATTAAATCTGACGATTTATTTGTCATGGCCTCATACAGTTTTCTGGCGTTCAGCGATGACGCGTTGGCTTTTACATTAACACTTGAAAACCCCCTGCTTTCCGCACCCGCTTTTGCATTGGCAGAAAGATTGAATTCACCTCCAAACATATTTGCCTTGAGCTTCGGAATATTCAGTGTTCCATTTTGCAACGAGAAATCAAGTTGCGGCGATGCAAGTACCCAGCGGTTTTGAGCAAGGCTGTCGGCAGACACTTTGACATCCGCGTTAAAAGCATTCATCCAGCCAGAGCTTATAGCCTGAGACGACCATTTACCGCTATTGGCAGAAGAGGAATTACTGCGCGATGACGCACCTGATCCAGACGTTGAGGCCTGATTGGCAGTATTTTCTGATGTTCCTGGTAAGACCATATCACCAAGCGCAATTTCACCGTTAACTGAGGGTTTCTGACCACCAGTATCAATGGTAAAGGCCCCTGATTTAATCGGAACAGGTCCTGCCTTACCACTGATTGAGGCAAGCCGTACTGACTTATCACTCATTGACAGGCTCGTGCTGAGGTCAACAGGTTTTTGCCAATAGCGCCCCATTGAAAATTCGGGGCTGAAAATCTTAACAGCCTGCACCATATTCGGGTGCTGGACACGCAAGGACAGATTCTCAAGAACCAGGCCTTCAAGAGGTGTTTTTGCAATGCCTTTTGCCGTTAGTGTAAGCCCCTGTCCTTGGGCCCTTACAGAAAAATTCATATTTTCCAGTGAGCCTTTTACAGTGGCATCAGCATCCAGTGAACCGATAGTAATATCACTTTCCGGCATATTGATATCATAGCTTCTGGCCAGCGCCTCAGCATCCGCGGTTTTTATGTCCACGCTCAAATCAAGTCCGCTCAAAGTTTTCGTGTTTGCAATACTTCCACGAGCTGACACATTTGTATTATGAACAGCATTTGCAGAGAATCCATTGATGACCAGACTATCGCCACGTGCGGCTATTTTTGCGTCTACATTTCGATAGGTTTTACCTTGGGCAATAAGTTGCGCGATTGTTGCCTCCAGATCCATAGCAATAGGTATTGAAAACCCGTAAGAAGAAGGCTGTGTAGTGCGGCTATTTTTATCGCCTGCATTTTCCGATGAAGTTTTTTCATCTGAATTTCTTTCATTCCCATCCGCAAGGTTCATCCATTTATCCAGATTTATACTGCCGGCCTTCAACAATAATCTTAAAGTAGCCGGACTTTCACCAGCGGCATAACGATATACGGCACTTCCTGCCAATTCAGAGTCATTTAAATTTGCTGAATAGGATGTGACCGTAATTTCCGTTGGTTTCATCGTAAAATTGGCCTGTATATCAGAGCCACTCAAAATACGCGTCAGCATATCATCACCATTGCTGTCACTAGTTTCAGTCAATTGGAATTTGAAGGAACGGTTATTCGCATCATTCACATTCACGGCCTCGACATCCCCCCTAAAGGCCAGTGAGGCAAGGCGCGCCTCAAAGTCATCCAGTGCAATTTCACTCTGGCTGATAACAGTTTTACCGGAGGCTGAAAAATCACCCTCCGGTGCAGAAGCCACCCATTCATTCAAATCACTGCCCTCGATCGAGAATTCACCCTTGGCAACTTTATCAGCCAGCCCGACTTCCCCTGTAAAAGAAATATTTATATCCTTTTCTTGCAGGCTAGCATCTAAATTTACGGGCACGCCGCCTTCAGTTGTGATATCGCCTACCTCCATGTCAAAGGAAACAGGCATATCGGCATAGTTCAGCGAGCCACCCACATCAAAAGGACCTTTTAGAGATTCCATATCACCCTCAAGATTTATATTCTCTACTGAGGTGGAAGTACCTTTGACGCCATCTTTATAAATGAATGTCCCGTTACTGATTTCAAATGAGCCAATTGAGACAGAAGGCGCAGAATCCCTTTCCGCATCTGCTGCAACGTCTTCTGCTTCTTCGGACGTATCCTTACCTTCTGCGATAGCTTGTTCCTTTTCAGCCAATACCCAGCTTCCGACACCCTCGGCATTGGTGCTCAACGTGATAACCGGATCAAGGAGGGAAACTGAACGGATCTGCACATCTTTTGATAAAAGCGGCAGAAGTTCGACACTGACATCGACTTCCGAAATCTTGGTAAGTGTATTGTCGCCATTTAGGACCGTCACATCATGTACGTTTAAATGGGGTAAAGGGAAGACTGAGAGGGATAAGTCTCCTTCGATGGCCACAGTATATCCCGTTTTGGCCTGAACCTGCTCGGTAATCGTTGATTTATATTTGTTCCAGTCAACCATATTCGGGATTAACAACGCTCCCCCGATAAAAAGGACTAGAACGACTATGATTACAGATACGGCTTTGCTCATTTTATGGCCTCTAACTTAAAAATTTTAATGTTAAGTACTTAACATCAATAAGTTATAGGTCGAAAAGACTAAAAAGAAAGGGTGAGCCTGATTTCTGTTAACACATATATTGCCCACCATTAACCGGAATTGTTGCCCCGTTAATGAAGCCTGCCTCTTTTGAAGAAAGATATGCTACCAGCGAGGCAATTTCCTCGGCAAGCCCCATTCTCCCCGTCGGAATTTGCTTTACAATGGATTGCAGAACCTCCGGCTTCATGGCGGACGTCATATCCGTTTCTATATAGCCCGGTGCGACAGCATTCACCGTAATGTTCTTTGCGGCGCCTTCAAGTGCCAGAGCTTTTGTAAAGCCAATCATACCAGCCTTGGCCGCACAATAATTGGTTTGGCCGAACTGTCCCTTTTGACCATTTATAGATGTGATATTGATAATGCGCCCGAAGGACCTGTCCCGCATTCCCTGCATAACGGCACGGCTAAGGTTAAAACAGGAATATAAATTGGTGCGCAAGACATTTTCCCAGTCTTCAAGAGACATTTTGTGCAAAACACCGTCTTTTGTAATACCGGCATTATTTACAACAATGCCGACAGGCCCCAAATCATCTTCTGCCATCATCACCATTTTCTGACAGGCATCAAAATCACAAACATCGGTTTTATAAACGCTTGCCCCTGTCTCGCGGGAGCATTTCCGGGCTGCCTCTTCATTCCCATGATATATGGCAGCAACCGGATGACCAGCCTCACGAAGAGCCTTGGTGATTGCCAGACCTATACCCCGCGTTCCCCCTGTTACAATCGCAGTTTCTTTCGTCACAATGTCCTCCATTCCTGTTCATCGTCCCTTTGAAAACACATCGCAATACCCATTCCGCCACCAATACATAAAGTAGCCAAACCTTTTTTCGCGTTACGACGTGCCATTTCATGAAGCAGTGTAACCACAACCCGCGTACCAGATGCACCGATAGGATGGCCCAGTGCAATCGCACCACCATTAACATTTACTTTATCAGCATCAAGTTTAAGCTCTTTCAATACGCTGCAGGATTGTGCGGCGAAGGCTTCATTTGCCTCTACCAGATCAAGATCGGCAATATCCCAGCCTGCCTTTTTTAAGGCAGCTTTGGTAGCAGGGATTGGGCCTGTTCCCATGATTGCAGGGTCGACCCCTGCGGTTGCCCAGCCTTTGATACTGGCAAAAGGTTTTAAGCCAAGCTCTTTTGCCTTGCTTGCTCGCATCATCAACACTGCCGCCGCCCCGTCATTGACCCCCGAGGCGTTACCGGCTGTAACTGTACCGTCTTTCTTAAAAGCACCCCGTAGCTTCCCAAGTCCCTCGGACGTTGTGCCAGCACGTGGAAACTCATCTTCTTCAAAAACGATATCTCCTTTTCGATTAGGTACAGTCACAGGTGTAATTTCATCCTTGAATTTACCACCCTTAATTGCGGCTTCCGCCTTTTGCTGTGAGTTGGCTGCAAACTTGTCCTGATCTTCCTTTGTAAAACCATATTTTTCGACTATATTTTCTGCTGTGACGCCCATATGGTAGTCATTATAAACATCCCAAAGTCCGTCTTTAATCATCGTATCTACCATTTTGGCATCGCCCATTTTGATACCGTCACGGAGGTGGGCCGCATGTGGTGAAAGGCTCATATTTTCCTGTCCGCCCGCCACAATAATATCCGCATCCCCTGCCAGCAAAGCCTGATACCCAAGCGCGATAGAACGCAGTCCAGACCCGCAAACCTGATTGATTGTCATGGCAGTTTTTGAATGAGGCAATCCTGCCTCCATTGCCGCCTGCCGTGCAGGGTTTTGCCCAAGTCCCGCGGTCAAAACATTACCCATCAAAACATCATTAATAGCATCGGGTGAAACGCCGCTATCTTCTAAAACAGCTTTAATAGCCACAGCACCCAGTTTTGGTGCAGAAACACCGGCAAGTGCTCCATTGAAATTTCCGATAGCCGTTCTTTTGGCCGAAACAATGACGATTTCTTCAGACATTTTATACCTTACCTTTTATGTGTTGGGCTTATTACTATATGTGCCTTAAAAGCCCGTAAAATACAAGGTGGTTTCTACTGCTGATTTGTCAACCAGTCACAATATACAGGCCAGATATCTATATAGGATTTCTGGCTGACCAAGGTGGCTATATGCCCACAATCAGGGGTGATCTGTTCTGTGTTTTTAATCTGCCGCTCCAAAGCAGAAGCAGTCTCCAGTGGTACAATCTTATCCTTAACTGGTGTTACAAAAAAGGAGGGGCATTCAATTTCTGTTGCAGATATTTTCTTCCCCGAGACGATCCATTCTCCTGTAAACGGCTTATTTTTTAGATACCAGCTATCCAGAATTTCCTCAGTTAAGCTCATGGGCAGGTTTTGACCACTATTAAGCCAATCTTCTACGGCAACAAAGCGATCAGCCTCAAAACATCCCTCATCCATATCGCTGAAAGCGGTAAATTTATTATATGCCCCCAGGGGATCTAACGCTGCAAAAAAGGGCTGTATCCAGTGAACTGACGTTGTTTCCGACCAAGGCTTCAAAGGGATTGAGGCTTTTAGGGATGCGGACAACGGATCATTTTTTGCATGAAAATTCCATGGCGACGCTAAAAAGGTCAGGCTCTTGAACAGGTTTTTATAGCGTGCAGCAAGCCCTGCCAATAAAGTTCCCCCCATACAATATCCAAACCCGTGGACAGGCTTCTGGTCTCTGGACAGATATTGTGCGCATTCCCTGACAGCATCCAAAGCATCGAAAAGGCTGCAAATGGATTTTGCTTTCAAGGCAGGATGCCAGTCAAGAATATATACATCAAACCCCTGCCCGGTAAGCCAGCTTACAAATGAGTGGTCTTGTAGCAGGTCAAGTATTTCCATTCCGTTTATCAGGGAAGGAATAATGAGTATTTGCTGCACTTTTCCAGTGACCTTTGTCTTGGCCTCTGCCTGTAGCAATTTTGCGTTTCGACATTCAAAGCAAGTCTTATACTTCCGTGTGAAAGATAGCTCTGCATAATCAAGATATTTCTTGATACCACGCAGCATTTTTTCGATAGACTCTTGGTCTAGCTGACGGTTGTCAGAACTTAATGTCGAAAGTGTGAGGCCCAGATAGGTATCCAGAATATGTTTATTTCTCTGCGATGGCATTGTTATTGTTCCTAAAAACAGACTCTAAAGATTTCCTTTGCAGCTGCACAAAAAGCACATTATAGTGTCTCTACACGAGAATTATAATTTCTTTTAAGATACTTTTACAGGAAGGTCACATTTATGTCTGCAGCAAAAAAGAAACAGGACAAACCAACGATTGTCAAAAAATACGCGAACCGACGTCTATATGATACTGGCCGCAGCTCCTATGTTACATTGGAAGATCTTTATGACATGGTAAAAGAAGGCCATGATTTTGTAGTCATTGATGCCAAAAGCGGCGAAGATTTAACCAAACCCGTTCTAACACAAATTATTGTTGAAAAAGAGTCTAAAGGCGAAAATGTTCTTCCGCTCAACTTCTTAAAGCAAATCATTGGGTTTTACGGTGATGCGATGCAACCGCTTCTGCCAAATTATCTTGAGCAGTCGCTTGAAAACTTTGTGCAGCATCAGGAAGACCTTAGGGAACAAATGACAAAATCTTTAAGTGGTGGCATGATGCCGCTTCAAATGATGGAGGAAATGACGCGTCAAAATATGGCGATGTTTCAAAATACTCTGAATGCTTTCACAGGGATGACAGCTAAGTCGAAAAAAGACGATTAATCAGGTCTCTTTTTTCACAAGGTCTTCGTATTTCAAAGTATTAAGCTTTACAGGATGTCTGTCAGGATCATCTTCTGACAACCACAGCCTCTCTACAGAAGGCCGTCCATAAGCAAAGCCCTGAATATGTTGTATACCGCTATCTTTGAGATATTTCATAACCTCAGCATCTTGTGCGCCTTCGGCAACAGTTTCCATGTCCATTCCACCTGCAAGCGTATGCAATGTCTCTATAAATAATTTATTCTTATGATTATCCAGCTCCATAAGGAAGGATTTATCAATTTTGACCATGTTTAAGTTTAAATCCTTGAGCTGTGAAAAAGACGTTTGACCACTGCCAAAGTCATCCAGAGCCACTGCACAACCAAGGCTTTGTAATTCTCTGACTATATTTAGAGTATAATCAATATTTTGCATGGCGGAGCTTTCCGTGATTTCAACAATCAAACGTGCTGCGACTTCCTTTTGTCCATGCAGCAGTGAAGAGAGCTCTTTCAGCCACTCAGGATCCATCAGTGTCTGATTTGATACATTTATAGACAGTCTGATATCAGGGTATTTTTCCAGCTCCTGAACGGCGTTCTTCATACAAAACCTGTCAACCAAACGGGTCAGACCCATATGTTCGATCGCATCTATAAAATGCCCTGCGGGTATAAGCTTGCCGTCCTCGCTAATCAGACGAATAAGGCATTCGTAAAAAGAAACCTCATCTTTATTCGTTCCCAATATGGGCTGGTATGCGACACAAACACGGTTATTGCGCAAGCCTTGTAGAAAATCATTTCCAAGTTCCAGCAGGTTTTTATAATCCTCGGCGCCTTCTACCTTGCTTTCATCATAATTGATATAACATCCTCTGCCCTGGCCTTTTGCTTCCTGAAGTGCTTTCTCCACCTTTACCAATAGAGAGGCGGGAGTAAGGGTAATCTCATCAATTTTTTTGCCACCGATAGAGACAAAAACCTGAATACTTTGATTGCTGATTACTAAGGGGCGCCTTAGAAAATTCTGTAGTATATAGCGTGCAAGCTCATCCATATTCTTTTGCAGTCGATTTTTGAAAATGACCCCGTGAATATCCCCGCCGAGCCTCATTACCGTGCCCCCCTCCAAAGCAAGTTCTTGCAAACGCTTACCTGTTTTTTCAATAATTGTATCGACAACTTCATGCCCATAAACTTCATTCATTACAGAGAGGCGGTCTATCCCAACGGCCAGTACAAAGCCCCTGTCAAGGCATCTTGTATGTTCCTTGGAAAGCCCCTCAATCATACTTTGCAAATACCGCCGTCCGGCAGTTGCATCGCCCATGATATCCGGTTTGATTAAAGCTCCGTCCATGCCTTGCAAAATGAGGTTTTCTTTCAGTGCCGCCGCATCGATTTTTATAATGCCACGGGCAATTTTTTGTCCCTCTTCCGGCTCATATATTGCAGTACCCTTTTCTTCCAGGGGTATAAAGCTTCCATCCATGTGCCGGGCTGAGTATTTAAGTTTATAATCCGCTTGCTTTTGCTCGTTTGATAAACCTTCGAAAATGGTATGCAGCGTCTCTAAACGGTAAGGAAGGTCTTCCGGGTTTAATTTCTTATTATATTCCAGACTATTGGAAGGCAATTCACCTGCCTCGCAATCAAATACTCCCTTGTTATCGCCAAAAAAGAGAAGTTTATCCTCCGTAAGGTTCCAAACGAAGGCAACCTGTCCAGTTAACTTTAGAGTCTCAGAAAGATGGTGTAGCAAAGGATCTGGCTTGCTCATAAATTTACGTGCTTGTAAAAGGGTGCGGGTTTTTATGCTCTAAGAGTAACATAGTCTCTTATAATTACAGATAAAAATTACCAACAGATTACCTTGCAGTCGCGAAAAGTCGAAAAGTTTTTCTTAAGAGCTTTTCTGGAGTGTTTTATCCAGCTTGTCACGTACATCCATTGCCTGAGACATGCTGTCAGTTGCCCCCTCATGGGCTATGCTAATAAATTTATCATTTTTCTGGAAAAACAATAAAGATGCGGATAAGCCGCCTTGCCCATTTATGCATGCAATTTCATAGGCCTCACGGGTATTCCCTGGATTGGCAACACCGGTTGAAACGGGAACTGCTGCAAAATCACCATCACATCTGGATTTTGCAGTAGCAATATACCCTTCTACCATTCCGGCAAAGCTACCCTCCATTGGGACTTCTTGTGCTGTGCCATATAATGAATTATTTACAACCCATGTATAGCTGCTTTTGTTCCCTGAAGATTTATCTTCAATGCTCTGGATATTGACCCCTGCATTTTGCAGCAAGCTCTTGTAATAGTCAGGAGATAATTGTTGCACACTAATCATATCTGCTCTGTCGACTTTTACAGAAGCGAGTGTCGGCTTAACAGCGTTTTGAGTGGTTGACACAGGCGTCACATCCACTGAAGGTACATTCGTACCGCCGGATATGACATTAGCAGAGCCGCTAACCGTATTTTGTGCAAAGGCAGAAGGCGAAACTCCAAGTCTGCCTTCAAGTTCCCTTACGCGTGAATTACTTTGGTTAAGCTGGTCTTCCAAGGAATTAAGCATCGCAATTTGTGCGCTTTCCGTCAGACGTGGATCGAAAAGCATATATTCAATTTCCTGCTTTTCAGCCTGACACTTGCTGTTCTGGCGCTCCAGCAAAGACCCTAGGCGTCTGATTTCTCGCTGGGATTCCTGATAACGGCGCGTGGCTTGCTCAAGTGTCCAGTCACCGCCGGCAACTTCCAGCTTGTCGCTTTCTATATTAGCGCGCATCTTATCAAGCTCTGTTCCAAGCCTTGAGTTCTCGGCAAGTAAGCGCTCGTAATCCGACTGTACTGTGCGAAGCTGTGCTCTAAGCTCGTCTTCTTTGCCTGTGTCCGCTGCGGCCACTGTCGCAGGTTCAGGGCAGGACAACTCAGCCTGTTGAACTGTAGCTTGTTCCGGCGTGGCAGCAAGCTGTGCTTTTAATTGTGTGTTTTCACTTTGCAGGTCTGTGACCTGTGTCTGCAACATCGCCAATTGAGGATTAGTGCTGTCAGAATTTTGCTGTGACGTTGCAGCATTTTCAGCTTTAGCCGTCTCAAGCTGTGCTTTCAACTGTGTGTTTTCACTTTGCAAATCTGTCACTTGTTTTTGTAACATACTCAATTGCAATTTATCTTCAGGGTTTTCCGTGGGTGCTGCCTCCAGGCTGGAAATCTTACTCGTCGCTTCGGTAAGCTCTTTTTGCAGGTTGGAGTTTTCCCCCTTCATCATGGCAATTTGCGTCTCAAGTGCCTTGACCCTGCTGTTTCCCTCAGAAGCATTCGCCGTAAGCAAAGCTGTATCTTTTTCGATCTTAGTGTTCAACTGAGCAATCTGGTCATTAAGGCCGTTTATCGTGCCTTGCATAACGGCGCGCTCAGTTTGAAGTTTTGCAATCTGTTCTGTCAGATTTTTACTGCTGTCTTCAACAGCCTTACTGGTCGCTACCTCAGATTGCAGCTTCTGGTTTTCCGCCTGTAATGTCGCTATTCTGGCTTCCAATCCTTCAATATTTGATTGCACCTCATCAGTTTCCCTTTTTTGGCCTCTCATCATTGCAAGCGTTGTTTGCGTGGCTTTCAAGTCATTTTCAAGCTGGATTTTTTCAGCTTGAAGGGTGCTTACCTGACTTTGAGCGTCCTTTAAAGCGGCTGAAGATTGCTCTGAAGAGGCCACTTCCGCCGATGTCTGGGAAAGCTGGCTGGAAAGATTTGATTTTTCGCTCTCAAGACGCTTTTTCTCCTGCTCCAGTCGGGTTTTTTCACTTGAAAGCTGGCTGACCTGATTTTGTAAAGCGGTAAGCTCTGCCTGCATTTGGGTGTCCTGCGCAGCACTTTGTTCAGCGGCTGATACCTGATTACGGCTTTGAGCCAGCTCAGATTCAAGCGCGGTTATTTTACCTTGCGCCTCTTCTAGTGCTTTTTGCATGTTTGATACAGCTTGACTATCCGGGGCAGCCGCTTGCTGAGTAGAAGACTGTGATCTTAATTGCTGCAATTCCCTGTTAGCAATAGCCAGCTTCTCTTCCAATTCGGAGGCTCTTGCGCTTGTTGTGCCCTGAGAGGAAAGATTCTCGTATTGTTGTCTGAGTTGGCCCAGCGCATCTTTAAGGCTCGCATTTTCTGCAAGCAAAGCGGCAGATGCTCCTGAGGGCGCTGCCGAAGTCGATTGGACTGCGCTGGCTTGCACATTAGGCACGGGCTGTGAAGGGGCAGAGGATTCCGATATTGTAGGAGTTGTGCTGCTAACATCTATACTTGAATTGGGCAAACCTGCACTACATTGGCTTAGTGCCTGTAGTCCGGAAGATGCCTGCCTCAAGGAGAAATCATGTTGCTTGCCATCAATAGAAACACCCAGAACGACGGCGTTTTTCAAAGCCACATAAAAAGAATCATCAATCCCCACGGCAACAACCAATGTAGAAGGAGAAGCTGTGCGCGTAGTAAATGTACGGCTTACACCGTTAGCAGTTAATTTAGCTGTATGACTTTTAGAAGTATCCAGCATATCTTTTTGGAAGTCCAAAGCAACAGAAAGAGCACCATCAGCCCTTTGTCCAACTGTGATAACAGCCTCTTGTGTGAAACCCTGGACGGCTGTGCAGTAATTACCGTCAGAACTTTTGGAAACAGACCAATTACCCGTTGCAGAATAGGTGGCTCCAAAAACAGCAAAAGGAACTACGGACAAAACGCCGACTGTTCCCGTCAATAATCCTAATGTTTTTAACTTTGAAAATCCTGAGCGCATATTCAAACTCCCCCTGCCTTATTCCTGTGATACAACCAGAACAGGACGTCCTGTTTCGGGATCATTATAAATCGCACCTACGGGGCGCCCTGGTTGATCGGAAAACTGGTTTAGCGCCCGTTCAACAGCTTCTGTATAGCTTCCCTTCAGGAAGAATGGAGCATCGAAGAGATATACATTCCCTGTGTTCCAGATAAGCCCCATACCTTCACGCCTCGACCAGCCTTCTAAAACATTTTGAAGGCTTTCGTTACCTGTGACTTCCCAACGCTCACCAGATTGATACCCGGCGTCGGAAGCATAATTTTGCGGTTGTGCCGCTCCACTGTCCTGATATACATCACCTGTATAAGAGTTTTGCTGACGGGCTGGCGGTAATGACGCCGTTGTATAAGATGCGTTATTATAAGTTGGCTCAGGCGTTATGTAACCCATATCTCTGGCTGCAGGGCCGGCACTTTTACGAAAATTGGATGATACAAAGTCCGGCTCCCGCGTAGTCACAGTGGCTGCTCTTGGGGGTGACGCCGGAGGTAGCATCGCACCGCCACTCATAACTGATTCTTCCCTGACTTCTGGCACAGGCGCTACAGAGCTTGAAACCGGAGACATAACATCACCAGAGTTATCAAAACCGCCTTGGCTCTGCGACATAGGAGTTGCATTGAACTCAAACCCTGCCTGCGCGGGCAAAGCAACCGAAAACGCAGCAATGGTGATTAGCGGTAAGAAAGCTTTATTGAAGTTCATAACCATGTTTAGCACTTTATCATTAATGGTGTGATTTTATCCTGACCGAATCTTTACCCGAATAGCAAAGCCAGCATAGTCTAACGACTCTCTCTATATATGTCACTACCCATACACGTTAACTTTAACAGATATCTTTTGCCATAAAAGCTATGAGAAAATCAATCATCTCTTGCGGTGCCGGCTTTTGCCGCCAGAGCAGCCTCCAGATATTTGTCCAGATCACCGTCGAGAACATTTTGCGCCTGAGTGTTTTCAACACCTGTTCTTAGGTCCTTCACCATTTGGTAAGGGTGTAGAACATATGAGCGTATCTGGTGCCCCCAGCCTATCTCACTTTTTTCGTCATAGGCCTCGGCATTTTCAGATTCTTTACGCTGTAGCTCTAATTCATAAAGCCGTGCTTTCAACATATTCATCGCTGAGGCACGGTTTTTATGCTGGGAGCGTTCTGCCTGACAAGCCACCACTATGCCTGTCGGTATATGTGTTATGCGCACCGCACTATCGGTTGTATTTACGTGCTGTCCGCCCGCTCCGCTGGAACGATAGGTATCAATACGCAGGTCTTTTTCCTGCACATCCACATCAATATCTTCTGACACAACTGGTGTAACAGCAACCGACGCAAAACTTGTATGGCGGCGGCTATTGGAATCATAGGGCGAAATTCTCACCAGCCTGTGAACGCCACTTTCTGTTTTTGTCCATCCGTAAGCCATCTCTCCGCTGATTTTGATAGTTGCGGATTTTATACCGGCCTCTTCACCCTCACTTCGGTCCATATATTCGACCTTGTAATTATGGGCTTCGGCCCAGCGAACATACATGCGCAGAAGCATTTCTGCCCAATCACATGCTTCCGTACCGCCAGCACCAGAATTGACTTCAAGATACGCATCTGACATATCGGCCTCACCTGAGAGAAGACTCAACAGCTGTAAACGCCGAGTCTTTTCCTGAAGTTTTTGTAAGGAGCCCTCAATTTCCTTCATGAGAGCATTATCCTGCTCATCCTTGGCCATCTCGAATAGCTCAACGGAATCACTTGATTCCTGTTCTATCTGGCGAACAGTATCAACCTGATCCTTAAGATGGTTTAATTCGCGCATGAGTTTCTGCGCTTTATCGGGGTCGTCCCATAATGTGGGGGATTCAGATAAGGACGTTAACTCATCAAGTCTTAGGAGTGCACGATCCCAGTCAAAGATGCCTCCTTAGAAGGTGAAGACCACCTTCTATGGAATCTTTAATATTTTGTATTTCCTGACTCATGAAAAATCAAATAGCAGGATTATGCAGCATCTGCAATATCAAGCTCATCTTCTTTCAGTGCTGACGTGAAAGTTGAAAGCATTTCTGTGAGGTTGTCCTCATGTGCATAAATAATGCTGTCGGCATATGCTTCATAGCCTGCAAGAAGCTCTGTGTATGCAGATGTATCACCAACGCATAATACGGGTTTACCCGCAGTAAGGAATCCCTCAATGAAGCGGCGGGAATGAGCTGTTTTCAGCATTTTTTCTATTGAGCGTTTATTGCCTGGGATAACAAGACCTGAGAAATCATAAGCCAGTGCCTTATTCAAAGCATTGTCGATAGGGAAGAAACATCCCCAGCCCTGACCGTCCCAACCATTCACAACCGCCGTTTCAGCAGCAACCACTTTTGTCTCCAGACCATTTTTTATCATTGTTTTTTGGGCTTGGGCATAAGTGCTTTCTTCGAAACCATTTGCCAAGAGAAAAGCGATTGGGGCGATTGCAGGTGTACTCATATAGTTCATCTCCTTAAAGAATTTAAGCTGATTGATTAATTTGGCCGAATATGTGAAGTAACTAATATTCGATATGTTCTGTTAAAGATATTAAAAACTTTTGTCAAGTTTTGTAACAAATAAATCACACTCGTCCAAAACATATATATCTGCCAATCACATAGGCTTTGACTTTATCCTCAGATCATTTTAAAACTATGCACTGTATAAATCTTTTTACATTTATCGCTCTGTAAAGATTTTAAGAACATAATGGATTATGATGACAAGGAGCTCTTCAATGAGACATAAGAATTACCTAACCCTAGCCCTGGTCGCGGTCATGTTGACAGCTTGTGGCGTATTTCAAAGCGACACCGAGATGGAAGCCCTTTCCGAAGCTCAAGCTGTCGGTAGCCCTTTCACACAACACCTGACCGATGGGTACCGTGAATTTTCAAATATGAATCAGGAACGTCAGAAAGATTATGCTGATGGTCTGCATTTTGCCCGTAAAGGACTTGTTTCTGCAAAAGGCCACGCCGTTTTGCCTGAGCCTATTAGCGACTGGAATGTAAGAACAGAAGATGTGAATGAGCTTCAGCCCGCACGTGCAAGATTGATCTCTGCCCTAAACCGTGGCGGACGTGAAATCGCTCCACAGCTTGCCGCAACAGCCCAAGTTAAATATGACTGCTGGATCGAGCAGGAAGAGGAAAACTGGTACACACCGGAAAACGTAACTTGTAAGTCTGAATTCATGCAGGCTCTAAACGCTTTGGAAGCACAAGTTGGCGCGGCTCCTGAAGTTGCCCCGGCACCTGATGATATCATGCCTCCGGTTGCAGCCGTTGATGTTGATGATGCAGGCCCTATGCAGATTGAAGATGCAAAATATCTTGTTTTCTTTGATTTTGACCAGTCCAATATTGCTGACAGCGGAAGCAACGTCTTGAACTCAGTAACTGAAGAAATCAGAGCTAATAACGTAGCTCGCGTTAAAGTTATTGGTCACACAGATGCTTCTGGCTCGAACAGCTATAACGAGGCATTGGCTATGCGCCGTGCGAACTCAGTTCGTGACGCACTTATCCAGCGCGGTGTACCTGCTGAAAACATTACAGTCGAGAGCCGCGGTGAAACTCAGCTTATGGTTCAAACACCTGATGGTGTGCGCGAGCCGGCCAACCGTCGCGTTGAAGTTTCATTCGAATAGGAAGAGACTTTTATAAAGAATAGTGAAAAAGCCGGTTTGTACCCGGCTTTTTTTTACCCTAAACTAAAAGAAAATAAATTCTAAAAGCAAACCAGATCCCTTTACCACCATATGCACAGACCCGTTTTATTTGTAGTAGGCATTTTGCTGGCCATTCTAGGAGCCAGTATGGTTTTCCCTATGCTGGTCGACCTGCATTTCAAGAATCAGGGATGGATTGTTTTTGCAAGCTGCGGATTTCTGACATGTTTTGCTGGTGGTATGCTGGTTTTTACCATGTCCTCTGCTGAAAAGGTGACCATATCGATACGACAGGGTTTTATGCTCACAAGCTTATGCTGGCTGACCTTGTCATTATTTGCCAGTTTCCCTTTATGGTTTTCTGAACTTGAATTGTCTTTCACTGACGCTTTATTTGAAGCGATCTCGGGAATTACCACAACAGGATCAACTGTTATTGTTGGACTGGACAGTGCTCCGCCGGGACTCTTGATGTGGCGTTCAATACTTCAATGGCTTGGTGGGATCGGGATCATTGTGACAGCACTTTCAATGTTCCCCTTTCTAAAACTTGGGGGAATGCAGCTTTTCAAGACTGAGTCATCTGAAAATGAAAAAGCTGTCCCTCGCGCTGCCGAGCTTGCCCTCTTTATCACAATTATATATTTATTCCTGACTTTCGTTTGCACATTTGCCTATCGCGTAAGCGGCCTGTCTATGTTTGATGCGATTGCCCATGCGATGACAACCATTGCCACAGGCGGATTTTCTACACGAGATGCCTCCTTCGGTGCTTTTGAGGGGACTTATGCAGATATCGTAGCCACTGTGTTCATACTTATCAGTGCCCTGCCCTTCGTACTGTATTTGAAACTCTTGAAAGGTGACAGGGTTTCTCTTCTCGCGGACTCACAGGTTCGGGTATTCCTGTCAATCGTCTTTGTCGCCGTAGGCCTTCTTACCCTTTACAAAGTTTCTTATATGGGGTTGGATTTATTACACTCCCTAAGGCAGGCCGTATTCCATGTGACCGTAATTATTACAGGCACCGGTTACGGATTGAGTGATTTTCAGGAATGGGGGAGTTTTCCCACCATATTGATGTTTTGTCTTATGTTTATCGGCGGCTGTGCGGGCTCTACCACATGCTCTGTAAAGGTTTTCCGGTACCAAATCCTTTTTGAAACACTCAAAGTTCAGTTAAAAAGGCTAATACACCCGCACGGGGTATTTACGATTAAATTTAACAACAGCCCTGTCTCAGACAGTGTATTGCTATCTGTGACCGGCTTTGTTTTTCTTTATTTTCTAACCTTTGCCCTAATTGCCGTATTACTTTTTATTACCGGGCTTGATCCTGTAACAGCCTTGTCAGGAGCGGCCACATCTATCTCTAACGTAGGGCCGGGACTGGGGAACACAATCGGCCCGTCAGGAACATTTAAAGATCTTCCTGATATATCCAAATGGATCCTGAGCCTGGGCATGATGCTGGGTAGGCTAGAGCTGTTTACGCTTTACGTTGTGATAACGCCGCTTTTCTGGAGAAATCGTTAGTACATTCCTCTTTTACACTGAGCTGCCAATTTGCGGGCACTTTGGGTAAGCTCGGGATCAAAGCTCTTAATAGTGTTTTCAATAAGCTTGATTAATTCCAAATCACGTTCATAGGGGCTTAGGTAATTACTAAGCTGTGTCTCTTTTTTGAATTTATAGACCTGATTCAGTCTTTCAAGGGTATCGGAACATTTCTCAATATTAAACTCAACAACGCCTTCGATACTAAACCGGGTTACACCTGCAAAGGGTTGAAACATTTTTTCCATGAAGGGCGCAGACTCATTTTTGATTTCAACGATTTCTGTATCAAGTTTTTGATAACTTATCGTCATATTAGATGCATCATCAGGCCGATCGGCGGCGAATCTCTGCCTGAAATATTTATTGAATTCGGTAACAGGTGAGACGGGAAAGACGATGACCGTTTCATTTTTTTCATTAATCGTCGCGGGCACATCAGTTAAATTCACATCACCGACAGGCAAATATATGGTTGGATAGTTGGCGTAGGTCAAATAGGGGAGTGCCGTGCTTTCACTGTAAAGTGCGCTGCTGCATGCTGCCAAAAACAGCGTAATAAGGAAGAAACAATATCTCTTCAAAATAAGAATCATCAAAATCCTATTCTTGTTCTGGTGGATCCAGTTTAAACGTCTGGCTGCAAAACTCACAAGTTATTTCGACCTTACCCTCCACAGTAATGTGATCAAGATCATCCTTTGGTAAAGATGCCAAGACGGAAAGCAGCTTATCGGTTGAGCAGCGACAACCTTTTTCCACTTCTACCGGTGAGTAAACGCGCACACCTTCCTCATGGAAAAGCCGCATTAACAATGTGTTTTCATGCAACCTTTGGTCTAACAACTCCTTATCCGTCACAGTTTGCAGAAGTATGTTGGTACGATTCCAATCCTCATCTACATGTTTGACCATTTCATTTTGTGCTGTAACAGGATCAATCGGCATACGCTGAACCATGATAGCTCCTGCACGCCATTCCTTATTTTTTCTTTCCAAAGAAAGTTTAATGACAGTCTCAAGCTGTTCTGATTGGCTGAAATAATGTGCGACACACTCTTCGAGTGTTTCCCCTTCAAGCCCGACTATGCCTTGATAGGTTTCCGTATCGGGCCCCTGATCCACAGTAAATGCCAAATACCCTTTCCCAAAGAAATCCTTCAGACTGGCTTCGCCTGGGTTTTCGATCGCTTCATATTTTTCCTGATTAAAATGGGCGCAGGCGCGCACCTTTCCGTCCTGGTCTACATCTGAGACAAGCATGGCAATCGGCCCATCGCCCTGTATTTGCAAGGTGAATATGCCATCATATTTCAAGATTGATGACAATATCAGGGTAAGACACGCGGTTTGCCCCGTCAGCCTGGCTATTGGATCAGGATAATCATGTGGGTCGAGGATATCGTTCAGTACGCTGCCCAGCCTCAATACACGACCACGTATAGAGGAGACTTCCAACTGGAAAGTCTGGATAATATTGTCCTCAGGCAGTGGAAATTCCACAATCTCATCGCCCGTATCCTTTGATGTTTTCTTATCGCTCATAATTTATGACTTCAATTTATATCCAGATTTCAACATGCGCAAAGCTATACCTGATAAAACCATATTAACAAAAATCAGAAACAGAACAGATATGTTTATGTTAGTTTCTGTAATACCTGTTGCCCCGAACCGGAAACCGTTAATCATATGAAAGAATGGATTGTATAAAGCAATTGTTCTCCAGATTCCGGGTAGACTGTCCAGCGCGTAGAATGTACCAGACAAGAACGCCAGCGGTGTAATCACGAAATTGGTAACTGCGGCAATGTGATCAAATTTGTCAGACCAGATCCCGCCAATAAGTCCCATAGTGCCCAGCATCAATGTGCCGAGAAAACCAAATATAAGAAGCATAAAAACATTGTCGACTCTGGTGTCGGTGAATATAAGCAGAGCGATAAAGCTCAAACTTCCTATAAGAAGACCCCGTATAACCGACCCGCCGGCATATCCAAGAAATATTTCCGTTGCAGATAAAGGCGGCATAAGAATATCAACAATATTTCCCTGCACTTTGGCAATAACCATTGAGGATGAAGTATTGGCAAAAGCATTCTGGGCCATCGTCATGATAATAAGACCGGGCGCGATAAAACTCATGAAAGGTATCCCTTCCACTTCCCGGCCCATACCACCCATGGCCAACGCAAAGACAAGGTAATACAGTGCCATCGTTATAACAGGTGCAATGAGGGTTTGCATATATACAGCCAGAAATCTCTGGACTTCCTTGCGAAGGAAGGTCAAAAGACCCGTCACGTTGATTGCGCCAAATTCTCTTAATTCATATGATGACATGGTTACATTTCTTTAGTTTCTGTTTTTTCTGGGGTAAACTTTGAATATCTATTCTGACCCTGATACGGTTTTATACTCTTATGACTGATGACAGACAATCCCAAATACAAGAAATTCAAAAAGAAGCTGGCAGCTCTGCGAAAGAAAAGAAACGGCAGAAGAGGCCACCAAAAAAAATATCCAAGCGCTATTTGACGAATGCGGGACTATATTATCTACAGAGATTTCCTGCCAGCACATTTCATTTTCGGAAAGTGATGGCGCGTAAAATCAAAAAATCGATTGATTATCACGGGAGTCCTTTAAACGAGGAGGCCAATACATATTTGGATGAAGTTGTAGAAGATTTCCAGCGTCTCGGGTATTTGAATGATGAGGCTTATACATCATCCATCATAAGATCATTGAAAGCCAGAGGTGCTTCGGCTTTAAAGATAAAAGCCAAGTTAAGGGAAAAAGGTATATTGCATGTACCTACTGAAGACAAGATGCTCCAACTTGCAAGTGACACTGAAGAGCTAAAGTCCGCAGTGAAGCTTTTGAAGCGGCGGCGGCGCGGCCCCTTTCTCACGGGTAACAAAAAGCCTGTTTCGGGTAGTGAAGAAGAACAAGATTTGAACCGAAAAACACTGGCGCTGCTGGCCAGAAACGGTTTTTCCTACCCAGTATGTCAAAAAGCCCTGGATATGAGCTTGGAAGAGGCTCAGGATATACTTTTTTCTTTTACTGAAGACTTTTAGGCGGCGCAAAAATATCGGCTTCCTGATAACTCTTATCCTGCCTGATTTCTTCGTTTTCCTGCTCCCCTTGTTCGTCTTGCGCAGACTGTGGGCGATCAGAGCCGGATTTACTCTTATTACTCATCCTTACGCGTTCTTTCGGGAATAGCAGTGTCGCGGTTGTACCTTTATCTTTTTCTGATTCAAGGCGAAGCTCTCCATCATGTAATTCTATCAGCATTTTCACAAGTGTTAGGCCGAGCCCCATACCATATTTATCGCGTGAATGGTCTCCTTCCATGATATCAAATGGCTGGGTGGCCCTTTTCAATTCTTCTTCTGATAGGCCTACCCCTGTATCGACAATAGATATCAGGAGATTGTCATTTTCATCAAACGCCGATTTAAGAGTGACGCTTCCCCCGTTAGGTGTAAACTTCACGGCATTCGAGAAAAGGTTATACATCATTTGCCTGACAGATCTGTCCTCAGCAATTATATCNACAATATCTGCTGGTATTTCATTGGTAACTTCCAGTTGCTTGTCTGCTATTTTGGTGGCCATTAAGTCAATACAAATAGAAGCACATTTCGACATATTGACCAGGCTTTCGTTCAAGCTTCGGTCACCACCTTCAATCTTAGATACATCCAATATCTGGTTAATGATCATTAACAGCCCTCGGCCGCTGTCATGGATTTCACCGGCATATTCTATATATGAATCCTGCTTGATCTCCCCCATGACCTGGTTTTTGATAATTTCTGCAAAACCAATGATACTGTTTAGGGGCGTTCTCAACTCGTGACTCATATTGGCAAGAAAGTCAGATTTAGCGCGGTTGGCCATATCTGATTCAAGTTTGGCTTTTTTCAATGCTATGTCTGCATTTTTACGTTCGGTAATATCATCAATTGTACCTTCAAAATGGGTAAAGTTACCGTTCTCATCTCGCATAGCGTTAAAAGACTCATTTATCCATATAAGCTCCCCGCCTTTTTTCTTTGCACCAATTTCAAAACGCTGTAATTCGCTTTTTTCCAAAGCATTCGCCAGGTATTTTTCCTTTTCCTCTGGCGTTACATAAATTTCCTTATGAACATTGGAAATCGCACGCATCATTTCTTCCGGGTCATCGTATCCCAGTATATCGGCCATTGCCGGGTTTGCGCTAATGATTTTCCCGTTTATATCTATCTCATAAATACCATTGGCTGCGTTTTCCCAAATACGCTTATAATTTTCTTCGGCCTGAAGAATAGCTTCTTCTGCCTTACGCTTTTCCTCAAGATCAGTCAGTGTTCCGACAACTCGAAGATTTTTGCTTTCATCCTGACGCAACATTGATATACGCATTTGTGCCGGGCGCTTTTTACCTTCGGCGGTGATCAAATTTACAATTGCGCTGTAAGCAGCCTTCTTGCCCTGCGCCAACAGAAGCAGGTTTTCAGCCTGCTCAACATGGTCCTCATCACTAAAGAATTCTACCAGCCTCTTATCAATACTGTCNTCTACGGAATAACCGGTTAACCTTGTCCAGGTTTCATTTATAAACTGGATAACCCCATTGATATCGATTTCAAATATAACATCGGAAACAGCATTAATAATCGCACGGTTCTCACGTTCGGATTTCCGGACAGCCATGTTGAGACGCTCACGCTTTCGCATCTCCATACTGATTTCATAGTTTTTATTTGTCAGGTCTTTGTTAAGGGAAAGCATATCCTCCGAGCGTTTTTGTACGGCTCGGCGCATTGCTAATGCCAGCAATGTTAGTAAAAAGGCTAAAAGTGACGCAATATAGGGGAGAAATGCCAAAACTTTGCGCTCTTCTGAGACGCGGAATTTTATATCTATCACCAGTGGTGTATTGAAAAAACTGATATTAAAGGAATGTGTCTTTGTCGGATCGCTGTTTTCTTCTGAATCTTTTACTTTTTGGATATTAAAAAATCTGCCTCCATCGGCAAAGCTTATATCAAGGTTGTGGATGTCGGCAACGTCCTTGAACTCAAGATCTTGTACCATTGCCTTAGGTTTTATTACCGCAATCAGAAAAACATTACCTGAGCGGCTTCTGAAAAGCTGGGCAATAGCAACAGGCATCTCTTCAGTGGTCCAATCAGCACTGAGAGAGGGGACGGTTTTGAAGTTAAAATCCAGTATTTTTGGCCCGTAATCTTCACGCGTGAAACCACCCTCAATTAGCGGGCGGTATAGATCATAGAGAGATTTGATATTATTGTCGTTCAGATAATAGTTTTTTAAAAGGCTTGGCGAAATATCCTTTGTTAAAACAACAGGTGATAAACGCCTCTGTGTCAAAAACCTGTCTGCATCAACAATAAAAAGCCCTTCTACACCCTTTTTAACATCCGGACTATACATCCTGAGCACCTGAAGGTTGGTCTGTCCCGATGCTGCATAATAATTCTGGACACCCGAAGAAATCCGCAGGAACTCGCTTTCTAAAAATGTAAAATCTTTTTTCAGGGCGGTTTCAACAGCTGTAATATTTGCTTTTCGGGAGTAATCGTAAATTTTGGAAACATAAAAGTGCAGAGCTAGAAAAAGTCCGGCACTTATAAATATCCCTGTCAACAGATACAGGCCTTGGGTAAAGGTGTATCTGTCCGAGCTATCTGATTTGAAAGATAAAAACTTTTTTAGCAATCCAGCCACTTGGGTATCTCTTTTCCTTAAGAGTCTGCCCCTATGTTGCACAATAGATATTAAAGTTTTGTAAAGATCGCCGTCTAAAGGGGCAATTCCAGACATACCTTTAAGCCGCCCAGGGACTGCCCTTGCGACAATTTAATCTGCCCGCCATGACTCAAAATTATATCCTGGGCAATGCTCAACCCTAAACCGACACCGCCACTGCCATCAATTTTCCTGGCATCATCCAGTCTGAAAAAAGGTTTAAACACATCCTCATAATGCTCAGACGCTATGCCCTTACCATTATCCTCCACGAAGATGTAAATATTATCTTCATCGCGCTCAAGAACAACTTCTGCCTTGTCTGCATGCCGCAAAGCATTTCCAAGTAAGTTATTAAGGCAACGCGTAAAAGCGTTTTCTCTGAGAGGGTAATAAAGTGTGTTTCCTATCCTGTTCTTAAAAACCACCGAACTGCTTTTGTAACTATCGCATATATCTTGCAAAAATTCAGAAAGCTGTATATGGCGTATCGCCTCATCNCCTTCCCCACGGACAAAATCTAGATAACCATGTATCATTTTATCCATCTCGCTGATGTCGTTTTTCATGTCCTCCNTATCCTCATCAGACGGCATCATGCTTAAATTGAGTTTTAACCGTGTCAACGGCGTGCGCAGGTCGTGCGAAATACCTGCGAGCATTGCAGTCCTTTGCTCTATCTGCCGTGCCAGACGCTCTTTCATAGCCATAAAAGCTTTTGTCGCCTGCCTGATTTCTCGTGAACCGGTAGGCTTAAAGCTAGGTATATCCTGCCCGCGTCCAAACTTCTCGGCAGCAATGGCCAATCTGCGTATCGGGCGCACCTGATTACGCATAAAAAGAATCGCTATAAAGGTAAGGAGTAAAGAACTCAGAACCATCCAATATAAGAATATATAGGATGATGAGGTAAAAAGACGCCTGTCGGGAAACGTAAAGTTAAGCGCATTGTCCCCATCAATGACCCGGACAAGAACACGTTCATCCCTAAGTGTTTTTACATCGAATGGTTTGAAAATCTGTTTAGAAAGACTGTCCTCCAGATTTTCACGAACAGATCTGGCCCAGATACCTTCATTTTCGATAACATCAGTGATATTTTCTTCAGATGCGGGCGTGATAAAAAACTTCATCTCAAAAGAGTTAAAAACCTTATCCTGAAACGGCTCATCCGCCACAAAGCTATCCTCTTCGTAACTGCTCAAAACATATTCAATGTCCCNGACAACACTCTCTGACAATCTGGTCGTTGTCTTCGTCCAGTGGTTATCAAGAAAGACAATAGCCAGAACAAGCTGCAAGATTACAGTTGGGACAACTATAATCAGCAAGGATCGCCCAAACAAAGAGCGTGGAAGTATTTGTTTGAAGCTAGGCATGGAGAATATAGCCTTTCCCCCTCACAGTCTGAAGCAATCTTGGATATTTCNGGTCTTCTTCTATTTTTTTACGTAAACGCGTGATCTGGACATCAATTGTCCGGTCACTTTTGTCTTCATCAAATACATTTGAAATATCCTGCCTTGAGACAACCTGCCCTCTGTTTTCAACAAAAATGGTCAATAGTTTGTTCTCAACCTCAGTCAGCCTCTGTGTCATATTTCCCGCATCTTTTAATTCCGCAATCATAGGGGAATAAACCCATCGCCCGACAAAGATGCGGTTTTTATNAGTCGCTTCTTTTTTACGCCTTTTTAATATGGCTTCTATCCTTAAGACGAGTTCCTGCGGTTCGAAAGGCTTGGTTATATAATCATCCCCGCCCGAAGAAAACCCCTTAACTTTATCCTCCATTTCAATTTTAGCTGTCAGGAATATGAATGGGATGTCAGATGTCTGCCGAACATCTTTACTAAAATCAAAGCCGTTTTGTCCCGGCATCATTACATCCACAACCATAAGGTCATATCTGCCCCAATCCAGAACCTCCCTTGCCTGGGCAGGGTGTTCAGCCGTAGACACAATATACCCTTGNTCNCGTAAGAAGCGCGAAAGAAGTTTCCTGATACGTTCATCGTCATCAACGATCAGGATATGTGATTTATTTTCATGTAAATTCATTGTGCCCCATGATAATTTGTTCAGGCAGTTGCATAAAGTAAAAAAGGATTAAATAGACATGTTACTTCCCGAAAATGTAAAAGACAGCACAATCTNGATGAATGGCGAGTTTAAAAACTGGTCTGAAGGAAAAATCCATATGATTAATCACGGTCTGCATTATGCAAGCTCTGTATTTGAAGGTNAGCGAGTCTATAACGGGAAAATTTTTAAAAGCAAAGAGCATTCAGAAAGGCTGATACGCTCTGCGGCAATCCTCAAGATGGATGTGGATTTTTCTGTTGAGGACATAGAAAAGGCCAAAAAAGAAGTTGTTGCAAAATGCGGTTACGAAAATGCCTATCTCCGTTGTTTTGTCTGGCGTGGTGGCGAGGGCATGGGCATCAGCGCACCAAGCGCTAAGATTAATATAGCTATTGCGACGTGGGAGTGGCCGAGTTACTTTTCAAAGGAGTTGCACGAAACCGGTATCTCGCTTTTAAAGTCACCATGGAAGAAACCCTCCCCTGAGACTGCTCCGGTCAAATCAAAGGCAGCCGGTCTTTATATGATTGGTACGCTTTCCAAAATTCACGCAAATGAAAACGGATATAATGATGCGTTGATGCTGGATTACCGAGGCTATGTTGCAGAATCTTCAGGTGCAAATTTGTTTAGTGTCAAAAATGGTGAAATTATCACTCCCACACCTGACTGCTTTCTGAACGGCATCACACGCCTCACCATTATTGATCTCGCAAAAGAAGCTGGAATAAAGGTCACAGAAAAACACATTTCTTACGATGAATTGATGGAAGCTGATGAGATCTTCCTGACAGGTACCGCTGCTGAAGTCACACCGGTGGGCAAGATAGACGATCAAACTTTTAAAATCGGGCCTGTGACAAAACAGATGATGACCGATTATGCGAAACTGGTCCGGTCTTAGGGTATAAGCTTTTTCAAAGCGTTATAATCACTTTGCAGATTTTCCGGCACAGGTGGCGGAGAAACCCCCATATTTCTGTCACCGATATCTTCCATCATCCATGACAATGCCTGCTCGTTGACTGCCATACAATCCCGCAGATAAGGAGCATTTTCATCGTCCTTCAGCTGGAACTTCAATATTTTTAAACCCTGCACTTCCCTAATTTGGGCTGGCGGCAATCCGGCAAAGACAGGGTAATCTTTCAATTCTTTTGGGAGCTTAAGTGCTTCAAATTTTTTGGCTAATGCCTGCCCCTCATCTGTATCAGTACGTGGAACGATAGTATGATAATGTCCATTACCCCGCGAGATAGTAAACCATGGGTTTTCAGGGGTTTTCAGCGTATCCCCCCATTTGCCTTTAGGTGCTACTTCAAGCCGTAAGGGGCCTGAAAGACTGTGCATAGTACTGAAATTATACTCCTCCCCATCTGTTTGGGCGAGAAGGTCGTCGCCCATCTCCTGTGTGTATATTCGTTTAATCTCTTCTATGAGATGGTCCATATCTTTTCGATACTGCGCGTCAGAGCGTTCTATCTCTTCAACAATCTCTTTAAAAACTCCTCCTGGAAGGTATGACGCAGTTTTTGGTGACTTATAAGAAGAGCCAATAACCTGGTCTTTTTCGAAATCAAACCCTTGCGGCAAACCAACGCCTATATCGGGTTCCGAAAGAAGGCAGCCGGGCGTGCTCCAGCCTCCGGCAAATAAATAGGAATTCACCTGTTCCAGCTCATCACCTTCAATAGGTTTTGAAGCTTCAGGTTTAAAATAATTGCCTTTATGATCAATCGGTGAGAATAGGAAAACGCGTTCAATATGCCCGCCTTCTCCGTCAGGAAAGCTGTCGTAATATATTGCGGGTTTGACATCATAAGCCCTTAATATTCCGGAAGCCTTCTCAAAAACACGGGTAAGTCCTGTTTTTAAACCAATTGCCTCTAACGAATTTGGATTTTCTTGTTCAAGTTTCTCAACAACAGCTTTTTCAAACTCTCGATATTTTTTCTGAATGTCGGCGAGATTTCCGCTTTGAGGCAAATCGTGATTATGCCTTTCTGAGGCCTTGGTTTTGGCAATAGCCTTAATGGCTTCCATAGTTTTGCCGTCCGGCAGTATTTCAAAAACCTTACTCTCGAAATTAACGTAAACCATTAAAACGCCTTCCTAATTGTTAAAGCGGAAAAGGATAATATCTCCGTCTTTGACGACATATTCCTTGCCTTCCGCACGCATCTTACCAGCCTCTTTTGCGCCTGCCTCACCATTATTGGATATGAAATCGTTATATGCAATAGTCTCAGCGCGAATAAAACCCTTCTCAAAATCAGTATGAATAACGCCTGCTGCTTGGGGTGCCTTTGCATTAAGAGGAATAGTCCAGGCGCGTGTTTCTTTCGGACCTGACGTAAAGTAGGTATGTAGCTTCAATAGCTCGTATCCGGCACGAATAATTTTATTCAGACCGGGCTCTTCCAGCCCCATTGAGTCGAGCAGCTCTTTTTTGTCTTCATCGCTATCAAGCTGGGCGATTTCAGCCTCGATGGCTGCGCTGATAACCACAGCTTTCGTGCCTTGCTCTTCTGCAAGTTTTTGAACTTTTGCGCTCATCTCGTTGCCTGTGGCCGCATCATTCTCACTAACGTTGCAGACATACAAAACAGGCTTTGCGGATAAAAGATGCAGCATGCGGAAATTTTTCTCTTGATCTTCTGAGACGTCAAAAGTCCGTGCAGGATTTCCGTCTTCAAGATGCGCTTTCAATTCTGTCATAAACTCAAGCTGGGCTTTCAGTTCTTTATCCCCAGACTTGGCCTTGCGTCCAAAGTTTTCAACCTGGCGTGCCAGGCTGTCCATATCTGCCAGCATCAACTCCATATCAATCGTTTCAATATCGCGTAAAGGGTCAACTGATCCGTCAACATGCGTAATATTTTCATCTTCAAAACAACGTAAAACATGAACGATCGCATGGGTTTCGCGGATATTGGCCAGAAACTGGTTGCCCAAACCCTCACCTTTACTGGCACCCTTTACAAGGCCCGCAATATCAACAAACTCCAACTGGGCCGGGATAACTTTAGCGGAGTTGGTGATTGAGCTGATTTTATCCAACCGTTCATCGGGAACAGCCACCTTGCCGACATTTGGTTCTATCGTACAAAACGGGAAGTTGGCGGCTTGTGCTGCTGCAGTTTGTGTTAGGGCATTAAAAAGAGTCGATTTCCCTACATTTGGAAGTCCGACGATTCCACAATTAAATCCCATTTTCTTATACCTTCTTTATTTTACGTTTTAATCTCAAGAGCTACCTTGCTCATATAATCACTTTCGCGGCGTTTGACAAGGAGAGGCGCATGTTTTGCCAACGCATAAAGCTCGTCCTCGAGCCATTTCCGTTCAGTCTTTGAAAAATCACTCAAGACATAGCCATGCACCTTTTCTTTACTGCCCGGATGTCCTATGCCTTGCCTAATTCGATTGTACTCTCGTGTTCCCAGATGTGCATCAATAGAGCGCAGACCATTATGACCCGCATGACCACCGCCACTCTTCATCCTGACTTTGCCCGCATCCAGATCAAGCTCATCATGAAAAACATAGATATCCTCAGGCGGAATTTTAAAAAATTTAGCAGCGGCGCCAACTGATTGCCCGCTTTCATTCATATATGTCATCGGTTTCAGAAGTCCGACCTTCTGACCGTCTATTATAATTTGTGCATAAAGCCCGTTAAATTTACTCTGAAAATTTGCCGAACCATATACATCCGCTATTTCCTCTATCGCCATAAAGCCGATATTGTGCCGATTATTTGTATATTTTTCGCCGGGATTACCCAATCCTACCAAGAGAAGCACTGGTTTTTCCTTTAGTTTATTTGTATTTCTTAGAAATGAAAAAAGCGCGGAAAGCATTAGATTTTCATGCCTTTCGCGCTTTTTGGAAACATGGTTAGAAGGATTACTCTTCTTTTGCGTCTTCGCCGCCTTCGGCTTCTTCGCCTTCAGCACCTTCTTCGCCTTCAGCACCTTCCTCATCATCAACTTCGAGGCTTTCTTCGTTCTCAGCAGCTTCTGCTTCTTCTTCCTCAACAGTCTTAGGTGCAACAAGTGTCGCAATCGTAAAGTCACGATCTTCGATAACAGGTGAAGTCCCTTCAGGAAGCGTCACATCAGAAAGCTTTATGGAATCACCAATGTTCAGACCTGAAAGGTCTGCTTCGATTGTGTCAGGAATGTTAGTCGCACTACAGTTCAATTCAATGTCATAACGTACAACATTCAAAATACCGCTCTCCTCGGTCAATCCGGGGGCCTGATCTTCATTGATGAAAGTCACAGGAATATCAACAGCAATTTTTGTTTTCTTCGTCACACGAAGGAAATCAATATGTTGGACAAAATCAGTGACAGGGTGTGTCTGAATATCACGGGCAAGGACAAGCATCTTGTCACCACCTTCAATTTTCATTTCACACAAAAGTGTAAACATTCTGCCTTTGTTATATTCAACAGAAACGTCACGACCGGAAAGTGTGATTAATACTGGTTCTTTGTTATCACCGTAAATTACGGCTGGTACTTTATTTTCTCTACGCAATGCACGAGCGACCCCCTTACCGGCCCGATCTCGAGGCTGCGCAGCCATTTCATAACGTGTAGACATGGCGTCTTCTCCTCTTGGTTTGATAGTTTTCCGGCCTCCAGGGGTGCCGGACATGACTTTTAATCAAATTTAGGCATAAATAGCAAGCAAAATAAAACGCGAGGCTTTGATACCTCGCGTTTTTATTAGAAACTGGAAGATTAAGCGGCGTTTTTGCGTGAGCTTTCAAACTCATCAAGCTCTTTTTCAACTTCGTCCTGCGCTTTACCGTATTTTTCCTGAATTAAACCGGAAAGCTTTTTGCGATTTCCTTCAACCACATCAAGATCATCATTAGTCAGCTTGCCCCATTTCTTCTGGACATCGCCTTTCAATTGTTCCCAGTTTCCTTCGATTGTATTCTTATTCATGGTTTATCTCCTTATTGCGTGTGTTGTGTCATATAAACGCGTATCGGGAGGTTTTCGTTCCGCTAAGTGGAAATACCCGGTGCAGAATTACACGACAAACCCGACAAATAGGCTCTTGACGGCCAATACCGGACTCTTGCCGTATCGACATGGACAAAGTCGTCCTGCTGGTAATAACCGACACCGCCTTTTCCCAGACACGTCGCAATGTCCCTTAATTCCTCAGAAGACACACCCGGAATATGGATATCCATTGCTGTGTTATGGGTATGCTGGGAAATTTTGGCCTGCCCTCCGCCCGCATTACGAAGCGTATTATTCGTTTTCAAAGAGCGATAGGCCGAAATAACCTGAAACTGCACATCCAGCTCAGGGTATCTTTTGTTTATCTCAGTTTTTATGTCCGTCAAAAGGTCAAGAAGTTCTGTATCCAGATGCGCCGCCTCACCACGTCTGAAATCTCGCATAAACCAATTCAGTTCGTCATTAGCCCCCGCACCTTTTGAGTAAGCGTATGTCATGCGCTCTTCTGTGTGCAGATTATGAAACTTTAAATCAGTGGTGTTAATATTTTCATCCGGGATAGGAAAAAATGCAAAACCATCTGCATGTGTTTCCATATCAGATTGTATTTGGGTTTCCGTAGTATCTGCCGAAGCGCTTGCGTTGAATGCCATGGCTGTGGCTGCAAGCATTGCTCCTACTGCTGCTAGTTTCTGTCTGATTTTTTGCACTATTTTTTCCCTGTTATTTCGTTACAGCTCTAATGGCTGCTTATTTATGAATAAAATAAACAGAAAATTATGCAATATGCAAAAGGAAATTTTTGGTTTAATCCAGGATCGCAGAAACTGACCGATCTTCGGCGATACGGCGGATGGCCTCACCCAGCAAAGGTGCAACAGAAAGCTGTTCAATATTATGGGCTACGCGCACAGCCTCGGTCGCTGCAATAGAATCGGTAATGACAAGGGATTTCATCGGAGATGCCGTAACACGAGCGACCGCGCCACCTGAAAGAACACCATGCACAACATATGCGTGGACTTCCTTGGCCCCTTTATCCATCAAGGCTTGCGCGGCGTTACACAATGTCCCCCCGCTATCGACGATATCATCGACAAGAACACAGACGCGCCCCTTCACATCACCTATAATGTTCATAACCTCGGATACCCCGGCTTTTTCGCGGCGCTTATCAATAATGGCAAGATCAGCATTAACCTTTTTGGCCATTGCCCGGGCTCGCACAACACCACCAACGTCCGGAGAGACCATAACAAGGCTTTCGCCTTCAAAACGTTTCTGGAACTCAGGCGTGAAGACAGGCCCTACTATAAGGTTGTCTGTCGGGACATCAAAAAATCCCTGAATTTGTCCGGCATGAAGCTCCATCGTTAAAACGCGGTTGGCACCGGCAGTTGTAATGAGGTTGGCAACCAGTTTTGCCGAAATAGGTGTTCTTGGACCCGTCTTCCTGTCTTGCCGCGCATAGCCAAAATAAGGGATAACGGCCGTAATGCGACGTGCCGATCCTCGCCTCAAAGCGTCAATCGTGACCAGAAGCTCCATAAGATTGTCGTTTGTAGGGAATGAGGTGGACTGGATCAGGAAAACATCTTCTCCTCGGACATTTTCAAGTATCTCTGCAAAAACCTCCATATCCGAAAAACGCCTAATCGATGCGTTTGCAAGGGGTGTATTGAGATATGATGAGATAGCCTCTGCCAAAGCCCTGTTGGAATTCCCGGCAATCAGTTTCATGGATACAGCCTTTTGTCGGTGTTTATAATATCAGTGTATGTTTGGACTATAAGAATTTGACTACAAAAATCAATCATTAGAATCAGTCGAAATCACAATTGTGGATATCTGCCTTCCATATCCGTTTTCACCCTTGTGGCAACTGCGCCTGTAGCTGAAATAGTTTTCTTTCTCAACATAAGTATCAATGCCAGATATGTGAATGCTGGAAAGCCCCGACCTGCCAAGACGAAAGGCTATATAACCCGGTAGATCAAAATGGAGTTTACCTGTTTTCCCGCTTTTGAAAAACATCTCGGACGCCTCATCTTCTTCCAGGAAATCTGTTTCAAACCCGATATCCACTTCATAGGATTTCTGAGCAATACACGGACCGATCGCGGCTTTAATACTTTCCTGCGCTGCACCAAGGCTAAGCATCTGCTGTATTGTGCTTTCAAGTATACCGCCAAACGCCCCCTTCCACCCCGCATGCGTTGCCGCTACAACAGGACGACCACTATCTTTTTGCCCCGTAAATAAAATGGGACCACAATCTGCGGAAAGTGCGCCCAATGCTATCCCCGCCTTATCTGTAACCATTGCGTCTGCTTTACGCCTGTCTTCGCTTCCGTCTTTCACTATAATGGCGTTGTTGCTGTGGCATTGACTAAGAGTCAGAATTTTATTTGCTCCAAGCGACACCTTTACCCTGTTCAAATTTTCCAAAACATTTTCCGTTTTATCCGATGAACATAATCCACAATTCAGGCTTTGATATATTCCGGTGCTGGCGCCGCCTGTTCGCCCGTAAAAACCATGCCTTATTTTTGGGCTATCCAGATTGGGAACTGTATAGATGCTAAGCATTAGCGAAACCCCTCCGGCTTTAAAAGCCTCTCATTATATTCGGCAGTTACACAAAGCACTTTGAAAAGTCGCCCCATTTGTTCATCTGCGGAAAGCCGCTCAACAGTATGTCCAATCTGTATTTTTTGTGTTTCGCTTGCGGCCTTTTTCAAACTGGCGGCGCGCTCATGCAGTCCCAGTCTTTTTAGAAAAGCTCCCTGACTAACACAGCCATGCGTTTGAAGCTCTACAGAATTTGCCAATTGAATGAGGCGTCTGAAGTTTACATGCGCTGTTAAATCGGCCTCTCCCGGTTCATGCAATATATCCACGAATTTATGGCCTTGAACGGCTTGCAAGGTGTCACCACAGCCCGTCTCATAACCATAATCTATAATAAGGCCTGCCCCGCCTTGCAGATTAAGGATTTTAAAGAGTTTTTCCGCAAGTCGAGTACGTATCGGAGATTTTTCACATATTGCTCCATCTGAAAGACCTGCAGGCATGTCGTCCTGACGGCCGGAGCTTATGAGGGTTTGAACAAGGTTATCGTCCTCATCCAGACTGACACAGTTTTCAAACCATTCACCATCTATTTTTTTATATTGCCGCACAGGAAGGGCATCAAAAAACTCATTGGCTAGAAAAAAAAGCGGCCCGTCTTTTTCTAGCCCCATATCAGCCAGATTTTCTACCCATCTGACCGGATAATCTTCCAGCAGGTTTTTTTGTTTTTTTATAAGAACCGGATTGGTTTCCCATAGAATTATATCCAAAGCATCATGGAAACCGGGCACATGCTTTGTGCCTCTGAGAAAATCCTGCAGCAATGTGCCCCGCCCAGGCCCGCATTCCAATAAATAAACTTTGTCAGGCTGACCCGCCTTAATCCATAAATCAGCAAAAAACGCCCCGACTAATTCCCCAAATATTTGTGATATTTCGGGGGACGTTATAAAATCCCCCTGCTCTCCAAGAGGATCACGGGTTTTATAATATCCGTATTTCGGATGCGTCAGACACAGCTCCATGTAACTTCCCATATCCATAGGGCCGTTTTCTTTAATTTTCTTGACCAGTAATTTCTGTATTTTCGTCATAAATTAAATCTAACGATTTTGGGTCCTTCCACTCTTGACTAAATATAACAGAAATAAGCCTGACCCAAACATCGCAGCCGAGAGAATTTGTCCCATAGAAAGGTTTAGGGCGATAAAGCCAAGCTGGCTGTCAGGTTCACGTACATATTCTATTAAAAATCGAAACGTCGCGTATCCACACAAGAATACAACAGATATTAATCCTGGCTTTTGCCGTATCTTCTCGGAACGCGACATGGCAAAAAGAATAATGAAGAGAAGTAGCCCCTCGCTCAAACCCTCATATATCTGACTTGGATGCCTTGGCTCATCACCACCTCGCGGGAAAACAACGCCCCACGCAACATCGGTTGTTCGCCCATAAAGTTCGCCATTTATAAAATTAGCGAAGCGACCCAGCAAAAACCCGATAGGTGCGGCACAAGACGCAATATCTGCCAAGCGGAACATATTAAACTTTTTGACAAGTGAGTAGATAATAATTGAGGCAACCAAACCTATGGTCCCGCCATGAAATGACATGCCACCTTCCCATAAACGCAGAATATGGCCCGGATTATCTATATAATATTCAAAATTATAGAACAGGACATAGCCCAGCCTGCCGCCAAGAAGCACACCTAATATTCCCCAGCTGATATAATCATCTATGTCTTCCTTATTTGGTCTGACACCCACAGGATAAAGCGTCGTTAAATATCTTGCATAGCCCCATGCAAATAAAAACCCAAAAAGATAGGCAAGCGCGTACCAATGAATTTGCACAGGACCGATTGATACTGCAACCGGATCGATATCAGGAAATGAAAGAGCCATGCTTTAATGCTTTCTATCTGTAAGGGTCGTCTTGCGACATATAATTTTGAACATAATCCCGAACGCCTTCTTCTAAAGACGTGAAGTCCCGACTGTATCCCGCCTCGCGCAGTTTATCCATATTTGCCTCTGTGAAATACTGGTACTTACCCTGCAAGGCTTGAGGCATATCAATATAATTGATTTTTGGCTCCTTGTCCGCTGCTGTAAACGTAGCAAGCGCCAAATCCTTAAAGCTGCGTGCTTTTCCTGTTCCGACATTAAACAATCCTGACACGTTTGGATTATCATAGAGCCAGCACATAACATCCACACAATCTCTAACATAGACAAAATCACGGAGCTGCCCTCCATCCTCATAATCCGGATGAGGGGATTTGAAAAGTTTTGCTGCAGCACCCGCGGTCACTTGCGGATAAAGTTTGCAAATAACGCTCATCTGGTCGTTCTTATGATATTCATTAGGGCCATACACATTAAAGAATTTTAGTCCTGCCCATTGCGGCGGAACACCATCAGAGCTTTTGCTCTCCCCTGATACTATTCTGGACACACGGCGATCAAATAAGTGCTTTGACCAGCCATAAGGGTTTAACGGCTGAAGCGAGGACAATTTTTCTTCCGTATCGTCATCATTAAACCCCTTGCTACCATCACCATAAGTCGCGGCTGATGAAGCGTAAATAAAACGAACATTGTTTTCCGCACACCAGGCCCATAACAAGCGGCTCAGGGTAAAATTATTTTCGATGATAAGGTCGGCATCGCGTTCTGTTGTTGAGGATATCGCACCCATATGGAAAATGCATTCGACCTCACTTTTATGCTTTTCCAGATAATCCGCGAGGTTTTCAGGTTTTACGATGTCTCTTAGCCCGCGTTTCGAAATATTTCGCCACTTGTCTTCATCTCCTAGCCAGTCGCAAACAACGATGTCCCCTGCGCCTCTTTTCTCTAGTTCGGCAACAAGGTTAGACCCTATAAATCCGGCCCCTCCGGTCACAATAATCATAAAAAATCCTTTTGCTTTTTCTGCCCTAGTATCTCATACCGTTTTTCGAATTTAAAGCCAAGTCCGGAAGTTATGACAGTTCCAGATTCTATCCACACGCAAATTCGGAATATCTGCCAAATATCTTGGCGACTCCTGAAAAGGGGTGTTAGTTAGAAAGCAGGTTTTAACGGTATATTTTTACAAAAAAAGCGAAATTTTATGTTTAAGAAGAATTCCAAATTTATGGACGATCTTGCCCGTATGGCTGGCGGAACAATGGGACTTTTTAACAATTTCAGGGAAGATCTGCAAAACGATATTAAAGAGCGCGTGGATATGATGGCTGAGAGACTTGACCTGATCCCGCGTGATGAATTTGAAAGGCTGGAAGCCCGCGTCAAAAAATTAGAGGCCGAACTTTCCGCCAAGGCTCCGGCTAAAAAGGCTGGAACAAAGGCAACAAAAGCCAAGTCTAAAACGACTACAGCTAAGCCAAAGAAGGCTGCTGCAAAAAAGACAGCTACGAAAAAAGCTGACTCTAAGAAAAAAACAGATACGAAAAAGACGACAAAGAAATAATGTTAAACGAACACTGCCATAATCCATTAGAAAGTATTGAAGACGTCCTTTACGCAAAGGACTGGAGCTTTGACCGCCTGTCTGAAGAACAGCTTTATTTTAAAGTTGCAGGCGACCGCGGAACATACAGATTGTTGTTCATCTGGGACGAGATGACAAAATCTCTTCAATTCTGCTGTGAGCTGGACATTGAAGTTGATGCGGACGACATCGGCAACAGCTATAAATTGCTGAGCGATGTGAATTCCAAACTCTGGCTTGGTCATTTTGACATGGTCAAAGAAAGCGATCGAAGCAGTTATACACCTTGCTACCGCTATACAAGCTTGTATTTTGGTGGGGCTCCTGCTGACAGTGCTGCTCAAATGAAAGAACTTATCTGCTATAGCCTACAAGAATCGGAAAGGCTTTATGATTTGTTCAGCCTTATGAGCGAGCCTGCCCATATTCCTGAGAAAATGTCCCTCGCATTGGCAGAGACCGCAGGTCGCTGCTAAGCACACTAAAAAATATGTCCAAAGCTAAAATTTTATTTATAGGCTGTGGCAATATGGGAGGCTCCATCGTGAGCGCCATTGATAGTCATGACTTTGACATTTCAGTGTTAAAACCGACATCACCATCACCGCATTTGAAACCCCATATCCACCAATATTATCAAAGCCCTGATCAAATTAATCAGACTTTTGATTGCGTTGTACTGGCCGTAAAACCCCAAAAATTGTCGGAAGTCGGAAGTACCGTCAGTCATCTTCTGGATAGTCATACACTTATCTTATCAATCATGGCCGGCACAAAATCCGATCATATCGCAAGCTATTTAGGTAATCCAAATCTGCCTGTAATTCGCATCATGCCAAACCTACCAGTCTCGGTAGGAGAAGGTATTTCAACGGGTTTTGCCAATTCTCACATTAACGCACGCCATAAAGATATAGCATCGCGTTTGTTTAAAAATACGGGCGAACTTATCTGGCTCGAAAGCGAAGCACAGATGGATGCCGCCACCGCCCTCGCCGGAAGCGGGCCGGCCTATTTTTTCTTAACAGTTGAGGCTTTGACATCGGCAGGGGTAAATGCAGGCCTGCCTGAGAAAACAGCAGAAAAGCTTGCACGACAAACCCTGACGGGTGCAGGTCAGCTTTTAAAAGAACATAAGAATATTTCCGCAGCCGATTACAGGCGGCAGGTAACAAGTCCCGGCGGAACAACTGAAGCAGCGATAGATTCGCTTTTTAATAGCGAGCTTCCCCGCATATATCTGGACGCCGTAAAGGCCGCCATAAAACGCGCTCAAGAACTGGCTCAGGGGTTAACTAAGTCTTGATTTCGCGGTAGTTAATTTTGCTTTTTGAAACCTCGGCTTCCCGTAGATAAATCGGCTCAAGATCATTGACTGATATTTGTTTTTTGCCTTTTAGATCCGCTTCCGCCATATCCAGCAAAGCATTTAATACAGATTCTGCCGTGATTTTCTTCCCGTCAAATTCCACAGCATTGGTTAGCAAAACTTTATGACGGTGCTTGGCAAAGTCATCCTTATTGGTAATCTGTGCGGAGCCAGCGCTCCCATCCGCTGCAAAATCCTGAGTAAAAACCTCTCCCCTTTTGGTGTCCACAGCGACGGTCAGTGGCCTTTCCTTAACAGTCTTTGATATAGCTTCTAAAGTGGAATAACCGTATAAAGGAATAGAAAGTGCAAAAGCGATGCCTTGCGCTGCGGCCAAACCGACACGCACACCAGTAAAACTTCCCGGACCTAGTGTTACAGCGAGCGCATCTAAATCGCCAAGTGCAACATTCTTTTCTGCGCACAACTCCTGTACCATAGGCACCAACCGTTCGGTCTGGCCGCGTGCCATTGGCTCACTGGCCGTTATTTTCTTTCCATTGATTAAAAGACCTGCGCTGCAAGCCTCCAACGTCGTATCAATCGCGAGTATGGTCGGTTGCTCAGACATGAAACATCTCGAAAACGCGGCTAAACGATTTCACAGGCCTCATCAAATTTCAGGCGCGGGGAGCGAGGAAAGAGGTTTTCTTCCGTTCCATATCCGAGGTTGCAAAGGAAATTTGCAGTCCAGTTCTTATCCGGAAAAAAGGCGTCTTTGACCTTATCCTTGTCAAAGCCTGACATAGGCCCGCAATCAAGGCCGAGGGCGCGAGCCGCCATAATCAGATAACCGCCCTGAAGCGTCGAATTTCTAAAAGCCGCATCCTTTGCTTTTTCCTCGTCACTATCAAACCAGCTTTTGGCATCAGCATGCGGGAAAAGCTTTGGCAATTCTTCATAAAATTCGTTATCCATCGCAATTATAACCGTTGCGGGGGCAGACATGGTTTTTTCTACATTACTGCCATCTAGCGCAGGCTTTAATTTTTCTTTTGCCTCATCAGACCTTACAAAAATAAAACGTGCAGGACAGCAATTGGCACTTGTCGGCCCATATTTAACGTAGTCGTACAGGTTTTTAAGCTGTTCATCTAAAACAGTTCTATCCGACCAGGCATTATAAGTACGAGCGTCAGTAAAAAGCTGTTCAAAAGCTGTTTGGTTTAAAGGGGTGGTTGGGGTTTTTGTCATTTATAATTTCCTTGTTAAACTAAAGCGCATCTGCTGCACGAACTTCCATAACTTCAGGCACGTAATGTTTCATCATATTTTCGATACCGGCTTTAAGCGTCATTGAAGAACTTGGACACCCGGCGCAAGCACCGCGCATACGCAAATATAAAACGCCGTTATCAAAATCTTCAAATTCGATATCCCCGC
>NZNU01000065.1 GCA_002695035.1 Micavibrio sp. | reverse complement strand
GGCCACCAAATAGTCCGTAGCCAGGGGTTCGAGATTTTTTGACTATGGTAAGTGCTCCAAACGGTTCAAGGAAACGGTAATCCCGTACAGAACCCAAACCTCCGCGGAATTTCCCTGGACCTCCAGAATCCTGTCGGAAATGGGCCCGATCCTACTCGTGTGGTGTAAGCCTTCGTAATTCCAAGTACGTATCCTGCTGTTTTTGGGCCTACCCCTGCGCCTGTTGCGGCTTGTGCGGCGACGGTATTAGAAGATGTTACAAAAGGATAGGTTCCGTGATCAACGTCCAGCATAAAGCCTTGCGCTCCTTCAAAGAGGATACGTTGACCTTTTGTTTTTGCCTCATCCAAAATTTTCCACACAGGGCAGGCAAAGGACAAAATCTTATCGCTGATTTTGTTTAGACCTTCCATTACGCTTTCAGGGGTTATCTCCTCAGCACCTAGCCCTTTCAGAAGTGCATTATGGTGAACCATCAAGCGTTCAACTTTTTCCTTAAGCAAATCCTTATCGCGCAAGTCACATACGCGAATGCCGCGCCGCGCGACTTTATCTTCATATGTCGGGCCAATACCGCGGCCTGTTGTACCAATGGAGCTTTTTCCGCGCGCAGCTTCAAAAGCTTTATCTACGGCTTGATGAACAGGTAAAATAAGATGGGCATTATCGGCCAGCTTCAAATTCTCAGGGCTGATTTCTACGCCTTTTTTAGCCACACGCTCGATTTCGTCCAGCAAAGCATTCGGGTCAACCACAACACCGTTACCAATGACTGACATTTTACCTTTTCTGACAATTCCTGATGGCAGGAGTGACAATTTATATTCCGTACCATCAATAACAAGTGTGTGGCCCGCATTATGTCCACCTTGAAACCGGACAACTGTATCTGCTCTTGATGAAAGCCAGTCTACAATCTTACCTTTACCTTCATCACCCCATTGGGATCCTATAACCGTTACATTTGTCATGATGCTGCCTTCTCTATTGCCTCACATAAATCATTTACTGTTTTTTCGACCATATCAACGTCGTCGCCTTCTGCCATAACGCGTATGACCGGCTCAGTCCCCGATGCCCGTACAAGAACACGTCCTTTACCGTTTAAAAATTCTTCCGCCCGCGATATCGCTTGCCCCACCTCCGCTTTTTCCAAAGGCTTGCCAGCTTTGAAGCGAACATTTTTTAATATTTGCGGTAGAGGGTCAAATTTTTTCAGAGCTACACTTGCAGGCTGGTCACTTTCATTAAGAATAGCCAAGATATGAAGCGCAACCATCAATCCGTCACCAGTGGTTGTAAAATCAGATAAAACGGTATGGCCAGACTGTTCGCCGCCAAGATTGAAACCCTTCTCACGCATGGCCTCAACCACATATCTGTCGCCAACAGGAGTACGTTCAAGCTTTAACCCCTCGCTTTCCAGATAACGCTCAAAGCCCAGGTTTGACATGACAGTTGCAACAACACCGTCACCACGAAGCCAGCCATCCGCCTTAGCTTTATGAGCAAGCACCGCCATCACCTGGTCACCATCTATGCGATTACCTTTTTCATCAACGACAATCAGACGGTCAGCATCCCCATCCAGTGCAATACCGATATCAGCGTTTTGTTCTACCACTTCCTTTTGAAGGCGGTCCGTTGCCGTTGCCCCAACTCCGTCATTAATGTTTCTACCATTCGGCTTAATACCTATCGAGGTAACATCCGCCTCAAGTTCCCAGAGAACCTGTGGGCCAGCTTTGTAAGCCGCACCATGCGCGCAATCAACAACCACTTTTAGCCCTTGCAGACTTTTACCACGTGGAAAAATACTTTTTAAATATTCAACATAGCGGCCTGTTGCATCTTCAAGCCGTTTAGCGTGTCCCAGCTTTTCAGAAGATGGCAAACGGTCATAAAGGTCGTCGCTGTCCATCCATTTTTCAATTTCCAGCTCTGTTTCATCTGGCAGTTTAAATCCATCATGGTCGAATATCTTTATGCCATTATCCTGAAATGGATTATGTGAGGCCGAAATCATCACACCGATATCAGCACGCAGAGATTTAGTGAGTATTGCCACAGCCGGAGTAGGTATAGGGCCGAGTAAAATTGTTTCCATGCCCATAGCGGCGAAACCCGATGCCATCGCTTGCTCGAGCATATAGCAGGAGAGGCGTGTGTCTTTCCCGATAATTACACGATTTTGCCCGCCATTAGGATTTTGATCTTTTAAGACAATAGCAGTTGCCATGGCCACTTTCAGTGCCATATCAGCCGTCATAGGGAACTGGTTAGCCGTTCCGCGAATTCCATCGGTTCCGAAATATTTACGAGTCATGATGACACTCTTTTAAGCAAATTTTGCTTATAATCCAAGTAAAAGCTCTAAATTATCAACTGTCATGCCCGACATCAGGTCCATTGGGATTTGGTCCTATATCAAGGCCGCCTGCTGATGGCACTGAAGGACGAGAAGATTTTTTATCTGTGTAGTCTTCACGTAAGATAGGTTCACCTTTTAATAGCGCCTTAATCTCATCTCCGGTCAGCATTTCGTACTCCAGCAATGCTTGAGATAGCTTATGAAGATCATCCATCTTGTCCTTAATGATTTTAGTCGCACGGGTATAGGCCTCATCAACAATACGGCGAATTTCAGAGTCAACAATGTCTGCAGTCTTATCGGACATGTTTTTGGACTGTGTCACAGAGTGGCCAAGGAAGACCTCCTCCTGATCAGCGGCATAGCGGAGAGGGCCAAGTTTACCGCTCATCCCCCATTCTGTAACCATACGGCGTGCCATATCGGTTGCCATTTTTATATCGCTGGATGCACCAGTTGTTACAGCATCCGCACCAAAGATCAATTCTTCTGCGATACGTCCACCCATTGCAACAGACAAATCCGCCTCCAGTTTCGCTTTCGAAACTGAAATCCGGTCACCCTCTGGTAGACGCATGACCATACCCAGCGCGCGTCCGCGCGGCACAATAGTGGCCTTGTGGATGGGATCAGAATGTTCTTCGTTAAGAGCAACAATTGCATGTCCTGCTTCATGATAGGCCGTTAGCTTCTTCTCTTCATCCGTCATCGCCATAGAGCGGCGCTCTGCCCCCATCATGACTTTATCTTTTGCCTCTTCGAACTCTTCCATACCGACAACACGCTTATTACGGCGCGCAGCAAGAAGAGCAGCCTCGTTAACAAGGTTGGCTAAATCCGCACCTGAAAAACCTGGTGTCCCACGGGCAATGACGCGTGCCTCAACACGTTTAGCAAGTGGCACTTTCTTCATATGAACTTCCAGAATCGCTTCGCGACCGTTTACATCCGGGTTAGGTATAACAACCTGACGGTCAAAACGGCCCGGGCGAAGAAGTGCCGGATCAAGAACGTCGGGACGGTTCGTTGCTGCGACAATGATAATTCCTTCATTGGCTTCAAAACCGTCCATCTCAACCAAAAGCTGGTTCAAAGTCTGTTCACGCTCATCATTTCCTCCACCAAGACCAGCACCACGATGGCGACCAACTGCATCAATCTCGTCAATGAAAATGATACAAGGCGCATTTTTCTTGGCCTGCTCGAACATATCGCGGACACGAGATGCACCAACACCAACAAACATTTCAACAAAGTCAGAACCGGAAATTGTGAAGAATGGCACGTTTGCTTCTCCGGCAACGGCCTTAGCAATTAAGGTTTTACCTGTTCCGGGAGGTCCGACAAGAAGCGCACCTTTTGGAATTTTACCGCCAAGACGTTGGAATTTTTGCGGATCTTTCAAGAAATCAACAACCTCTGTAAGCTCCTGCTTGGCTTCCTCAACACCGGCCACATCTTCAAAAGTAATCTTGTTTTTATCTTCGGTCAGCATGCGCGCACGGGATTTTCCAAAGCCCATCGCGCCACCACCGCTCTTCCCCTGCATTTGGCGCATGAAAAATATCCAGACACCAATAAGCAAAAGCATGGGAAACCATGAAACAAGAATCCCGAATAGCGACATTTCACCATCATTTGTCTCTTCGGCATTAATGCGAACAGGCGCGTCGTCTATACGTTCAACAACATTCTCATTTTCAGGGACAAGCGTTGTGAAATTATCACCGGATTGCGCGTATTGTCCTCTTATTTGTTGACCTTTTATCGTAATTTCAGCAACAGAACCGTCCTGAACTGCCTGCATGAAATCACTGTAAGCTATAGAGTCACCTTTTCCGGCTGTCTTTTGCTGAGCCGTATTAAAGATATTAAATAGAAATGCCAAAGTTAAAAGTATGGCAATCCAAAAAAGAATATTCCTGCCGAATCCGTTCACGTAATCTAATCCACTTTAAATATTTAGGTTTATAAGCTTAGTACCTTAATTATATGTGCCGATGATGTAAACATGGCAATGGTAATAATTGGTTTTTAGAAGCTTTTCTCTTCTCATTCTTTTGAGACAGAGAATTTTTCTCCATCATCAAGGATTTCAAAAATACACTTTCCTAAAGTGCGTTTTCTAAAATCCTTGTCCGCTAAAAGCTCTTTCGTAAGTATTTCAGTTTTTTCTGTCCTTGGTCCATATCCGCCATCAGTTGCAATTTCTTCTATCGCTTTCCTGATAATTCTGCAGGCCGTATCGAATGGAAGAGATTTGAAAGATTTTAAATCAAAAAGGATACGATCCGTTTCTTTTTTTATAGTAATGTCATCATATTTTTCATTTGAAAAAACATTTGCAGATTCTGCCATTTGTCTTACACGCTCAAGGGTTTTGTTAAGGCGCTTATAGGTTAACCCTTCCGAACTCAGCACATCATATGCCTTTCTATACCGAACACGTTCATATTTATCATCTCCATTACTTGGATCTTCACACCAGACAATATTTTCTTTTTGGCAATTGGAGATTAAATCTTCATGAGACCGATATAAAAGGGGACGACACAAACTAAGGCCGTTCAGATCACTTACAGGAGACATACAACCAAGCCCTTCAGGACCGCTTCCCGCACTAAGGCGTATGAAGAAAGTTTCAAACTGATCGCCGCCATGATGGCCTAAAAACAAATGCTTTATGCCATGCTGTTCGCAATACTCTCGCATTAAATCATATCTTGCATTGCGCGCCTTTTCCTGTATTCCTGTCTCTGCACTCCGCCCATCCCATTTCAAAATTTGGTGAGTGGCATTTTCCCATGAAGAAACTATATTCCCCACATGTTCAGCTTCACCTGACGCCTCTGGTCGAAGGCCATGATCTACTGTTAAAACATGTAGCTTAACATGCCTAAGATCTGATGAGATTTTCTGATTAAGGAGATGCGCAAGAGCCAGACTGTCTGCACCGCCAGATACTGCTATTGCAATATTCCTCACACTGGAAGATTCCGGAATATAAAGCTCAAAGAAATCAGCGATAGATGAGTGAAGCAAACTTTGAGACACTGAAACTTAACTACAGGACAGCTTTTCGCGCTCCTGCTCTCCACGTCTGACCAGTGCTGAACGTGTTGGCCCGAATTCTTTTTCAAGCTGTTGGAGAGCAACACAAGCATCATCGTTTCGGCCCATTCCACTAAGAGATAAGCCAAGCTTCAAGAGATTGACTGCGGCTTTTGGTCCCTTGGGGCTTTTCTTATAAGCCTCAGCGAACGCTTTCGCTGCATCTTCATAATTATTTTGAACGTAATATGTTTCACCGAGCCAATATCTGGCATTAGGCGCCAACTGGTCATCAGGATAGGCTAGCAGAAAATTTTGGAAAGCCTGTTGCGCGGCGGCATTATTGCCGGCCTTGAGTTGGCTGTAAGCGCTTTCATATGATGTTGTCGCATCCGCACTTGCTGAAGCAACACTGACATTATTGGCTGCTGCTGTCGGCGCAGATGTATCTACAGATGCTGAACCATCGGAGTCATAATAAGTATCATCTGAAGGTTGCGGTAAATTAGTTTGTGATAAATCGTTTGGCGTTGCATCCGCGTTAATCATCACCGAGGAGCCGCTATCGGCGTTGGTTGGAAGTGCATTATTTCCTTCCAGCGCATTGAGGCGCATTTCCATGTCATTAATTTGCCTCTTGAGCGTAGCTTCATTTTGCTCTGCCTTATAAGTGGCTTCTTCAACTTGTCCGGTTAAATTACGCATTTGCTCTTCAATAGAGTTTAAACGAACCTCGATGTTGGCCTGGTATCTTGAATCCATCATACCGGCCAATGATCCGGCAGGCGGCGTTTCGCCCTTATATATTGTTCTGGAAAGCGTATCAATTTCACGCTCAATCCTGTTCAGACGATTACTCACATCACTTTGCGCCTGAACAGGAAATGAAAGCGCAAGAGATGCGGCAAAAACCCCCATTAATATGGGAGTTTTCGCAAGCTTTATATTTTCGGAAATAAGTTTCACGAGACTTAGTTAACGACTGTTACTGCGCGTCTGTTTTGAGCCCAGCTCTGAGTATCTGAACCAAACACAACCGGACGCTCTTTACCATATGAGATTACTGACACGTTTGAAGCAGGAACACCCAGTGCGATCAAATAGTTTCTAACAGCATTTGCACGACGCTCACCAAGTGCCAGGTTGTATTCACGAGTACCGCGTTCATCAGCGTGACCTTCAATTGTAATTGAAAGGTTAGGATATTGCTGCATCCATGAAGCCTGACGGTCAAGAGTTGAACGTGCTTCACCTGTAAGGTCTGAGCTATCGTAACCGAAGAATACACGGTCACCAACATTTTCAACCAAGTCTTGTTGTGTCCCAGGAACGGCTGTACCGGTTACTCCGCTAACGGAAGTTCCGTCATCATAGTCACCTGGCATAGTAGTAGTTGTATCTGTTTGTGATGTCACCATCATGTCTTCTTCACCATCACCGCTACATGCAGTAACAAGAAGAACCGCAGCTATCATAAGGAAAAAACGAAAAGGCATTTTTAAGTACTCCAAAAGTAAAATTATTTATTATGTTTTTTTCGGCTTTATATTTGAATCGAGCCAGTAACAAACATAGATGGAATGTAGGAAATTACAAGATGTCACCGCAAAAACTTCTTCATGAATACATAAAATTTATAAGGGAATGTTTCATGAATCCTTCTCAAGCTCGTGCAATAATAATATCGCATCCTGCCTGTCTTGCGGAGATGTTGTTCTCTCCAGATACTCCGTTAGAGTTTTTACAGCCTCGCCTTTATTACCTAAGCGCGCATACATAACCGCAGTTTCAAAGGCAAGACGCTCCTCTTTCGGCGCCAAAAAAGCCATAACCCTGATTGTATCGAGAGCCGCCTGATAATCTTCTGCCATAATCTGGCGTGACTTCCTGTTATTCTGAAGGCGTAAAACCGTATCCTTATCACTCATCGGTTCATAAAATGACGCTGACAACTCTGCTTGTTCCCCGGCCAGTTTTTTTAATGCAGCCCGCAAATCATGCGCCTCGACAAGCTTACATTTATCAAAGGGGTCAAAAATAAGTCTGTTGCCCTCAAAATCTATTCGCATATAAACATGCCCCGGAAAATTCAGCGGCCTGACATCCCAATCATTTTCCTGTGCTACATGCATAAACAGAAGTGCGAGCGCAACCGGAAGCCCCTTCCTACGCTCTATAACATCAATCAGGTCGGAATTTTGCAAATCATCATAAGTTTCCATGTCTCCATGATATCCCTCATCGTCCCAGATCACATGTTTGAGTGCAGCAAGGCGGGTTTCTGCAGAATCTTGCGCCCCGGCCTCCAGAAGCTGGTTAAACCGCCCGCCTGCCTTGTCCGACATATTATGAAGGTGAACCTTATAGCGTTCGATTCCACGACCAGGATGATTAAGGGACGCAATCATAATACTCTGCTCCGCGGCAGAATACCCGGTATCTTGCCCTGCACCGATGGCTTTTAATTGTTCTGTAATGGCTGTGTTCGACAAAGATGTCATAAAATTTTCTTACTGAAGTGGTTCAGATTGAACAGAAGGCCGCCCGTTATTACTGCCGCCATTTGGTGTATATATATACTGGCTTTCATCCATGGGAACAGCCCGAACAGTTTCACTTGGCCATTCTCTAGATACGCCAGCATCCTGCACAGGGGCTTCATATACAGTCGTTGTCGTTGTATCACTTTCTTCTACCATAGTTGTGGTCATAGAAGCTTCGCGTCTTGCCTCAAGCTCTTCCTCGGTCAAAGGCTGGCCTGCAAATTTAACATAGCTCACCACCTGCTTCACACCTGATATGGTTCGCGCAATATCGATTGCACGGTTAAGCTCATCCTGATTTTGCGCAACCCCCATCAGGTAAACAACGCCCTGCACAGTATCAATCGTGTAATTGATAGATTGCACTTCCTTTGCAAAAACCAACTTCGCCCGTAATTGTGCTGTTATCCAGCTGTCGCGGGCAAAGCCTGGCAGACCATCGCTTTCCGCCACACGGATTTCATTAATAACCTGCTTGACGCCTCTGGGTTGCCAAGCCATACGGATCGCCTCAACACGCGCCTCGGGATCCTGAACAACACCGGTGACCAGAACCCTGCCCTGCTTAACTGTCAAATCAAGTTTTCTGAATATCTCGACATCATGTTGAAACCACAGGCTGTTGATTTCCGTCTGGATTTTAAGGTCGGTGACAGCGGCGGGAATACCGCCTTCCTGAGCTGCTGCCATACCAACACCAGCCCCTGCTCCGGTCGCCATACCGATACCGGTACAGCCGGAAACTAAAGAGAGGGCAAGAAATAGGAATAAAGCTTTAAGTGGTGCGAGACCAATATTGGGAAAAGTCATAGTAAGAATAAACTGGTTAGAATCGTTTGCTTGCGTCTAATACCAGTATGTTAATCCATCCACGCATTGTCCAGATGCTTTACAAAAAAAGGTAGTTTTATGAGCATCGCGTCATATCTAATCACCTTTCTTGCCTCTTCCGGATGTTTCATCAACCATGTTTTTACTGCTGTGGTCATTCTCTTTTTCCCTTTTTCTGTTATGGCATAGGCTGCCAATTCTTTTGATGCCCTTGCTTTTACTTCAACAAAAGCCAAAACCTTCCCGCGGCTTGCAATAATATCTATTTCACCACCCCTGACTTTATAACGCTGTGCCAAAATACGGTATCCTTTAGCCCTTAGAAACCATTTAGCAAGTGCCTCAGCCAACAAACCTGTCCTATAAGACGATTTTCTCACTCTTTAAGTTCCAGTGCTCTGCTGTAAACCTGTTTTTTGGGCAAGGATAAAATTTTGGATACTTCTTCAACGGCATCTTTCAAAGACATATCCGCCATATAACTTCTCAACAAATCATCCATATTCCCCGGCCCCTGTTCCCCCTCAGGACATCCGCCAATCAAAAAAACTATCTCGCCTTTTACGGTATCTTTTTCCATGGCCTGTAAAATATCTTTGGCTGTTCCCCTGTATATTGTTTCAAATTTCTTGGTCAGCTCCCGCGCGACAGCACACTGCCGATCTCCAAAAATCCGGCTAACCGCATCCAGCGTTTTTTTAATTCTTGGAACGGTTTCGAAAAAGACGAGTGTTTCCTCATTTGACTTTTTCGCTGTTAAAAACGCATCCCTTGCTTTTGACTTTACCGGTATAAAACCGAAAAAGGAAAAACTGTCAGAGGGGAGACCGCTTAATTGCAATGCCGAAATGACAGCACTTGCACCCGGCACAGTCATCACTTTGCCACCCCGATTGCAGATATTACGGACAAGTTTGTATCCTGGATCCGAAATAAGCGGGGCACCAGCATCGCTTAAAAGTGCGACGCTTTGCCCTTCAAGCACTAGATTAACAAGCTTTTCCCTTTGATCGGGGCTGGCATGGTCATTATAAACTGACAGTTGGCGCTTTAATCCGTAGGCGCGAAGCAGTTTACCGGTGACGCGTGTGTCTTCACAAAATATATGGTCGCAGTTTAAAATGACCTCCAGCGCATGCAAGGTTATGTCCTTTAAATGACCTATAGGTGTCGAAACAAGATACAGACCGCTTTCCAGCTTTCGTCTTTCCAATGTAAAAGAGTACTGATTAGAGTCTGGTGTATCGTTTGTTTTTTGTGTAGGGTTTGTCATCTCGAAACAAATATTACTAGAGGCAGGCATTTATGACCAGCACCCATTCTCTTAAAATTTTTCTTGCCCTTTTTTTGGCATTGTTCATTTCTGGCTGTGTCTCACAACAAAGCTCACCTTGGCAGGGGCGTTACTCTAATAGCCAGACAAATCCTCAAGTCAATGCAGGTGCAGATAATCAAAATGTTCTAATTCAACCAGATGCAGCACCTGTGCGCAGAGAAGCATCTGTCAAAATCGGATTTCTTGCCCCCCTCTCAGGAAACGGTGCTGCTGTTGGGCAATCCCTTGTAAATGCAGCACAGCTGGCGGTTTTTGACCTTCCTTCCGACCGTGTCGAGCTTTTGCCGCGCGATAGCGGAGGCAGCTCGAATTCTGCAAGAAGCGCGGCCCAATCAGTTATAAATGATGGTGCAACAATTATTCTGGGCCCACTCTATGCCCAGGAAGTTAAGGCCTTAAATTCGATTGCAAGCCCCAGCCGTCCCGTGCTCGGCTTCACAACAGACTGGACAGCCGCTTCATCAAACACTTTCGTTATGGGTTTCCTTCCACACGCTCAGGTCGAGCGTGTTTTGGACTATGCAGCACGTAACGGCATGAGAAAGCTTGCCATAGTCGCACCTTCAGGTGAATACGGTAATCTGGTGACAGCCGCCGCACAGCGCTTTTTACAAAACAGCAATCTTCCGTCTCCCCGTATTATAAACTACACATCTTCTCAACAGGCAGCCTCCGAATTACAGACACTGCAGCAAAATCCTGCCACTAAATCCGATGCCGTTTTATTTGCCTCCAGAAGCTCAGAAGCCGCATCTATTATCAACTCAGTGCGCCAGTCAGGAGCAACTTTGCCACGCGTTATGGGCACAGGTCTATGGGATGATGATAACGCCTTATCACAAACCGCTTTGAGGGGCGCAATATACGCAGGACCGGAACCATCCGAAGTTAATCGTTTCTCACAGAAATACAGATCAGTTTATGGTGAAATTCCTCCCCGTGTTGCCAGTCTGGGCTATGACTCTGCAGCAATGGTTTTATCTCTCGTGGCGGAAAATAAAGCCTTAACATCAAATACCCTGTCTGACCCGGCCGGTTTCTCTGGAATTGACGGATTCTTCAAATTTCGCAATGACGGGTTAATTGACAGGTCCCTATCTATTCTGGAGATCGAAAATGGTCAGCGTCTGACTCGCGAGAGAGCTCAGAAATCGCTGTCCTTTTGATAATTACGAAATTTAGTTGAAGATCAGGATGCAACCATTTGGGAGACGAGCTTTCCTTCTTCTTCCATTTGCTTTTGCATAGCTTTGAATATTGCTTCCGGTACATTGACTTCGCAAGCCTTTTCAAGACCTTTGAAACCGGGGAAGGTATTTGCCTCACATATAGTAAAGCCGCCCTCTTCCTTAAACAGAAGATCAATACCGGCAACCTTTATGCCAAGAACTTCCGCTGTTTTAATCGCCAGTTGCTCTGTTGCGTGATCCAATTCATAGGGAAGAACAGATCCGCCTTGTGAAAAATTCGCTTTAAAGCCGCCTTCTTTGGCGCGGCGTTCCATACAGGCAAGGACTTTGCCGTCAACAATAAATACACGCAAGTCACGCCCCTTGCTGACAGCCACAAATTTTTGGAAAATAAGTTGGATATTCGGGTTTGTCTCACCAATAAGTGTCATCAGATCATGGAAAGCTTCATGGTCTTCAATCAAGAAAACGCCTGTGCCATTAACGCCCAGAAGTGTTTTTACAACGACGGGAAATCCAATCTGTTTTTCAATCAGCTCAAGGTCCACAGGGAATTTCGCTAACATGGTCGTCGGGGTGGGCAGGCCGTGTTCAGCCAATATTTGGTGTGTATGCATCTTATCTGCAACAGCTTCTATACAAGCGGAATTGTTATAAACCTTAACCCCTAGCCTCTCAAACTGGCGGATAACCGCCAGAGAAAAATATCCGTTCTCAACAGGTGGTGTGCGTGGAAGCAGGAAGTCCGGTAGCAATTTGGGTTCGCCATCAATAAGAACCGAGGTTCTGTCTTCATTTGTTACCAGCAGATCAAACTGCTCGGGTGAGAAAACTTCTACATTAATCCCCATCTCTTTGCCGATGGCCTGAAAGCGTCTAATTTCATAGGCTTCGTTTGTTGGGGCTTCTATTTCTTCTGAAAATAATATCCAGACGTCCATAAATATCCTGCTTACCTTTGTCTTCATTCAATCAAACGACAGAGTTATACGAGATGTTCCCTGAACGTCACATTCGTTTTTCACCTATGCCAACTGACTTTATTAATGTTCTTATAATATATCATAAAGTCTTAATGTTCAAATACTCTCTAAACCTCCTTAAAAAAATCGCAACTTGTTCTTAAATTTATCATTTATCAATTTACAAATGTTACACTTTCAGCTTAATATACGGGCCGCTCCGTAGCAAAATACCCGCAACATATATAAAGGCAATCTGAGATGAATGCGCAAAACCTGAAATATCACGAAGCTGAAAAAGACGAAGAACAGACAAGAAAAAGAGGTCGCCCCAGAAGTCAGACCTCCAAAAACGCCATACTGGATGCCACAAACAGATTGTTATTGCATAGCTCTGTCCAGGATCTTTCTATAGAAGGAATTGCCAAGAAAGCGGGTGTTGGTAAAACGACCATTTACCGCTGGTGGCCACATAAAGTTGCCATTGTTCTGGATGCATTATCACATCAGCTCGGAAAGACACCCCCTTTGCCAACCACGTCTACTAAGTCCGATGCTGTGGTGAAACAGCTGGAGCGTTTTATGCGCCTTTTGAAAGGTAAAAACGGAAAAATCCTGATTGAGGCTATGGCAGAAGCACAATCCGATAAAGAAACATTAGTTACTTTCTATGAAAGCTTTATGCTTCAACATGAGCAGGTTTTGGCTGATCTCATAGAAGACGGGAAGGCATCAGGAGAATTCCGTCCCGACATTGAAACAGCTTTAGCGGTTGATATGATTTATGGTTCAATTGTTTACAGGTTGATGAGCGGGGCAGAGACTTTGGACAGCCAGTTTACATCCAAACTTCCGAATGAAGCACTCCACATACTTCAAAAAACGTAAGATTTTGAGGCAATATTAATATGTTCATGCTGGATAAAATAGAAGTCTACCTCGAGAATGCCGTTGAGTATTTTTCTAACACCTTCATGATACCTATAAATTGGCTACAAATAGCTTTCCTGGCCGCGGCTTTTCTGACCGGGTGGGCGGTTCGTCGTAAAATGTCGCCAAAGCTTATCACCAAAATTGACCGCAGCCAGTTACATTTCCGCATACGTCAGTCTCTGAAAAATCTGGTTCGTCTGATTTTGCCTATTGTTGCTGTTATTATTATGGGTGTTTTCATCCAGATCCACAGTAATGGCGGTTATGACTGGGATATGCATTTTGCCTCGGCTATAACCAGTTTGGTCGTGGCCTGGATTGTGATCAGACTTGCTGCACAACTCATTCAAAACACGTTTTTGCGCCAAACTGTTGCACTCATCGCATGGTTTGTGGCTGCGTTAAATATTATAGGTGTTCTGGACGAAACATCCGCAGCTTTGGACTCAATCGGGTTTTCAATCGGTAAAAGCGAAATCACCGCACTTGCTGTTATAAAAGCGGTATTCCTCATTTTTGCGCTTCTTTATGCCGCTCTTTTCACAAGCACTTTGACTGAACGAAGACTGGCACAGGTCAGCTCTCTAACGCCTGCATCGCGCGTTCTTATATCCAAGATAGCCCGCGTTTTATTAATAATATTCGCCCTTCTCATCGGCGTAACAGCAGCAGGTGTTGACCTGTCTGTACTGGCTGTGTTTTCTGGTGCCTTGGGTTTGGGTATTGGTTTTGGTTTGCAAAAGGGTGTTTCCAATCTCTTCAGCGGCATAATGCTGTTGCTTGACCACTCCATCAACCCGGGTGACGTTATTGAAATAAAAGACCAGGCCGGAGCGGACAGCACATTTGGCTGGGTACACCATATGGGAGCGCGCTATACTGAAATTGTCACCCGCGATAATAAATCCTACCTAATTCCCAATGAAGACTTCATTACACAACAGGTTGTAAACTGGTCTCACGGCGACACCCTTGTTCGGATTGAGGTTAAATTCGGGGTGCATTACAACTCTGACCCGCACAAGGTTGTTAAAGTTGCAGCGGAGGCTGCTGCCAGACCGGAGCGTGTGGTTGAAGAGCCTAAACCAGTGTGCTGGATTATAGATTTTGGTGATAGCTCAATTGACTTCACTTTGCGGTTCTGGATAAAAGACGCCGAAAAAGGTGTCACAAATGTGAAGGGGCAAGTTTATATGGCACTGTGGGATGCATTGAAAGAAAATGACATCCAAATCCCTTATCCTCACCGCGAAATCTATGTTCATGAAGTTAAGGAAAAGCCTGAGGTAAAGGAAGCTAAACCAGAAACAAAAAAGAGTAGCACATAAAAAAAGCGGCCTTAGAGCCGCTTTTTTACTTTCGTACTTATGGTATTAAGCTGCTTTTGACATTTCACCTGCAAGGGCGGTTTCTGTCGTTAGAACAACAGCCACTGCATTGATTGTTGCACCTATGCGCACAGCTGCTTGGATCTGCTCTTTACCCATACCTGCTTTTTCAAGCACGGCTTCATGTGCATCGATACACATGCCACAGCCATTTTGTGCAGATACAGCAAGTGACCAGAGTTCAAAGTCTACTTTATCTACACCGGGGTTACCTATCACATTCATGCGAAGTTTTGCTGGCAGGTTAAGATAATCTTTATTACCGGCCAGATGTGTAAAGCGATAATAAACATTATTCATCGCCATGACGCTTGCAGCTGATTTAGCAGCCTGATAGGCCTCTGCCGACAAATAATCTACAGCTTCAGCTTCGATGTTTTGTATCAGTTCCGTATTGCCTGTGTTCATGGCGCAGGCCAGAAAACAACCCCACTTCTGTTGGTCATTGAGGGTTTCTTCTCCCGCAAGTGTAGAAAGGTTCAGCTTTATATCTTTGGCATAGTCTGGCACGCGGGATTTCAAATTGCTAATAGTCATGTAAGTAATACTCCTTTTAAAAAAAGTTAAAAAAAAGGGCGGACTATCTATGAAGAGACAGCCGCCCTCTTTGATTATAAATTAAGCTGCGATTTTACCGGCTTCTGCAGATACGTTGATAACGTCGCCACCAAGCTCGCGGTTACATGGGCAAAGCTCATCTGATTGAAGTGCATCCAATATACGCAAAGTTTCTTTTGGATTACGGCCTACATTCAAACCGTTAACAGAAACATGCTGAATTGTATTGTGAGGATCCACGATATAAGTCGCGCGATAAGCTACGCCTGTGTCTTCACGGATACCAAGACCATCAACCAGAGTTCCGTTTGTATCAGCAAAGCTCCACTGTGTCAGCTTTGCAAGGTCAGGGTGCTCGCGGCGCCAGGCCAGCTTACAGAATTCGTTGTCTGTACTTCCGCCAAGAACCACTGTATCACGGTCTTCAAATTCTTCATTTAGCTTTGCAAACTCAACAATTTCAGTCGGGCAAATAAATGTGAAATCTTTAGGGTAGAAGAAAATAACTTTCCATTTACCTTCAAAGCTTTTTTCCGTCAATGTTTCAAACGCGGATTCACCATTCTCTTCGTGTTTCATAAAACCAGGCTTTACTCCGGTTACTTCAAATTCAGGCATCTGATCGCCAAGTCCTAGCATAATAATCTCCTTCAAGTGCTTTGGATTGAGTAATTTAATATGTTTGAACATGATGGAGTCGTGCTCTAAATGCAAATGGGTTTTACAAATAGTATTAATTTGCAAAATATATTGATAGGATCGCAATTCATATATATTATAAATCTATGTTTAAGCCTACCTTGAAGCAAATTGAATATTTTATCGCCCTCTCTGACAGTTTGTCATTCAACCGTGCAGCGGATAGTGTAAACGTCACACAATCCGCTCTCAGCAATTCTATCAGGGATTTGGAAGATGGTCTGAAATTGAAACTTTTTGACCGCACAAGCCGCGTTGTTCAAATGACTGAAGACGGCCGCAAGCTCTTACCAGAAGCCAAAGAAATCTATGCTGCTCAAAGCATTTTCCTGCAAAAAGCATCTGAATTGGAGCAACACNACATTACGACTTTACGAATAGGTGTAATACCAACTATTGCTCCCTATCTTCTACCCAGAGTTTTTCAGAATAAATNAAAGGTCGACAATTCAGAAACTCTTAATATTTCGGTATCTGAGAGTTTGAGCCATCAGATTTTAGACAAGTTGGAAAACGATGAAATTGATGTCGGTATTTTTGCGTTGCCCTATCCTCTGAGACAAGGCATTCATTATAAGACTGTTATGGAAGACAGCTTCTATCTCGCCTGTCCGGTAAAGGATAAAGACAATTTTTCGGGAGAAATNACACTCAAAGATATAGAAGATTTGAAACTGCTATTGCTTGAAGACGGTCATTGTTTACGTGACCAGGTCATTTCATCCTGCCGGCTGTCCTCGGCACAAACCAGCTCGGGATTTACAGGATCAACCATGACAACAGTTTTAACCATGGTTGCCGAGGGATATGGATATACCCTCGTTCCTGAAATGATGTTGCCTTATATCCAGGAGCGAAGTGATCTTGCAGTTATTTCATTTCGCGCCCCTGCTCCAAAACGGGATATTTGCCTGATATGGACACATAATTTTCAAAAGGAGAAAGTCAGTTTAGTAAAACAGTTAATAAATTGACACTTTTCTATATCTTTAGAGCAGTGATGAAGAGAACGGATATTTTAAGAGTATCTTAGCTTAAATGCAGATCACCTCTACAATAGCGGGCATATCGATGTAATGTAACAATCCGTTTACAATTAGTCTAAAAATCGACACGATATTAATGTCTTATTAACCTGTATTTTGATAAAATATGTATAGGGTATTAAGATTATGGCATTATACGAACTTACATTTGACCTTTCCGGGTCATATTCAGGAGATATTCCGAAATTATCGGCCATGTATGGTGGCTCAAAAATCGGTATGGCCTATGGTTATGCCGGGTCTTCCACTATTTCTTTCTTTATTGATACTGATAAACCTTTTTACAGCACCAATTTGCGCTTTTATTTTGTTAAAGGCTCCGGCAGTGATGGTGACACCATTTCCGTATCCAACCTGCGCATTAACGGTGATATCGTTGATACCTCTAACTTCGGCGGTGGTAAAAATGCTTCAGCCTCTTCTGATGCCCTTGTTCTGGATAAGGGTGGATACGCCGATTACGATGCCTCATCCGAGATACCTGACACACAAGTCGAAAATCCCCCTCCTCCTGTTGCGGCTGCGGCCACGATTACCGGCACAAACGGAGATGACACTCTCTATGGCTCTAATGCGGGGGATGTGATTAGCGCACTTGACGGCAATGACAAGGTTATTGGCCGCGGCGGCAACGACACTGTCTATGGAGGTGCCGGTAACGACAGGATTAACGGCCAGGCAGGTAATGATGTTTTAGAAGGTCAGGATGGAGAAGACTGGATTGTCGGTGGCGCAGGTAATGATATTATCCGTGGCGGCAATGATGATGACCGTCTTCACGGTCAGGACGATGATGACACGCTTTACGGTGAAGAAGGCAATGACCGTATGAATGGCGGTGAAGGTGATGACGACCTCTACGGCGGCAATGGTGATGACTTTATCGGTGGTGATGCTGGTAATGATTATATTGAGGGCAATGCCGGTGCCGACCAGCTATTTGGTAATGAAGGCGATGACGAAATCCATGGCGGAACAGAAGATGACCGTATCCTTGGCGGAACAGGCAATGACACGCTTTACGGTGATGACGGCAATGACAATATGGACGGCCAGGAAGGTAACGACACTATCTATGGCGGTAACGGCAATGATAATATCGACGGTGAAGAAGGCAATGACACGCTTGATGGCGGTGCCGGAAATGATTACATCACAGGTGGCGAAGGTGCAGATACGCTCAATGGCGGCGCCGGTGACGATATCATGCATGGTGGCGGTATCTCCTCATATGACCAATATGTCATCAGAACAGATTCTGCATGGGGGCGCTCAGGCCTTATGTTCAGTGAACAAACACAAAGCTTCTACAGGTTTGTAGACTCAACAGCTAATTATGCTTCTGCCGAGGCCGCCGCACNGGCAACAACCTTAAACGGAGTTTCGGNACATCTGGTCAATATTACATCTCAAACCGAAAATGATTTTGTACAAAAGTTTCTGACGGGTAATGCATGGATAGGAATTAACGATGGTGCAACAGAAAGTACCTGGGTTTACAATTCTGGTCATGAGGCTGGCACAATTGTCTGGACGGGACAGGCTGCCGGAAACTCGGTCGGTAATTTTTACGAGAACTGGAATGGTGGTGAGCCAAATGATTATGGTTCAGGTGAGGATTTTGTTGAAATCAGAACAGATGGCCTTTGGAACGATCAAGGCGCAGGCAGCAACTTAAGATATGTCATTGAATGGGAAGGCGAATCTATCGTCGCTGACAATTCTGTCAATATCATGAATGGTGGTACTGGTAACGATATCATGTATGGCGGCTCCGGCAATGATATCATGAACGGCGATGCGGATAACGACCAGATTTTCGGTCTTGGCGGTAACGATGTGATGAATGGTGGTTCAGGCGCAGACATGCTGTCAGGTGGCGCAGGAAATGACCAGATGAATGGTGGTGAGAATAGTGATATTCTTTATGGCGGCATAGGGAGTGATACAATTGATGGCGGCGCCGGCTCTGACATACTTTACGCACTCGACCACACCACCAACCGCGATTCTGCTGGTGCTACTGGTGGAGGGGCAACCCTTGTAACTGTAGCCAGCGAAAATTTTGGCAGCAGCACAGGTATTTTTAATTATACGCTTGAACAAGATCCTGGCGGCGTCGATGTTAACGGAACCCGCATAACTAATGATGGTGATGCTGCTAATGGAGCGCTAGAAGTCTATATAGACAGAACAGGTAATTTCGACGATTCCTATGGTATATGGCAATCCTCTTTTACAGTGTCACAAGACCTGACTGATGTTGAGGTTTCTTTTTCCTATCGACACTGGCATTCAACAGATAACGATAACGGTGAGGATTCTTACGCCGTCTATGGCCTTGATGGGAATTACAATTTCTTCAATATTGCCTATGGATCCGGAGGAGAAACCGATACGGGCTGGCAAACCTTTACAGTTAACTTGGGTGATGTTACTGCCGGTACAACATTCAATTTTGATTTAGGCGCTTACCATACTGGCGCGACTTGGACAAACGAAGATGCCTATGTCCGTTTTGATGATTTCATCGTCACCGGTACAGGCGTGGGCGGACAAGTCGCAGGTAATTCTACGCAAGATGCGGATTACTATGAAAGCAATGTCTTAAACGGCGGTGATGGTAATGACACTCTTCATGGGAGCTCAGGCAGTGACATCTTGAATGGCGGCCAAGGCAGTGACACAATTTATTCCGGCTCGGTCGATGACCAGACTGCATTGCTGAACAGTATTTTGTCAGCCAACCCGAATGTTGCATACAACTATGAAACAGGTAATTTTTATCAGTTTGTAGATGCAAATTACAACATTAGCTGGAACGCCGCCTCGTCTGCTGCAAATGGTAACACCTTGAATGGTGCGGGCGGCCATCTGGCGACTATCACTTCACAACTTGAACAAGACTTTGCAGAAAGTCTTGTTGGCGGCAATAATGCCTGGCTTGGTGGTCAGGACATTGGTGCCGAAGGTGTCTGGCGCTGGGTCACAGGCGGTTACGAAAACGGCGCACGCTTCAGCTTTGCTAATGGTAACTCTGCAAATGGCTGGTTTGAAACATGGGATCCCGCACAACCAAATGACAATAACGGAACCCAGGATTATCTCTACATGCTTGATGGCGGCGACTGGGCCGATGCACCAAGCGTTGGTGGTAGTGGCTTCGTTGATATTGAAGGTTATTTGATAGAATGGGAAGGCTCAGATGTCTTTGCGGGCTTGAATGAAACTCACATTGATGGCGGTCTTGGTAATGACAGCCTTTACGGCAGCGATGGTATTGATATCTTTGAATTCACAAATAATACCAGCACGGATACTGTCTATAACTTCAATATTCTAGGGCGTGATGCACTCGACCTCAGCGATATACTTGGATATAACTCATTGTCACATAATATAGATGATTTCGTAAGACTGAATGAAAGTGGTGGCAACACAATTGTATCCGTAGATGTAAACGGAGCATCTGGCGGCGCATCATTTAATAACATTGCAGTGCTTGATGGTGTAACAGGACTTGACCTGGATGCAATGCTAACAGGCGGAAATATAATCGTTTAAACTATCTCGTTAAGAATTTATTTACACTGAATTAACACTTTTCCTGTATACTTAATACAAGGGTATTAGGATAAAATGGCATTATACGAACTTACATTTGACCTTTCCGGGTCATATTCAGGAGATATTCCGAAATTATCGGCCATGTATGGTGGCTCAAAAATCGGTATGGCC
>NZNU01000055.1 GCA_002695035.1 Micavibrio sp. | reverse complement strand
CAACGCTCGCTTTCTATGATTTACAAAAATTGCGATGCTAAAATGCCCGCGCGAGAAAATCTTACCGAGCAAGACACTGAGCTTTTGGAAATGTGTTATTCGGTCATGCCCAAACTGCGGGCAGAAGCTGACAAGTTTCGCTTCAACAGAGTTTTGGAGGAGATATGGCGCATTGTCTATGCGGCTAATGCCTATATTGATGAACAGGCCCCTTGGACGCTAAAGAAAACTGATACCGAACGCATGGGGGCTGTTTTATCGGTTATCGCAGAAACTGTGCGGTGCTTAGGTATAATGCTACAACCTGTTATGCCGTCATCCTGTGAACGACTTTTAGATCAGGTGGGCGTCGACAAGGATCAGCGCCAGTTTGCACATATTTCCGCCGACTATGCGCTAGCCCCCGGTTATGAAATTGAAAAACCGGAGGGTGTTTTTCCACGTATTCAAGTTGATGAGGACGCTTCCTCTTAAGCAGCGGAGACTTCAGCTATGCTCGAATACAAAATCATACTCACCAACCTGTCCCTTGATATGGAGATTGGCGTTTATAAACAAGAGCATGGCGTGACTCAGGAAGTGTTGGTCAGCGTTGAAGCAAAGGTAGAGCTTAACAATAAAAACATTGAGGATGACATTGATAACGTGCTCAATTACGCGACCATAAAAGACAAAATCGAAGTGATCGCTGCCGAGGGGCATATCCACTTGGTTGAAAGCTTTGCAGATAAAATTCTCACACATTGTATGGACGATAAACGTATAACGGAAATGAAAGTACGCGTTGAAAAAACAGAAATTTTTGAAAATGCCGAGAAAGTGGGCGTTGAATTTAAACGCACACAAGCTTAAGTAAATACCCATGTTAATAGATTCACATTGCCACTTAAACCATATCAAGATCAAAGATAAGGGGACGCCAAGCCAGCTTATCAAAGATGCCAATGCCCAAGGTATAAAGGGTCTTTTGACCATTTGCTGTCAAATTCAAGATGAGTTTGATGAAATTCATTCAATTGCAAAAGCGCATGACAATGTTTGGTGTAGTGTTGGCACGCACCCTCACGATGCCGGAATTGATGCCGAAAAAGCTATCACCCAATCACAGATAGAAGATATTGTAACCGGCAACCCGAAAGTCGTTGGAATAGGGGAGACAGGCCTGGATTATTATTACGAAAACAGCCCTCGCGAAGATCAACAAGACTCTTTTCGGAAACATATCCGTGCCTGTCTGGCCACTGACACACCTGTCATTATTCACACTCGTGACGCTGAACAAGATACTATTGATATTTTAAAAGAAGAGGGGCAGGGGAAATTAAGAGGTGTACTTCATTGCTTTAGCGGAACCAAATGGCTCGCAGAGCAAGGGCTTGATTTAGGATTGTATATTTCTTTCTCTGGCATTGTGACTTTCAAAAAAGCAACCGAGCTGCAGGAAGTTGCAAAAATGACGCCTTTGGATCGCATCTTGGTGGAAACGGACGCCCCTTATCTTGCTCCCGTTCCTCTACGCGGTAAAACTAATGTTCCGTCCAACGTAAAGCACACCGCAAAATTTATTTCAGAACTTAAGAATATATCTGAAGAAGAAGTTTCAAGCCATTCTACTAAAAACTTTTTTACGCTATTCAATAAGGCGGAAGATACATGGATTACAAAATAACGATATTAGGCTGCGGTAACTCTTTTGGCGTACCCAGACCAGGAAATGAGTGGGGAGACTGTGACCCTAAAAATCAAAAAAATCGCCGCACAAGATGCTCTCTACTTGTTCAGTCAAAAACAACAAACCTTGTCGTTGACACAGGACAAGATTTCCGCGAGCAGATGAACGCTCATGATGTCAAAACCTTAGATGCCGTTCTTTACACTCATGCTCATGGCGATCATGTAGCGGGCATTGACGATGTACGGGTCTACGCGCAAGACAAAGTAAATTCAGGAAAATTTCCTGTATACTCAAGTCAATCCTGCCTGACAGAACTCAAACGCAGATATAAGTACTTGTTTGAAACAGTAAACCCTTCTTATCCTGCGCTATTTCGAAAGGAGCTCGTTAAAGTCTATGAACCGTTTAGAGTAGGGGATATTGATATTACGCCACATCTATTAAACCACGGGCGTATAACTGCTTTGGGCTACAGATTCGGAAATACGGCTTATTCAGTTGATATGCTGGATCTTGCTAATGACGATATGAGTATCGATCATTTAAAAGGTATTGATACATGGATAGTTGACGCCGGAGGTTTTATGTCATCAACAAACCCCGTTCACGCCAGTTTTGAACGCATTTTCGCACTTAATGAGAAAATAGGGGCCAAGCGTGTTATTCTTACAGTACTTTCACATCTTATTGATTATGATAGCGTCAACGCCGATTTACCGGACGGCTTTGAACTTGCCTATGATGGTCTTATACTGTAAAAAAGTTAGCTAATTAACATTTAAAACCAAACATTTACCAATGACATCTCTTCTTGACGACTTAACAGAAACAACTGGTAACGCATTTGAAACACTAGGATTAAACAGGATGCTCGGGGCAGTTCGCGTCTCAGACAGACCGGATCTGGCGCAGTTTCAATGCAACGGCGCAATGGCTGCAGCAAAACAGGCAGGAAAAAACCCCCGTGAAATTGCCTCAGATGTTGTTTCAGAACTACAAAAAAGCCCATTTATCGACAAACTGGAAATTGCCGGTCCTGGGTTTATCAATATCAATGTTAAAGCTGATACATTATATAAATACGCCATCGAAAGCCTGAGTGACAATTTAGGAATCGACAATATCGGGCAGGGCGCAAAAGTTATATTTGATTACGGCGGACCTAACGTCGCAAAAGCAATGCATGTAGGGCATTTACGCTCTGCAATCATAGGAGAGGCGCTGAAACGCGCCTATAATTTCGCAGGATACGATGCTATCGGAGATATTCATTTAGGTGACTGGGGCACGCAGATGGGAATGGTTATTTCTGAACTGGAAAATCGACATCCTGACTGGCCATATTTTGACGATAGCATCACTGAATTCCCGCAAGAAAGCCCTATAACCCTACGAGACCTAGAGGAAATTTACCCGGCAGCCTCTGCTGCATGCAAGCAAGATGAGCAAAGGCTGGAGCAAGCAAGGCAGGCCACGGTGGAGCTTCAAAACGGGCGTCCTGGCTACAGAGCTTTGTGGAAACACATGGTTGAAGTGTCTATCGAGGCTATAAAGGCCAACTATGCTAGGCTGAACGTACATTTCGAGCTGTGGAATGGCGAGGCGTCGGTTCATAATTTAATCGCCCCAATGGTACAGGATCTTAAAGAAAAAAAGCTGGCTGTTACCAGTGATGGCGCCTTGGTAATGCACGTTTCTAAAGACAGTGACAGCAAGGAAATTCCCCCGTTAATATTATACAAAAAAGACGGCGCCGTGATGTATGGCACAACAGATTTGGCCACGTTACTTGAACGAGAAAAATATTTCCAACCTGAAAAGGTCACTTATGTCGTAGATAAACGACAAAATTTGCACTTTGAACAGGTTTTCAGAGCCGCGAAGGCATCTAAAATTACACCCGAGAAAACCGATTTAACTTTCATCGGTTATGGCACAATGAATGGCACTGACGGAAAGCCTTTTAAAACCCGCGAAGGCGGCGTAATGAAGCTGGAGGATCTCATAAAAATCAGCCATGAGAAGGCTTTACAGAAAATGAACGAAGCCAACATCACTGGAAAATTCGACGAGGCGCAAACAAATGACATTGCGCATAAGGTCAGCATTGCCGCCGTTAAATTTGCAGATTTACAAAATCACCCAAACTCAGATTATGTTTTTGATCTGGATCGCATGACGTCCTTTGAGGGAAAAACCGGACCTTACTTACTATATCAGGCCGTTAGGATAAATTCGCTTCTGGAAAAAGCCGATCAGGATGATATAACCGCACATCAAGACAACCTGCCGGAACATCTCGTATCACAGGAAATTGACTTATTGCTGCATTTAACGCAATTTTCGGAAAATACGCTTGGGGTTGTCAAGAATAACTCACCCCATGTTTTGTCTGACTATCTTTACAAGCTGGCACAGAATTTCAGCTCGTTTTATTCCAACTGCCATATTATGTCGGAGGAAAACGATGTTACCCGCCAGTTCCGCTTAAAACTCTGTCAGATGACACGCGCGCAAATGGTGGCCGGGCTAAATATCCTCGGCATTGATGTCCCTGAAAAGATGTGAGGTTCGAAATGAAGCAATCTGGAAATGTACTTTTTCTAATTTTAATCGCCATACTGCTATTTGCGGCGCTTTCTTATGCGATTACACAGTCGACAAGAAGTAACGGTGACGGCGCAAATAAAGAAAAGATCGAATTAATAACCTCCCGTTTGTTTCAGTGGTTTGCTCTGGCCGATAGCACAGTCCAGAGAATGAGGCTGGTCAGCAATGTACCTATAGACGGCTTTGACTTCAATGTTATTGGAAGTGGATGGTATGATAAATGCTCTGATAGTTCTTGCGTTTTTTATGACCATAGAGGTGGTGACATGCCCAAATTCGATTTTCGAGACGAAGCGTTCTGGCTAAACGGCTCAGGCGCGTGCACAGGCTACCCAAGCTCTTATAATGAAGCCGAAGCTCATGTTGTACGGATCAAAAACGTTGGTCATGACGATTTGGGCGATGTAGTTCTTTACAGGGATTGCGTGAGCTTAGAAGTTTGTAGAGCCTTTAATCGAAAAGTCGGGCTCGGTAACGTAATTCCACTGGATAGCGGAAACGAAAGATCTCAGTATAACTTTGTAGGCGGACCAGAATTTCCTGAACCTTCGGGCACTGGTATTATCGGCGATACAGCCACCGAACTTGCCGGAAAAAAGAGCTTCTGCTTTTTTGACGGTTCTCACGGTGGTCAAAGGACCGTTTTGATACATACAATTATTGAGAGGTAAACAAAACAAAAAGCTATACCCCCTCTTTATGACACTATATTTTATTTTACATAGTATATATTATCACTCTTTTGTTGTCTTATTATCCTTGCGCCCTTTCTTTATAAATTTTATATATTCCAATATGAAGACAGCCAAAGATAAAACGCCTTTTGATACAGCCATTCAACTACAACACAATGCTGCGAGCCAGAATTTTGAATGGCCACACATCAAAGACATAGTTGATAAATGCCGTGAAGAGCTCGAAGAACTGGAGCAAGCTATAGAGGCACAAGACCAGAAAAACATTGAAGAAGAGCTCGGAGACCTTCTATTTGCGCTGGTAAACATTGCGAGAAACACTGCGACCGACCCATCAGAGTCACTCTCAAAAGCAAACGCTAAGTTTCTCAGCAGATACAATGGGATGATAGATGATGCTAATTCTTTAGATAAAGATTTTTCTCAGCTTTCATTAAGTGAAATGAAAACTCTCTGGCAAGCACAAAAAGCCAAAATACTCTAAGGCAACGAGAGGACTGCTATATAGTATCAAATAGCTTATAAAACTTATCTCGCATTGCCGGTTCAATTTTTACTTTAACCACTTGCTGCCCCTGCTCTTCCATATTGATGCTTAACACATTCGCATGCTCGTGAAGCCATGCCAGCTCTTTTCCCTGAGACGGCTTAAGCGTAACAACATCCTCAACATAATGCCTCTCAAGCATTCGGGTGATTTGAGATAGAAGGGTATCCAGATTGTAACTATTCAGTGCTGAAATAGGCACAATATTTTGCCGTCCGGTTAAATTCTCCCGCTGCTCTTTCGGCAGCAAGTCAATTTTGTTCCAGACCTCTATGATTCTGGAGTCAGTTTGATAATCAACTCCCAGATCCGATAATATTTCAACCACATTTTCTTTTTGAAGGTCGCTGTCATCGGCAACGTAATCCCTTACATGCACGATTATATCCGCATAATCAACCTGCTCAAGCGTTGCCTTAAATGCTTCAACGAGATGCGTGGGCAAATCAGTAATAAACCCAACAGTATCTGATAAAATCACTTCTTGTCCGCTCTTTAATTTCAACGCCCGCATAGTTGGATCCAGCGTTGCAAAAGGAAGGTCTTCAGCAAAAACATCGGAGTCTGTCAATGTGTTGAAAAGGGTCGATTTGCCCGCATTTGTATATCCGACAAGAGCTACGATCGGGTATGGCACCTGCTCCCTACTTCTTCTTTGCAATTCCCTTGTCTGGCGCACTTTTTCAAGATTTTTCTTCAACTGGGTAATTTTTTCATCAATCAAACGCCTGTCAATTTCAATCTGACGCTCCCCCGGCCCTCCCATAAAGCCCGCACCGCCTCGTTGCCTCTCAAGGTGCGTCCAAGACCTTACCAGACGTGATCTTTGATAATTCAGTGCAGCCAGCTCCACCTGAATAACCCCTTCTTTAGTTTGGGCTCGCGCTCCAAAAATTTCCAAAATCAAACCTGTCCGGTCGATAACCTTAACATTCCAGAGTTTTTCAAGGTTCCTTTGCTGGATTGGGGAGAGTTGAGCATTAACAATGGCGACAGCAGGAGATAGCCCCTCTATTATCCCTGCAATGCGCTCGGCAGTACCTTTACCCAGATAAAGAGGTGGTGTTATCTGGGTAAGATTGACGGCTTCGCTATGAAGTATCTCCAGATGTATTGCCTCGGCCAGCCCCTCAACCTCCTCAATTTCGCGCTCAACTGAACGCGCCTCGGGTTCAGGGGTTTTTAGCCTCGGGTGAATAATCACCGCTGTGTTGAAAGTTATACTGCTCATAAATAACGTAACCGCAATACCTATTTAGCGCGGTTACACTATAAGTAAAAGGTAAAAAGCTTAGCTTTCTTTGGACTCTTTGGAATCGTCACTATCTTTTTCGCCGTCCCACATCGTAATCGGGCCACCAGGCATTATTGTAGAGATTGCATGCTTATAAACCAGCTGAATATGGCTTTCCCTTCTAAGTAAAAGAGAAAAATTATCAAACCAAGTTACCACACCCTGAAGTTTCACACCATTTACCAGAAACACGGTGACGGAAGACTTTTCTTTTCTGATCGCATTCAGGAAGACATCCTGCACATTTTGATTTTTTTCGGACATTTTTTATACCTTTTTATTTAATTTTACTGTCACGCAACAAATATTAATCCTAGTTAATGCACTTTGAAGGTGACTACAACAGTTATTATAAAATTTTTATTCATTAAAAATATCTAATAAAGCCGCGATATTCTCATATGCCGCAACCTCTCCGCAATCCAATGCGCCCGCTGTTAGAATACAATCAACTCCAAGCGCCTTAGCACATTCGACATCTGTAGTGGTATCACCAAAATATAACGCGTTTGCTAGTGCCTCTTTACCAAGGTTTGCTTGCTCAAGAGCCATATAAACCGGGTCAGGATCAGGTTTATCATTCGCGGCTTCTCCTGCTCCAACAATTGACAAAAAGTATTTCTCCCAACCTAGGGCAGCGACCTCTTTTATAAGATATCTATGCTTTTTATTGCTGACCAGGACCATAGGAATTTTCCTGGATGACAGCATTTCCACAAAGTTTAGAGCATTATCGAGAGGAGCCAGGCCCGTAAGATGATTTTCTTCTACATATTTATAGAGGTGATCAAGCCCCTCCTCTGCCCTCTCACCATACAACTCAGGATATAATTTCAGGGATGAGTTATGCATATAGCTTTTATACTCATCTAAGGTCCAGGGCGTATGGCCGAGTTTTTTACGGGCATGGTTATGCGCATCATGCAAAAGCCCCAAAGTTGAAACAAGGGTTCCGTCCCAGTCGAAAATGATTAAAGAAGGTTTTGTATTAAAAGTCATAATTAAAATAAATCCACGTCTACGCTAAAGAGTCTCTCAACTGTTGTTCCAAATCCTTCCAGTGCAAAAATAACAACGAAATCACCAGGTCTTATAACTGTGTCACCATTAGGCATTATAAAGTTTTCATCGCGTATAATCGCACTTATATGAATTTCATCAGGAATATCCAAATCACGCAGAGGCGTGTTAATAATACGGCAACTTTCTGAAGCTTCAGCTTCTATAAATTCTGCAAAACTGTTCCTTAAATTGGTCACAGCCTTAATCCTTCCGCGCCGCACATAACGCAAAATCTTAGACACAGTAATGTCCTGAGGCGAAATAATAGCATCAATGTTTATGGACAGAAGTAGATTCGCATAACTTCCACGCGTCACCAAAGCCATGGCTCTTTTACAGCCAAACTGCTTTGCCTCAAGCGCTGACAAGGCATTAGTTTCATCATTGTTTGATACAGCAATAATCGTTTCAGCCTTATTAATGCTGGCCTCCCTTAACATCTCAGGGTTGAGGCCGTCACCGTGCAGAACAAGCGTATCATCCAGATTCTGGCTTAAAAACTTCGCGCGCTTCTTATCCTGTTCTATAACCGTTAAGTTTTTTCCACCGCTTGAGTTCTTAATGAGCTGTGCTGTCTCAAAACCGACATTACCTCCGCCTATAATTACAGTTCTGCCCGTGCGCTCCCCGGAATACCCAAAACTTTTCATGGCACGCTCCACGCTACCAGCCTCAGAAACAAAGTAAACCTCATCGCCTGCATGTAGCTGGGTTTTTGCCTGAGGAACGAAGGCCTGCCCACCACGGATTATTGAAACAATCTCGGCTGATACATCCGGAAAAAGCGACCTCAACTGCGCCAGAGGCGTATTTAATATAGGACAATCCTCCTGACAGATAACACCTATTAGAAAAGCTTTGTTATCATGGATAGGTATAACCTCTGTAGCACCAACAATCATTAATCTGCGATGGATTGCCTTGGCAACTTCTACTTCGGGTGAAATAATGACATCTATGGGCATGTGATCCCTACTGAACAGGTTAGTCCATGAAGGATTTAAAAAGTCCTGACTGCGAACCCGGGCAATTTTCTTTGGCACATTAAAAAGTGAATGAGCCACCTGGCAAGCCACCATATTAACTTCATCAGTATATGTCACCGCGATAATCATGTCGGCCTCTGCGAGGCCTGCATTAGATAAAACTTCAGGGCTGGCCGCATTTCCTACAAGACCATTCACATCCAGGTCAGACGTTATCTTTTCGATAAGAGCCGGATCTTTGTCAATAATGGTTATGCTATTGGTTTCGCGGGACAGATAGTCTGCTATACTATATCCGACCTTTCCTGCACCACAAATAACAAATCTCATTATCCCGCCTTTACCACATTCTTTGTAGTGTCGTTTACTTCTTCTGTCTTATTGGTATTTATATTCAGAGACCGAATTTTCCTATGAAGTGCAGAACGCTCCATGCCTATAAAATCGGCTGTCTTAGAGATGTTGCCACCAAAACGCATTATCTGTGCCTGTAAATAGGCTATTTCAAAGTTCTCTCGCGCCTCACGAAGCGGCAGGTCAACACAGTTTGCCAGTAAGCCATCATTTTCAATATCACCTTCTTCTTTTTCAGAAAGATAGTCAGGAAGCTCATCAGCCGATATTTTATCCTTATCTGCGAGGCCTGTTATATTAAGCCATTCGACAAAATTCTTAAGTTGCCTGTTATTTCCGGGCCAATCATATGCGCGAATTCTTATCATTGCTGATGACCCGAGTTGCGAGGACAGATTTTTATCAGTTTTAGAAAACTCACCATGAAAAGCATCCATAAGAATTTCAATATCCTCCATACGCTCCCTCAATCGAGGCAAGCTTAGGGGAACAACATTTAAACGGTAAAATAGATCAGTTTTAAAACGCCCCTCTTTCACCTTTTTTTCTAAGTCAGGTGACGCAAGAGAAATTATCCTTACATCCACTTGTTCATTATTAACCTGCCCGGTTTTAAGATACTGGCTCAACCTGTCCTGCATATATGAGGAGAGTCGGCCTATTTCATCAAATACAATCGTTCCGCTCGAAGCGCTGATCAGCGCATTATCAAAACGTGACACTGTGGCCTCATCGTTGGCCTCGGTACATGGCACAATAATGCAAGGTTTATCTTTTCGGGACGAGTTTTGATGTATAAATCTTGCCAGGTTCTTCTTGCCCGTCCCCTGCTCTCCCGTAATCAAAATTCTGCTGTTTGAGACCGCCGTTCTTAAGGCTTCTTGCTTTAAGCCTGTTATGATATTTGATTTTCCGGTTATACTTGTGGGTTGTGTCTTTGAGGTTTGCCGGAGATTTTGATTTTCATCCTTAAGCTTAGAAAACTCAAGAGCTCGCTTTAACATCACTAGCAATCTATCTGTTTTGAAAGGCTTTTCCAGGAAGTCATACGCCCCGTTTTTTATGGCGGAAACCGCTATTTCTATCGTAGAATGTCCACTTATCATGACCACAGGCATGTTGGGTGTCTCGTCCATAATTTTGTCAAGAAGTTCCAGACCATCACTGGATCCGGTCTGCAGCCATACATCCAAAATAACCAGATCGCATTTATATTGTGAAAGCTTCTCTTTTGCCTCTTTCGAAGAATTGGCGTACAGGGTCTCATAGCCCTCGTCTTCGAGTATCCCCTGTATTAGGTGGCAAATATCCCTTTCATCATCGACAATTAAAATTTTGGCAGTATTCATCTTTAGGAAATTTTTCTTCGTTTAGAATCCTTATTTGCATTTATCTATTATTATCCAACGGAAAGTGAAGCGCAACCACCGCCCCGTAATTACCCTCTTCCCAATCACTCAGGCTCTCAACCATCCACTTTTGACGGCCAAGTCTTAAAGAGCCATTATGTTCCTCCATAATCTTTTTAACGATGGCTAGTCCCAAGCCAGTCCCCTTCTCTTTATGCGTCACATACGGATCAGTAAGCCGCTCTCTTTCAACATCCTCAGGAAACCCTTTACCTGTATCCGCTATGACCAGAACAGCTTCACTGTCATGCTCAACAAGCCAGATATACAGCTCTTTATCTGCCGCATTCTCCATGGCATCTATGGCGTTTTGTATTATATTCGTTAGTGCCTGCCTGATAAGGCCCGTATCTGATAAAACTTTTACAGCTGTGGAATTTTTGAGATATCCACGTTGATTAAAACCAACCCCCTCATGCGCCTCACTTTGCAGTATTATGACATCACGAATGACTGTTTTTATATTTTCTAGCTTCAGACTGGGCTGCGGCATTCTGGCAAAGGCAGAAAATTCAGTTACCATGTGATTTATATCTTCGACATGACGCCCGATGGTCTGTATGCATTTTTCAAATACCTCTCTGTTTTCCTCAGGGATGTTATCGGAAAACCTTCTTTTTATGCGCTCAGCCGAAAGCTGAATGGGTGTCAGGGGGTTTTTTATTTCATGGGCAATTCGTCTGGCAACATCTGACCAGGCAGCTTTCCTCTGCGCAGATTTTAGTGCTGATATATCATCGAAAGTAATGACGAAAGACATATCGCCATCCTTACCCCTCTCGGGAACAATTTTGACAACAAGATCAAGCTTTTTGCCATGAGGTCCTATATAAGGGATATCGGTCCCTAAACTTGGACTATTGCTTTTCCCTGTCTTTTCAAGAATATCTTTCAAACCGGGAATCAGCTTTTCAAGATTTTGTCCCATCAATTCGTTTTCAGAAAGCTCCAGCAATTGCGCTGCCGCGGCATTAGCCAGCAATATTTTATGCTCTTTATCAAGACTCAGAACGCCTGATGAAACCCCGGACAATACGGTTTCCGTAAATTTCCGCCGCTCATCCATCTGACGGTTAGCCTGAATTAAATCCTTATGCTGTGTTTGTATCTGGCCAGTCATACGGTTAAAAGACCGCGCCAGCAGATCAAACTCATTCAGGCCTGTCTTCTCATCAACGCTAACATTTAAATCTCCCGCCCTTACCTGCTCCGAGGCGACAACAAGTCTCTCGATAGGTCGTACCAGACTTCGCGCCAGATTAAGGCCAAGCCATACAGCCACCCCTGTCAGAAAGACAGAAAAGACAATGTAAATAAGTGTAAGTGTATTGCGTAAGCCGGAAGACTGCTTTTCAAGCTGCTCATATCTCGCGGCAGCATCTCGCGTACGGTCTATACGAGACAGCACAACTGGGTCAACAAGTCGTCCAACGGCAAGATAGCTGTTCGGGTAGCGTTGCAATTTCACAACCCCCCTCACCCTGTCGTCTTCAAGGCTGGGAAAGACAACAACATCCCCATCATCGGTATCCCTGAGCGCAAAATCGGGTATAGATGATGGTGCGAGCGTAAAGGTCAATGATGAACGCGCCGTCACTCGACCTTCTTCATCAAATATAATTGCTTCTGACAAGTTTCTTATAAAAGCCTGCCTGTTTACTGCTTTTTCCAAAGCTGGCTGGTTATAACTTAAAACTTCTGCCTGCATATCAATATCTTTTGCCATAGCCAGTATATCAGCCCTGATCGTGCTTTGATGTTCGTGCAGATAAGAGGTTGCTATTTCCTGAGATTCCACAATTGCCGTTTTTATTTGGTCTGAAAACCAGCTCTGTACGCCAATATGGAAGAAGAAAAGAGAAAACAAGGCCATAAAGATTGCAGGCAGCAAGCTTATTAAGCTAAACAATACAGCCAACCTGAAATGAAGTCTGGATGTATGGGATGTCTTCCTTTGAACCTTGATAAAGACATAAATTTTGCGGATCAGCAAAATAATGATCAGGCTTAATATAGCCACATCTAAAGATATCAATATATCCGTATAAGGCGTTAAGGCACGGTCAGCAAATGAGAAAAATGTAAAAATCAGACAGGCAAAACCTGCTAAAAATAAAAAAGCGAGGATTTTTTCGCTTCCAAGAAAGCGTTTTGCATTTATTTGTGGTAATAAAGACATCATTGTTAGCGATACCCTATCTTGAGCCAACACTCAATAACGAAAAATTATGAAGAAACGTATTAAAAACTCTAAAATTATACAGGCAAGCTCACTCGATTTTCAGGAACGGTGGAATGAACACCGTATTGTGCTGTCCTTACTGTCTTTCAAAAACCCTTCTGTGTTGCTTGCGACCTGGTTTGGCTGCGGGGCAATTTTCCCAGGCCCCGGCTTTTGGGGAACACTTGGCGGGGTTCCGCTTGGTGTTGCCTTGCTATTATTCTTCGGGCCGGTGTCGTTGCCAATAGCGGCTGTTATACTTTTCATTATCGGTCTCAAAGTTTCGAAAGACTTTGAGCAAATCACGCGCCGCCACGACTCCTCCATTATTGTTATTGACGAGGTCGCTGCCCTCCTCCTCGCATTTACTGTGGCAACCCCGACCCCTCTCGGCATTGCTGTGGCCGTTGCACTATTCAGAATTTTTGATGTTGCCAAGGTTTGGCCTGTTTCATATTTTGATGATCGGGTACCGGGTGCATGGGGCGTAATGCTAGACGACGTTTTTGCAGCCATCTATACAATGATCGTACTAGGAATATTAAGCTATGCTGGTATCTCCCTCTGAGCTCATTGATATACTGAAAAGTCAGGGGCTTAAACTGGCCCTGGCCGAGTCATGCACTGGCGGTATGATCGCAACAAGCATTACCGATGTACCTGGCTCTTCTGCTGTTTTGGAACGGGGCTATATAACCTATTCCAATCAATCAAAAATTGACTGCCTTGGCGTGTCCAAAGCAACTCTTGCCAATCAGGGCGCAGTAAGTGCAGAAACGGCAAAAGAAATGGCCACAGGTGCACTGAATAACAGTCAGGCCGATATAGCACTTTCAGTTACCGGAATAGCAGGCCCAGATGGCGGCACGACAGAAAAGCCCGTCGGACTTGTTTATTTTGGACTTGCCTATAAGAAATCAAAAGAAGTAAAAACATTCGAAAAGCGTTTTTCTGGCGATCGTTTTGACATTCGGTCACAAGCCAGTAACTTCGCCCGTTTTATTTTAGAAAAGCATTTGTGAAAATTTATTTTTGGCCAAGCGTATAGAAAATGTTACAGAAAAAAACATCACCACTGAAAATACTGGAAATTTCTGGAGATACAGGCAGCACTGAGGTTATAGCCAGAAATCTAGCTAAAGTTTGGAAGTCTGAAGGTCACGAGGTTGAGGTTTATGCGCCCGTAAAAAGTCGTTTTGATTTTAAAGCAATAAACTATTTATACAAAAACAGAAAAAATTTTGATCTCATTCATGCTCATCTTGGCCGAGCTTGTATGCTGGCAGGTCAAATGGGCAAAGCATTGGACATACCTACTATTGCTACACTTCATGGATTCCAAAAAGCTAAGCATTATCGTTACATATCTAACTTTACTGCTGTTTCAGCCGCAGTGAAAAAGCATTTTGTGGCTCAAGGAGTACCTTCTGAAAATATTCAGGTAATCCATAATGGCTTTGATCCCTCTATTAGAACTGAAAACAGCGCCTACCGGATAGGTCATCTGGATAAAAATGAATTAGGTTTGAAAAAAATAATAGGAACTGTGGGAACCCTAACCCAAATAAAAAACCAAAAACTTCTTATAGAAGCCATGCCGCTTGTAATAGAAAGTTTTCCTGAGACAATATTGCTTATAGCAGGAGAAGGAGAGCTTCGCTGTGAACTTCAGAAACAAATCAAAAAGCTTAATCTCGAAAAACATGTCTATTTATTAGGCCATATAAATATTGAAAATTTTTACCACCAGATCGACCTATATGCACAAGCTAGTATAAGGGAAGGATTTTGTATGCCTCTTCTAGAAGCGATGGCATGCGGAGTCCCTGTAATTACAACGCCATGCGCAGGTCCTGAGGAATTTATTACAAATGGAAAAGATGGGATTATTCTTGACGAAATCTCTCCGACAGTCATGTCTGATAAAATCATAAGATTACTTGAAAACAAAGAACTAAGAGAAAAATTAGGACAACAAGCCTATAAAAATTCAGAGCGTTTAACATGGGAAAGACAAGCAGCTCTCTATGAAAAAGTAATTAGAAAGGCAATAAGATGAACTCCATACTCCCATCTTTTGATAGCGCTTCAGAACGCAACTTTTACCTAGCCTTTACTACGTTTATAATAGCACAGTTTTTCATTACATATGACAATATATGGGACTGGATTTTTTATATAGCGGTTATACCCGCTTTAATTGTGTTCTGTTACAAAACCCCTTTTAAAAGACAAAGTTTTTTCACCACTGAGTTAGTTATTTTATTAGTAACAATGTTCTGGCTGAGCCTAACATTGTTTTGGCAGGATAATTTGTCTTTTCCTGAAGGCTTGAAGTTTATTAAGCACCTGATTTTCTCTCTTATATTTATTTTCAGTTGCTATTGTTTCTTTATTCGCAACAGTAATGATAAAAATTTATTCTTTTGGAAAGCGTCTATTTCTGCGACTTTAGTAGGATGTTTAATATCTTTGTCATTATACCTTTTAAACAGCACAGACTTTAGCACTAGAATGGAGCCTTACGGGCAATTAGAGCAATCAATACTAGGAGCTAGTGTGTATGGCATATTTGGCCTTTTTTCACTTCATTTAGGTTTAGAGAAAAAAAATTTAAAAGAAAAAGCATTCTATTTTAGCGCCTACGCATTCATACTGGTTTTAATCCTTTTGACTTATAGCCGAGCCCCCATAGCTATCTTCGTAACCACATCCGCCGCCCTCCTGTTTATCAGGCTTCCCCGCAGGGTAGTTTTCAGATATGTTCTGCTGGCTTTCCTCACAGGAATATTATTAGCAATTATACCTTTTACTAAAACTATAATGTTCGATTACATTGACGCGCTTTTAGAGAGAGGTCTGTCTTATCGCCTTGATGTATGGGGTTGTACTTTAAAGATGATCTCGCAAAAACCCTTATTGGGGTATGGTGCTAGTTCTCCTTTTGTATGTTATGTGGAGGGGTATAAACTTGCACACCCGCATAACTTATTTCTGGGAATTACGTATACCTCTGGAATAATTGGGCTTTTTCTGTTTTCTATATTTTCCGCAGTTTTCACAATCAATATTATTCGCAAAAGTCATGGACAAAAAAGACTGTTTTATACAATCATAATTACTTATTGTTTTCTCTCTGTACTAACGGATAATCCTAGTTTCATTACAGCACCAAGCCCTTTTTGGACCTTTTTTTGGCTGCCTTTAGTATATGTTTACACAAAAACAAAATATCCAGAAGAAACTGATCGTTAACCATACAGCTCAGCAGCACGATTTTCAAAAGAGCTGACCATTCGCTTTACAACTTCATTAAAGAAACCGGTCGCCAGTTTTTGCAAAAAAACATTCTGAAACTCAAACTCTACAGTAAAGTGGATAATGCAGGTTCCATCGCCTTTATCCTCAAACTTCCATCGATTTTGTAAATGTTTTAAAGGGCCTTTTTGATATTCAATATAAATGCAATCCGGACGTTCCAGCACAACTTTGGAAGAGAACCTTTCACGAAACATTTTATAACCAATAACCAAATCAGCATAAAATACATCCGGCCCATCCCATTTTTTTATGCGGGATGCCACGCACCAAGGTGCGAAGTCTTTATAAGTGTCTACCGAAGCCACAAGATCAAACATTTGCGCCTGTGAATACGGAACATGTTTTTGTTCAATATGTTGAAGCATAGCGGGTCATGATGCCTCATTCACATAGAATTACAATACATTATATTGTTGCACCAATAGAAACAGCAGCCTCGCGTAATCTTTCGTGACGTATTTCAAGGTCAATAGTCAGGGGACTTTTGAAAATAACGCTTTCAACTATCTCTCCTTTTTGGTCCACAGTAAAAAACTCAATTCCCATTCCCCAATAGGCGCCTTTGAGATTAAAGATATCTCTAGCATGAACATTTTCTGGAAATGATTTGATACCGGCAGCCGCACAGTCTTCATCGACAGCACGCGCAAAAGGGCCGCAAAGCTTTTCAAAATGACCTTTTTCCCGGTTCTCCCGAGGCTCTTTAAACGGAAATAGTTTTCTTAAACATTTCATGAGACCACCCTCTCCTTTTCCTAAAGCATAAAGGTCGGAACAGAGCTGTCAACCGCCTATGAAAAGATCACCTACTCGGCGACCTGAGCTGTCATCTTCGCTTCACGAGCGGCTTTCAAACGGGCAAAATCATCGCCTGCATGATATGATGAGCGGGTTAACGGCGTAGCTGATACCATGAGGAAGCCTTTGGCTTTGGCCATACGCTCTAACTGTTTGAATTCTTCTGGAGTCCAGAAACGATCAACTGGTGCATGTTTCGGGGTAGGCTGCAAATATTGGCCGATAGTTATAAAATCTATTTTAGCGGCGCGCATGTCATCCATAACCTGCCCGACCTCTTCTTTGGTTTCACCAAGACCAACCATCAATCCGGACTTAGTAAACATCATAGGGTCAATATCTTTAACCCTTTCAAGAAGTCTTAATGAGCGGAAATAACGTGCACCCGGGCGGATGGTCGGATACAGGCGTGGTACAGTTTCAAGGTTGTGATTAAAGACATCAGGCCTAGCGTTGGCAACTGTATCAATCGCATCAAAATCCCCCTTAAAGTCACCCGGTAGGATCTCAACAGTGGTACCCGGTGACTTAAAGCGAATGGCTTCAATTGTTTTGACCCAGTGACGCGCTCCGCCATCTTGAAGATCATCACGATCAACAGATGTGATAACAACATGTTCCAAACCCATTTTTTCAACCGCTACACCAACCCTCAAAGGCTCCATCTTATCCAGCTCATCCGGTTTGCCGGTTGCCACGTTACAAAAGGAACAGGCACGCGTGCAGATTTCACCCATAACCATGAAAGTCGCGTGTTTCTTTTCCCAGCACTCCCCTATATTCGGGCATCCCGCCTCTTCACAAACAGTTGTCAGCTTTAAACCTTGAACAAGATTTTTTGTTTCTTTGTACGTTTTGCCGACAGGTGCCTTGGCACGAATCCACTCAGGCTTACGGCCCATTGGACGGTCAGGGTTCTTTTGTTTTTCAGGGTGTCGCTTCGTGCGATCCAGCAATTCAGTATTGTAGGTCATAAACACACAATATAAACATTTGTGAGAAATTTCATCCCTTTTTTATTGTTTTCCGATTGACATATAAAAGATCGTAGTTGATAAGAGTGCTGAAAGGAATTTTTTATGTCTTACGATGATGAGAAAAGAGAAATAACAAATCTGTGGTCTTTTCTTGAGCGTGCCTCGCATAACGGATGGGTACGATTTTGCAGCGGGGCCTTCTTACTCGGAGCCACAATGGCCTCATGTACTGCTATGGACAATATCGCAGATTCGACAGAATCACACATTGAGCCTGTTCCAGATTGCGAGACTGAAACATCAAAAACATTCTCGATGAAGGGTAATCTGTATCAAATAGATTGCCTTCCGAAGTAACAACGCATCAACTATTTTGGAACTGTTTTGCGCCCAGGGTGTTTGCAAAACATGATACATACTAAATTCAAACTACCTGATCTTAAAAAACTTTGGTACAGCCTAACTCGGCAGCAAAGCAAACTAAACCCTAAAGAGCTGGATGCACCTGTCAAAGAGGCAGACATCGATGAAGAGCTTAAAGAAACTTTTCCTGCCAGTGACCCGGTTGCTCATTATAAATAAAGGAGCATTTCGCTATGCCTGAATCAAAAAAATGCGATGAAGATGAAGACTGCAAAGACGTTGATAAATCACACGCACCTGTTAAGGAACAAAACAAAAAAGTAGATGAAGAATCTGACGAGAGCTTTCCCGCCAGTGATCCGCCCGCTAATTATTAAGTTAATATCTTAAAAATGAATCGCCTTACCGTAGGCATCCAACACGCTTTCGTGCATCATTTCAGATAAGGTCGGGTGCGGGAAAACAGTATGCATAAATTCGGCCTCAGTTGCTTCAAGCGTTTTTCCAACAACAAATCCTTGAATAAGCTCTGTTACTTCCGCGCCTACCATGTGCGCTCCAAGTAATTCACCTGTTTTTTTATCAAAGATTGTTTTAACAAGACCTTCAGGTTCACCAAGGGCAATAGCCTTTCCATTTCCGATAAACGGAAAACGTCCTACCTTAATATCATGGCCAGCATCCTTTGCAGCCTTTTCTGTAAGGCCAACTGATGCGACTTGCGGATGACAATAGGTACAACCCGGTATATTTGTTTTGACCATTGGGTGTACATCTTTCTCACCAGCAATTTTTTCAATACAGATAATGCCTTCATGACTTGCTTTATGAGCTAGCCAAGGAGGAGATACGACATCGCCAATGGCGTAGACACCCTTTTCATCTGTACGCCCGTATTCATCGGCAGTTATATGACCGCGGTCAGTTTTGACCTTCGTTTTTTCAAGACCTATATTTTCTGTGTTACCAACAATACCAACGGCAGATATGACATGAGTAAAGTCCCGTTTTTCAACCTTACCTCCCATTTCAATATGCGCTGTTACTGTATCCTTTCCTTTGTCCAGCTTGGTAACCTTGGCACCAGTAAGAATTTTCATGCCTTGTTTTTCAAATGACTTACGTGCCATTGTCGAAATTTCTTCATCTTCAACAGGTAATACGCGATCCATTAATTCAACGACTGTTACCTCTGCCCCCAAAGTTTTGTAGAAGGACGCAAATTCGATACCTATTGCACCCGAACCAACAACTAGAAGCTTTTTCGGCATGACATCAGGTACCATAGCTTCTTTGTAAGACCAGACAAATTTACCATCCGGCTCAAGACCGGGTAAAACCCTCGCACGCGCTCCGGTGGCCAAAACAATATGTTTCGCGGATAATGTGTCGGTTTTCTTGCCGTCTTTTTCCAAGGTAATTTTGCCGTTACCTTCCAGTTTGCCGAAAGCATCATAAACAGTAACTTTGTTCTTTTTCAAAAGATGACCGATACCACCAGAAAGCTGTTTTGCCACCCCTCTAGAGCGCTCAACTATTTTCTTAAGGTCGAACTCTAATCCACTGATTTTAAGTCCAAATGACTCCGCGTTATGTGCAAGGTGAAAAACCTCTGAGGAGCGAAGAAGCGCCTTAGTCGGGATACACCCCCAATTAAGACAAATTCCGCCAAGATGGTTTGCTTCCACAACAGCCACTTTCATCTTTAACTGAGCTGCACGGATAGCAGCAACATAGCCGCCCGGCCCTCCGCCTATAACAACGACATCGAAATTCTTGGTATCTGACATATATATGTTTTTCTAAATAGGTAAATAGGGTTGGTTAATTCTGATACGTTCTTTTTACAGCAAAAATGAACCCAAAAAAAGCCGCTTATTTAGCGGCTTTTCATGAAGTGGCTTAACACCAGCCCTTCATACGGTGACCGGGAGGGCATTTTTCGCCATCATATCTATCACCATCAAGGTCAACACTATAGACATCGCGCTTTGTGTCTGCAGTAGTTCTGCAAGCACTAAGCGCAACTGATGCTGTTACAAGAACTGCTAAAACCATTAAAATTTTCATGTTAAAACTCCGGTTTTTGAATGAATTAAACGATCATATTTATAGGTTTTTCTATGTAACGCTTGAACACAGATAAAAATTCCGCCCCTACCGCGCCGTCCACAGCACGATGGTCAACAGATAATGTTGCCTTCATAAATGTGCCGATTTTAATCTCACCGTTTTCAACATAAGGTTTTTGTTCTCCCGCTCCTACCGCAAGTATACAAGCTTGCGGAGGATTAATTATGGCACCAAATTCAGAAATCCCGAACATCCCCAAATTGGAAACTGAGAATGTACCACCCTGAAATTCTTCAGGCTTAAGTTTTCCCTCACGAGCGCGCCCAGCCATATCCTTAACTTCCTCAGATATCTGACGCAAGCCCTTGGTTTCCGCAGCCTTTACAATGGGAGTTATCAATCCATTAGGTGTTGCAACAGCAACAGAAACATCCGAATGTTTAAACTGAAGTACGGCTTCATCGCCCCAGGCAACATTCGCAGCCGGATAGGCCTTCAAGGCTTGAGCCACGGCTTTGATAACAAAATCATTTACAGAGACTTTGTATTCTCCGTTTGCATCCTCATTAACCTGCTTACGCGTCTTTAGCAAACCATCCAAACGACATTCAATTGTCAGGTAGAAATGCGGAACGGTTTGCTTTGACTCAAGCAACCTTTTGGCAGTTATTTTCTTCACATTATTATTTGGAATAAGCTCGTATTCCATGCCATAAGCATCAGCCAGTTTGCGCGCGTCTTGGCCCGCACCAGGAGATGCCGGGCGAGTTTCAGCAGACGGACCTGATGGTTTTTGAATGTCATTTGATTTTTCCGCGCTTCCCGCTTTAACACCCTCCAGATCAGCCTTAATTATACGACCACGAGGGCCTGAACCTTCAACTTGTGATAAATTTATACCCTTATCTGCGGCAATGCGCTTAGCTAAAGGCGATGCAAATATTCGGCCCGCTTCTGAGTTCTTATCCTCTGAGCTGGATGATACTTTTTTCTCAATATGCTGCACCTGTTTTTCTTCTGCCTTATCTTCTTTCAAGGCTTCCTCTTTCTGGTTCTCGGAAGAAGAGCTTGATGTTTTGGACGCATCTATATCGTCCTTACTCTCCCCCTCTTCCAAAAGAACGGCAATAACGTCATTTACCTTCACGTTGTCTGTTCCGCCTTCAATCAAAATTTTGCCGATAATGCCTTCATCAACGGCTTCAACTTCCATTGTGGCTTTGTCGGTTTCAATTTCGGCAATCACATCGCCCGCCGAGACCTCATCACCCTCATTGACAAGCCACTTGGCAAGCTTCCCCTCTTCCATAGTTGGAGACAGTGCTGGCATTGTAATATTAATAGTCATTTACAGGATCCTTTTGGAATAAGTTTGACATATACATATAAATTTTGTGATACTCCTGCAACCGGGAGAGCTTTTTATGTACAAAGATTCATTCAATGAAAACCAAGACTGGCGCGATATACGCGACGACACAAGTGATGAGATGGTTGGACTTATCGAGAAAACCCCATCACATACGGCGCCACCTGAGGACATTCTTCTTAATGACCTTTGGCGACAAGCAAAGATGACGGCTGAACAAAGCCCGCGGGCGCGCTTTACTTTTTGTGAAATATTACATACTGCCATAGAAACATATGGTGTTATTTCCCGCCAAGACTTGCAAGAAGAATTTCCCGTTTTGACAACAGACATGTTAAGGCGCCCAAATCTGGTATCTGACAAACCCGTCTGCCCTGATGTTAATACGCAAAAAAACATTTTAAATTTTATCTCAACCCTTGATTTTTCTACTGCTCACGGTAGCAAACTTCCATGGCGGCATCGAAAATCTGATCAGACTGAGGCAGCGCCAGTTTTTCCAAATTCGCAGCATACGGCAAAGGCACATCCTTCGCGCACACCCGCTTAAGCGGAGCATCAAGATAATCAAAAGCAAACTCACCAATCAAGGCGGCAACTTCTGACCCTATTCCGGCAAAAGGCCAGCCTTCTTCTGCTGTGACAACCCGGTTAGTTTTCTTAACGCTTTCAATGATCGTCCAACGGTCCAATGGGCGAATGGTACGCAGATTAATAACTTCTGCCTCTATACCTTTTTCAGCTAATCTTTCAGCAGCCTCCAAAGCCTTACCCACCATAATTGAGAACGCGACAATAGTGACATCACTTCCTTCTCGCTCAATTTTGGCACGCCCTATGGGAATAACGTAATCTTTATCCTTGGGAACCTCGAAACTTTGCCCGTACATAATTTCGTTTTCTAAAACCAAAACCGGGTTAGNATCACGAATAGCAGCCTTCATCAAACCCTTGGCGTCCGCGGCAGACCACGGTGCGACAACTTTTAATCCAGGAACGTGTCCGTACCAGCTGGCATAACATTGAGAATGCTGTGCTCCAACACGAGCTGCAGCCCCATTTGGTCCACGGAAAACAATTGGGCATCCCAGTTGGCCACCCGCCATATAAAGAGTTTTTGCCGCAGAATTTATGATGTGGTCAATGGCCTGCATCGCAAAATTCATCGTCATAAACTCAACAATCGGCTTCAAACCTTTAAAAGCCGATCCAACAGCAAGCCCGGCAAAACCGTGCTCAGTAATGGGCGTATCTATAACACGCTTCGCTCCGAATTCGTCCAGCAACCCTTGAGAGACCTTATAAGCCCCATTATATTCAGCAACCTCCTCACCCATAAGGTATATCTTGTCATCGCTGCGCATCTCTTCTGCCATAGCGTCGCGGGTAGCTTCACGTACAGTTTGAGTTTCTGTGTCCTCAAAAAAAGCGGCTTCATCAAATATCGGCGGCTCAATCAATTTACCTTGCGCGTAAAGTATGTCTCTGTCCTTAATTTCCTTACCTTGCGGCTGTGACGCGGATTTACCGCTTTCTGTAACACCGGTATCAAGAGCCGCGCTCTTTTCCTCAGGATCAGGCCTTGAGTCAGACTTTTCGGCTTGGTCATTTTCGTTCGCCTGATTGCCTTGCATATCAGAAATCGCGTCATNACTTTCGCCTTCTTCCAGCAATACAGCGATAACTTCATTCACTTTGACATTTTCCGTACCGGCCTGAACAACGATTTTACCTATTTTACCCTCATCAACAGCCTCGACTTCCATTGTCGCTTTATCTGTTTCGATCTCGGCAATGACATCACCTGCGGCAACCTCATCCCCCTCTTCTTTCAACCAACGGGATAATGTCCCTTCTTCCATGGTCGGGCTTAAAGCTGGCATTAAAACATTAATTGGCATTCTTCTATATCCTGTCTCTTGTTAGGCTACNTCTTCAACTGGCTTTAAAATATCTGTCCAAAGCTCACTCTCATCCGGTTCGGGCGTTTCCTGCGCGAATTGCGCCGCCTCGTTCACAGTGGCTTTCACATCTTTTTCAAGAGCCTTTATATCGTCTTCTTTTACCTTTAACTCTTCAATCATAAGACCCTTCATACGCGTAACGGGATCCTTCTCATCCTTATAGGAAGAAAGCTCTTCTTTAGTGCGATATTTCGCCGGATCAGACATAGAATGTCCGCGGAAACGATAGGTCATCATTTCTAATATATAAGGACCGTTTCCGCCGCGCACATAATCCAGAGCCTGTTCAGCNGCGGCTTGCACAGCTAAAACATCCATCCCATCACAACGCTCACCCGGAATGTTATATCCTTCCCCACGACGGTACAGTTCACCTGCGGATGAACGTGATACACTTGTTCCCATCCCGTATTGATTGTTTTCAATGATATAAAGCACAGGCAGTTTCCAAAGAGAGGCCATGTTAAAGCATTCATAATTTTGCCCTTGGTTGGCCGCTCCGTCACCCATATAGGTTACAGCCACTCCACCATCTTCATTATATTTGTGTGCGAATGCCAAACCTGTTCCTATAGCGGATGACGCCCCGACAATACCGTGCCCACCAAAGAAATTTTTCTCTTGAGAAAACATGTGCATTGACCCACCTTTTCCACGAGAATATCCGGTTTCACGGCCGGTAAGCTCTGCCATTACGCCTTTCGGATCCATGCCACAAGCAAGCATGTGCCCGTGATCCCGATATGTTGTAACGACCGTATCTTGCTCAAGCTGCTTTGACTGTACACCCGTCACAACCGCTTCCTGACCTATATATAAGTGGCAAAAACCACCGATAAGCCCCATACCATAAAGCTGACCTGCTTTTTCCTCAAAACGCCGTATTAAGAGCATGTCTTGATAAAGCTTCATCGCCTCATCTTTGCCAGGCATCTGCTTTGCATTACTCTTTTTTGTTTTTGCGGTCTTTTCTTTTGTTTTGTCTTGCTGTTTTTTAGCCACTATTTTGTCTCCGGAAGCTTTTTCAATCACATTCTAGCTATACTATTTCAGAGAAGATTTCCAGAGCAAACTTATCTATATTGCACCGCAACACGTTGCCACAGCTCATTTTTCGAGCTGGCCGCAGATGGTTTTTGAAGCATACTCCATGCTGTATATACAGTGAAGAAATTCAAAATATCGGGAAAACTTACCCCGAATTTCTTACCGAATTCTTTCAAAACAGCGTGAGCAATATTATCCGTTTTTTTAGGTTTTTTGAAAACAAGCCTGAGCATATCTTTCAGCAAAGGACCCTCGAAACTTTTCTCCCAATCAAAGAAATAAAGATCATCGCCCTGTATTCCCAAATTTGAAGGAAGCAAGTCTCCATGACATGTGCCCGATAATGTTACGCTGGCTCCAGACAAAATGTCCCGAACCTCATTGGCAAAATCATTATATTGGCCAGGAAATAATGCTTCAAAATCCTCAGCCAAGGATGGAGGAAAACACGAGGACACCCTAACCTCTTCCACAGCAAGTGCTTTATAGGTGTTCAATAATTGCGGTATCCCCTGCTCTATAAACTTCTCTGCATCTTTGGAAAAACGAAATTGCCTACCCTCAACCATCTCTTCGACAATGTAGATGTAATCCTGCTTTTCATCGATATGCTTTATATGCGGAAGCCGGATGGTTCGCAGATTTTCCACCTTTTTCCTGAGAGTGTTTTCAATTCGCGTTCTTTCACCAATATCACCTTTAGCACTAACAACTTTTACACATTGCTTCTGCGAAAGATAAAAAGCACGCAAACGCGTCATATCTTCGTTCCCCTGAAGAGCATCTGCCTGGCTTTTCAAGGCAACCGTTTCCTGAGGGGCCATAAATATAGGCAGTATAGATCTGAGTTGAGTACCCGGAATTTTCAAAGAAGAGAAGAACCCCCGCGCGCCTTTCTTTATAAACCAGGCTTTTTTGTGCAAAAAGATGGATTTAGGCAGATCAGCACTTTTGCCATCAGCTTCAAACGTGCACAAAGCCGCCAATATATCTTTGTTCGCAAAACTATCGGGCATGTGAAATCTTAATTAAGTTCTCGGCTTTGAGGAAACAACCACCTGCGTGTCCGGCGCATAAAACCCAAGCATTTTAGACATTTGCTCTATAGCCAGGTCTCCATCAAGCGTTTCCGGACGCATCCTGACAACCTTCATCTCCAAGTGCTTTTTTTCATCAAGTGTTTGCAGATATTCTTTTTCGAGCGAGGCTTGCGACGTTTTCAAACTCGCCAAAGATAAAAGGCTACGCTCGCCAAACACAAGATGATAGGAGAAATAAATGGTCAAACACATGCCGATCAGAGCCAAAAAATTGACACGTCCGGTAAAGCGTTTTTCCATTAAGCGTTTCATAACTTCATTGAATCATATACAGAGTTACACCGCAAGAAGAAAAAGCAAAGGAGTCAATGACTTAGAATGGAACATTTAAAGAACAAACGAAGCTAACCCCTTAATTTGACTCATAAATTCGAATCACATTCTTTTTACTTAATTTTTCCTTGGTATCCGGCGGTTTCGCCCAATTCCTCTTCAATGCGTAACAATTGATTATATTTTGCTACACGGTCAGAACGGGAAAGCGAACCTGTTTTGATTTGCCCGCAATTGGTTGCAACAGCCAGATCGGCAATAGTCGCATCTTCCGTCTCTCCGGAACGATGTGACATGACGACACCAAAACCGGCTTTCTGCGCCATTTGTACAGCTTCCAGAGTTTCAGTCAGTGTTCCAATCTGGTTCACCTTAATAAGGATGGCATTTGCAGCTCTCTCATCAATACCTTTGGACAATCGCTTTGAATTGGTAACGAAAAGATCGTCACCGACCAACTGGCACTTAGCCCCAATCGCTGACGTAAGGCATGACCAACCCTCCCAGTCATCTTCAGCCATACCATCTTCAATAGAAATTATCGGGTATTTTGAAACAAGATCTTCATAATATTTTACAAGGTCGTCAGAAGACAAAACCTTTCCCTCTCCCGCTAAATCATATTTTCCATCCTTAAAAAATTCAGTGGAAGCTGCATCAAGTGCAAGTGCCACATCCTCACCCGGTTTGTAACCTGCCTTTTCTATGGATTTCATAATAAAATCAAGAGCCTCTGCAGAAGACTTAACAGCGGGCGCAAACCCTCCTTCATCACCAACATTGGTGTTTAAACTGTTATCAGATAGCTCCTTTTTAAGCGCGTGGAAAATTTCTGCGCCCATGCGTATGGACTGAGAAGCGCTCTCCGCCCCAATCGGCATAATCATAAACTCCTGAATATCTACAGGGTTATCAGCATGCGCTCCGCCGTTAATAATATTCATCATTGGTGTTGGCAGCAAATGTGCATAGGCACCGCCAACATAGCGGTATAAAGGCATATCCAGCTCATTCGCCATAGCCTTTGCCACAGCAAGCGAAACACCAAGGATCGCGTTTGCACCCAAACGGCCTTTGTTTTCAGTACCATCAACATCACACATTAACATGTCTATATATTTCTGGTTTTCAGCATTATGTCCCAACAGGGCATCAGCGAGGGCTTCATTTACATTATTAACTGCTTTCTCAACGCTTTTTCCCAGATATATCGACTTATCACCATCACGCAATTCAACAGCCTCATGCGCCCCAGTAGATGCACCTGAAGGCACAGCTGCGCGCCCGATAACACCGCTTTCCAAAGTCACATCAACTTCAACAGTGGGGTTTCCTCGGCTGTCCAGTATCTGGCGGCCATGAATATCGATGATTGCTGTCATTTGCTTACCTTTTGCTAAGAATTTTTTATTAGAATGAACTTTTTATTTACTTAATAGTTCACTAATGTAGTAATTACATTGAACTAAATTAACTCATTAAAGAAAAACTGGTTTTTTCACAAGTTCAAAAAAAGTAAAAATATGCGTGATTTTTTAACAGAAGATAAGATTATGGATGTCCGCAGCGACCTGGAGATTCTCGACAGCCTGGCTGACTGGATGGACAGCAAATTTAAAATCCCTGGAACATCAATCCGTTTTGGACTTGATTCTTTGATTGGTTTTATTCCTGGCATTGGTGATACGATAGGCCTTGCCATTTCAGGCTATGTAATAAATATAGCTCATAAGTATCAGGCGCCACTATCATTAAAAGCAAGAATGATATGGAATATATTCATTGACTGGCTGGTCGGTCTTATCCCGTTTCTTGGAGATATTTTCGACATTGGCTTTAAAGCCAATAAAAAAAATGTTGCCCTTTTAAAAGAACATCTCGATAAGAAAAATATTATTATCTAAATATAACTTGATTTTGGCTTGCCCCCTGCCTTATCGTTGTAAAAAACACTCGAAAAGAGTTAATTACAGGGATGAAATACAAAAAACGACTTTTAGGTTTGGCAAGCGTCGCATTTTTTGGCGTGGCAGGTCAGCAGCACTTGGATGGCTACCCCATTTTCGACAGGGAAGATGGGACAAACGCCATTTGCGATATGAATTCCGATTGCCGTTATCTATCTGATGAGGAAAAAGAATGGGTTTTAGAAGAGTTTCAAGGCCTTATCGATCCTGATAAAATACAAGTATATAATAGTTCATATGTACCGCTTATGTGTGAAGGCACAAGCTCGGCCCCTAACGGTAATATCTACTTCTCAAGCCTCAGTGATGAAGAATTCGATAATCTGCTCATCAACCGACAAACGCGAAAGAAGTTTACTCACGAACTTGCCCATGTTTTGCAAAACCAGCAAACAGGGGAAAATCTTGTTTGGGATGCAGCTCAAACCTGGTCAATGAATAACTTTAATTACAGTGAGGCTTACGATCTCCCGGCTACACCCTCTTCCAATTTGCACGACTATGGCCTTGAGCAACAGGCAGACCTTATAGAACGTACATTTAACGCAAGAGATATGGCCGGTTTATTGGAAAAAATTAAACGAGACAGTCTGGGCGCTCCACTTGAGGAAAGGCTTTCCAATAAGGCGTTTATGAATGAACAGCTCGCTTATTACTGCCCCATATATGAATATGGGAAAATACCACTCGGCAGCCAGTTTAATTTACCCGCTCTCAATATCTGCGTCGGTTATACAGAGATTGCTGAAAAAGAAACCGAAACCACCGATTCCGTTATACGCAACACAACACCTCATAAAGATAAAACACCCGCAGAAAAGCCAAATTGGCCAGCCTGCTTAATAAAATAAAACTTATAAAAAACTCCTGGGACAGGGATGAAAAAAAGAAAAGCATTTACCCTTGCGGCCCTGTTTATGGCCGCTGCCAGCTCATTGGAGTTGAGCGGTTATTCATGGCTGGATCAATCTGATGGGAATAATGTGTTATGTGATATAGATCCTTCCTGCCGATATCTGACAAATGGCGAAGTTGATACGTTAAAGACCGTCTTCGATGACACTTTAAATTATGACAGTATAAAAATTTTCGAGCGAAGCTGGTTTTTCGGCCTTGATGGCCTAGCCAGAAATGGCTTAAGCCGCCTCGGTATAGATGTTGAAAGCTATAGAATATCCAATGCGATTGCTCCTAACGGAAATATTTATCTTAATAGTAAAAAATTGAGAAATGGAGATCTTTCAGCTAACTCCAGTTCATCCGCCTCACTATTACACGAGGCAACACATGTATGGCAGCACCAGAGCGGGAATGATATTTTAAAGGATGCATTCGAAGCATGGCTTCACACCGGACGCAATTACAAACTTGCTTACAAAGTTGATGTTAACGACAATCTGGATTTTGCAGATTACAAAATAGAGCAGCAAGCCAAAATTGTAGAAAACTGGTTCAAAAGACGCAGTTCTATTCGCGAATTTATGGATAAAAACACACCACTTTGGGACGAACTTTTAAAGCCCTCTGAAGGTATAGGTGCAACTAGCGAGAGAAATGAGCAGTATTACAATGTTCTGGCTGAAAAATGTGGTGATTTTGAGATTTGGGATACTTTACTTAAGACCGAGTTCTCGCCTGAGGGGATACCTGCATGTGAGCATCCTCAAATCCAATCTCGTATCAACGAAAATCCAGAACCCTGATTATTGAATTTCAACAAGCTGCATGGATTTTACTAAATCATCAATCTGCTTGGCTTGTGTAATAAATTCATCCAGCTTATTAAATGGAAGCGCTGACGGCCCGTCGCACTTCGCTTTGTCAGGATCCTCATAGGCCTCGATAAATATTCCGGCTATACCAATCGCCAGAACGGCACGCGTTAAGTCGGGAACAAGACCGCGCCTTCCGCCTGACGCTTCAGAACCCGGCAATCTCATTTGGGAGGCATGAACCGTATCACAAATTATCGGTGTGTCATTAGACACGTCTTTCATGACGCCAAAGCCCATGGGGTCAACCACCAGGTTATCATAACCAAGAGAATGGCCACGCTCACATAAGATGACTTGCTCATTACCGCATTCGGCAAATTTATCAACCATATTGCCCACCTGGTATGGCGACATATATTGCGGCTTTTTGATGTTGATAACAGCACCTGTTTTAGCCATTGCCTCAACCAGATCAGTCTGACGCGCAAGGAATGCCGGAATTTGTAAAATGTCTACAACATCGGCTACTGGCTGACACTGCTCAATTTCATGGACATCCGTAATAATTGGTACGTTATCAAACTCTTCCTTAACCTTGCGGAATATCTCTAAGCCCTTATCCATTCCAACACCACGGAAAGAATGAATGGAAGAGCGGTTAGCCTTGTCAAAGCTAGCCTTAAATACGTATGGAACACCTAAACGGTCCGTGATTTCCTTATAAACCTCAACCGCTTTTAAAGTAATATCCAAATCTTCAAGGACATTTAAACCTCCAAAAAGCACAAATGGTTTATCGTTAGCACATGCAAAGTCAGCGATTTTTACGGATTTAGTCATCTTTACACCAATTTGCTTTGCTCAATCGCGGCCTTAATGAAAGACACGAATAGCGGATGCGGATCAAAAGGTTTGGATTTCAGTTCAGGATGGTATTGAACACCTATAAACCAAGGATGGTCACGGCGCTCACAAATCTCAGGAAGCTTGCCATCTGGTGACAGCCCGGAGAAGAAAAAGCCCGCCTCTTCCAGCTGTTCTTTATAATTGATATTCACCTCATAACGGTGACGATGACGCTCACTGATATCATTTGATCCGTAAATTTCAGCTACTTTAGACCCCTCGCCTAAGGATGCAGGATAAGCACCCAAACGCATTGTTCCACCTAAATCCTCACTGGATGAGCGCTTTTCGCTTTTGTCACCCTTCATCCATTCTGTCATAAGGCCGATAAGATGCGTGCCCTCTTCGCCAAATTCGGTAGAGCTGGCATCTTTTATGCCTGCAAGATTACGCGCGGCTTCAAGAACAGCCATTTGAAGTCCGAAACATATCCCAAAATAAGGGACTTTCTTTTCACGGGCAAATTGCGCAGCCTTGATCTTACCCTCTGCTCCGCGCTCACCAAAACCGCCGGGCACAAGAATTCCGTTTACACCTTCAAGCTCACTAACGATCTCATCTGTTGAATTGTCGAAAATACTGGCCTCAACAAACTTGATATTGACCTTCGCGTTATTTGCAATCCCTCCATGAGTTAAAGCCTCGTTTAGAG
>NZNU01000064.1 GCA_002695035.1 Micavibrio sp. | reverse complement strand
AAGCCTATCACGCTTATGGGCGGGGGAACATCAAAAATCGGTGACCCGTCTTTCAAGGATGAACAGCGCGTCCTCCTCACCGACGAAGTTATAGAAGACAATATCGAACATATAAAGAAAACCTGTTTCAAACAATTTCTGACCTATGGCGATGGTGAAACCGATGCTTTGATGGTTAACAACAATGACTGGCTGGACGGGTTAAAATACTTGTCCTTCCTACGTGATTACGGGCGTTATTTTACGGTCAACCGTATGCTCTCTTTCGACAGTGTAAAGCAGCGTCTTGAGCGCGAAAGCCCACTTTCTTTGCTAGAGTTTAACTACATGGTCATGCAAGGCTTTGATTTTCTTGAACTCTACAGGCGTTACGACACTATTTTGCAGATGGGTGGATCTGACCAGTGGGGGAATATCATCAATGGTGTTGATCTGGCACATAAAAGTGACAAGGCGCAGCTATTTGCTTTAACTGCACCTTTGCTGACCACACCTGACGGTAAGAAAATGGGTAAAACTGTCAATGGTGCAGTCTGGCTGAATGCCGATATGCTGTCACCTTATGATTACTACCAGTACTGGCGCAATGTCGATGACGTTATGGTCAGTACATTGCTTCGACGCTTTACCGTCTTGCCGATTAGTGAGATTGAAAAGCTTGAGGCCCTTCAAGGTGCAGACATAAACGAGGCCAAGAAGATACTTGCTTATGAGGCCACGAAAATCTGCCACGGCGAAGAGGCCGCAAAAGATGCTCAGGACACTGCCCAGAAAACTTTTGAGCAAGGCACTGTAGGCGATGACCTGCCAAGCGTTATAATAAATAAGGCAGAACTTGATACCGGGTTTTCCATGATAGATGCCTTAAACAAAGTTGGATTTGCCAAATCCAATGGTGAAGCGCGGCGCCTTATTAAAGGTGGAGGAGCACGTGTAAATGATAACGCTATACAAGATGAAGCGCATATGATTACAAAGGCTGATCTTACGGATGAAGGCTATATCAAAATATCAGCTGGCAAAAAAAGGCATGCTCTAATAAAAACATAAGTTATAGTTGACATAATTAAGTGTATTAGTTATAACTTATTAATGCCAAAAAAATACGGGAAATCAGGACGAAAGAAAAACGGTAAAAGAAAACCTTATACCGGAATGCCGCAAAGGATAGCAGCTATAGATGCTGATAATTCTTCCCCCTCCTACCCAGTCGCCCCTAAGAAAAGACAAGGATTTTGCGAAGAATCCGTTCTGTCCGAGATAGATAAGGCTCAATCCACGGATCAACTTCTTGATGCCCTGAAAACGTCCTACAACAATATTCGTTCTCTGGATAAACGGACACGCCAAAAACATGGCTTTTTTTTCAGGCGTGAAGTGTCGCCACAAGTTAGCAGGCTGACCACATTACTGTCGCAAGCAAGCCATCATCATATTGCCTATATAATGCGGTTTTCCGGCAAGCTGGGTATGGAGCTAGATACAGAATTTATTCAAAAATGGTCTGACCGCTTTGAAGAAACAATTCCCGATATGAATAAGGCTGAGCTTGCCGCGTCCCTGCATGGGTTAAGGGAGATGAGGCTTTACCCCTCTGCTGAAATGCTTGAATCTGTAACAGACAGATTTATGGACCTGCAACTATGCGGACCTGATGAAAGGCTCAATTGCGGTGAACTGACACGTATTTTTGCAGACCATGCCGAGGCAGGCATCGTTCCTGATGAGCGTCTTTTCCTGGCATGGAGGGATGAATGCTCGCGCAATCAGGATAAAAATGACTATCAGGAAAGCCGTTCTCTGCTCAGGTCATTGGCCATATTTGATATATTGAGGCCAGACTGGGGACTAAAGGCTTTTGCAGAAAGAGTCGATGAGCAGTTACGCAAACTAAACCATGCCAAAGATGGGCAGGACCACGCCCTCATGCAGGCGCGTATGTGGTTCGACCTGCCTCTTAACAGCATTCCGACTTCCCATGAAAGCTTAGACCATAAATCCAAGACGGAATTAAGGTTCCGCAGCCTGTTGGAGGATTCAACAAGAATAGTGGTTGAAGACGGTGAATATTTGCCTGAATTGCCGCGCTATTGTGACATGAAACAAAATTATTTTGGAACACCTGTCCATATTGAATATGACGGTGCCTTTCACTTCAGCCGTGACATTAAAAATCCCGCCCATGAAGGCCATGATATTTATAATGGTTCGACCGTTTTGCAATCTGCCTTGATGGAAAAATTTCGTCCGACCGAGCATTTCCTGAGAGTGCGCGACTCAGATGGAAAATTCTTACAGCGCATCCCTGCCGACATGTCAAAAGCAAGTCTGAGGCGCATTATGAATGAGGTTGTAAACAGCCCTCCCGGCGTTTACGAGACCAAACTTTATTGCGGTGGTAATATAGGGCCGCACCTTCCCACCCAGTAGAGAGAGAACTACTCTCCGTCCGGCGCCTCGCCTTCGAACAGAATCTTTCTCAAAATACCTGGTGCCAAAACAGAGAGGGGATTGACCGAAATATTAGGATCTTCCGTGCTGCCTCTTATTTTATAAGTTGCGGCAAAAAGAGCATCTCCACCTGTTAAGATATCACCTATAAGAGGTATTTTTCCGATTAATGAGTTGATGCTGTTCAGGGGAACTATTGTGCCTTCGACATCTATTTTACGGGCTGTCTGGTTCACAACACCTGCAAAGGTAAGACCAATCTCTGAACCCGAAGTCCTGCCATCTGTGAATGTTACCATCGTTATACCCTCGCGCTTAACGTAAGTAAAACCAGTAAGGAGTCTAGAGAAACTGATCCCGTCACCGCTTACAAATTCCTGAAAACCATTCGGGGATACGGCATTCAAAAGTCTGGCTGAGCCCGGTGCATCCGTAAAAATAAAATTGTCTATCCTGATCTGTCCCTGAATATCGTTTTTACCCTTGTTCGGTATGGGGACTCCCTGGACAGTCAGATACCCACCCAAAACATTGTCGTAAATGCCCATTATGCGCAAAAGACCGCCTGCATCCTCAGCTTCTATCGCAAGGTCAAGATTACCCTGTTGGTCTGGTGTATAGCGGAACGCAAATTTTCCTCTACCCGCTGTTGCATCTAATATCAGTCCATCAATTGCGCCTTGCTCATCTATTTTTGTATTGAATTTGACCTGTTTAAGCGACCCTTCCTCAGACACCCTTAAATTTTCAACCGTTCCATTTACACTTATCGCAGCAGAGCTTGTCGGGCGTGACTGATCCCCTACGTCCAAATTGCGGTCTTCGTCATCAGCATCAAGAAACGGGCGCGCATCCGCTTTTTCGCCTTTTATATCAAATACAAGCTGATTATCATATGGCCTCTGGAAAGCCAGTTCAAAATCATTCTCCGGAAGTCTGATACGGCTGAATGCTGCTTTAGCCACATCTACATTCTCTCCGAATTTTCCAAATTCCATTCTGCCGTTCTCAAGTGCCCCGTCCGGCAAAGTAATTTCCAGTGCCTTGACCGTATCAATCTGATCATTAACCAGCGCTACAGTTGCCGAGGCCGTTGCAGGTCGGCCTTCTTCCTTAAGATAATCCAGAGGATCTATATGAAATGCAACAGGTGTAAGATTGGCTTTAACAGCTACTTTTGCATCACTTTGATTTGTAGACTGGGTGTAGAGAATATCTAAGGGCACATCACCGGCTATATACTCATCAAGGGTGACACCGAACTGATCTCTCAGTGCTCTATCGGCCACAATTTGCGCCGCAACCTTCTGCGAATAAGGCGCACCGGCCATATCAAAATACTGCTCATAGTCGAGGGTTACAGAACGACCTGCCAAAAGCCCTTTACCCTCGACATTTACTTTTCCCTTTTCTGAGACAACTGAGAGATTAGCTTGTGTTAAGTCAAGGTTCTTAACCACACGTGGCAAAGTGGCGTTTTCCAGTTCAGCCTTAACCTTCACCCTAATATCTTCTTCCAAAAGGTCTTTCTTGGTGGGAAAGTTTACCCCAACATCAATAGTAGCTGTACCTTTCACCTCAGAGGGGCTCACCCCCAATTCATCCCCGAACTCAATAGGTTCTCTGCTTATATAATCAATAATAGTCGAGAGCGGGCCCGTTCCTCTTACATCAATATCCGCAGTGCCGAGCCCCCCTGCAGCAGTGGTGTCAATCACAACTGAACTGTTACTCAGATTTACATCTGCTATATTGCCACCTGTGACCTGAACATCCACAACCCCTCCTTCATAACGGCCCTCACCCTTTAAACTGGTTGCCGGAATAAGTGGGGGGCGGTACTCAACAGATAATCCTTCAAAGTTAAAACTGGCTACAGGGTCACCTAAAACCAGCGTCTCAGGCTGATCATAAAATGGAGCTTCGCCATACAACTCAACATTATAAAGAATTTCACTAAGAAGCTGATCGGTTGTAGGCACGGTATTAAAATTCAGCGTCAAAGGGATATCTGCCTGTGCTTGCAATACTGTGCCTTCGGAAAGGTTATCTACAATCCATTCCTTCTCGGAAGATGTATCCTCTTCCGGCCAGTAACTATCCAGCAAATCAATAGGGAAATTTTGGGAATTCAGGCTGATAATCATATCCAGAACGCCACCTTTAATAATGCCTTCGCCTGATGCTTTCAGACTCAGTTCACCACTCTGCAATTCTGCTGATAAAAGCCGCGCAGTATCAGTATCTTTGCTATACTCCACCTCAAGGAACAGATAATCAAGAGGCAAGCTGATATCGTTTTCAGGCACCATAAGAGAGCCGTTTTCCGACTGGATCGTACCATTCAGAGATAGAATTCTGCCCTGCTGATCTAGCCTGATTTCACCGCCTCCACTAGCACTGACATTTTTACCGTCAATATCCCGGAAGCCTAGTATAGGTGTAATAAGAAACGGCTCTAAATTGTCAAAATCCACATCAACACTATAAGAATTGCCTTCCTCAAGAGTAAAAAAAGTTTTTATCTCGGCTTTATCTTTTTGCCCCGGCAACCGTCCTTCAACACTGATTTCGGCCTCACCCTGGCGGCGCAGAAAGAGGAAACTCATATCGTTAACGGCCCAAGTCGTTGTTTCAACCTCATCTATGATCAAAAGATTGGCATTGCGTATTTCCATTGCCTCAAGACCATATAAGGGGTCATCATCTGAACTATGACCTGCATTCAGGGAATTAATAATAAAACTGTCAATATTGACGGGTTGTAAATCACTGTTATTGCCCGCATCCTGCGCATCCAATGTGACCTGCACCTCCCCATCCACGGTTTTAACAAGTGTAACATTAGGTGAATCTATGATAATCGCACGCGGGATAACCTGTCCAACCAGAAGAGGCAGCCTTTCCAGTGATATGGCAGCAGTTTCCAGATGAAGTGTCTCTTTTTTATTCTGATAAACATGCACATCATCAAGGATCAGGAGTAGAGGTCCTGTGATTTCCGGCCAGCTTAGGGCAGCCTTACCGAATTTAACTTCAGTGTTTGCTTCCTCATCGGTAAGTGCTGCCTCCAGCTTTTCCAGCGCAAAGCTGACATCAACGGGGCCTTGCTGAAGGCGGTACGCGGTAACCGCAACAGTCAAAGAAATCAAAACCAATACTGCAAGCAGACTTTCCCATATCCAAAGGATGGCTGTTTTCCTTTTAGATCTTTTGACCTTGTTTTTAGCCTTGGGCTTAGGGGTTGACTTCTCTTCCATATCATTCACTTATATAGAAGGAAGGTATATCACGCACCCTTAAAAGAAAGGTTTTTCTGCCATGTCCACACTTCAAACTGGTCAACCTGCTCCGGATTTCACTTGCGCCACTGACGGCAGTGGTGAATTAACACTTTCTGAGCTTCGTGGGAATTATGTCGTTTTATATTTCTATCCAAAAGATGATACGCCCGGATGCACCAAGGAAGCCTGCGGATTCAATGAGAATTTGCAAGAATTCAAAGGCTTAAACGCCGAAATCATCGGCGTTTCGAAAGATAATGTTTCTAAGCATGATAAATTTAAAGAAAAATACGGGCTAAACTTCACTCTAATCTCGGACGAAGACGGAACTGTTTGCGAAAAATACGGTACCTGGATTGAAAAAAGCATGTATGGACGAAAATATATGGGAATAGAGCGCGCAACATTCCTGATTAACCCGGATGGCACCATCGCCAAAATCTGGCGTAAGGTCAAAGTTAAAGGCCATGTAGATGAAGTAAAATCGGAAATTGAAACCTTAAAAAAAGCGGCTTAAAACCGCTTTTTACATTTATGCAACCAGACTTCCATGCAGGGGGGAGAGGTCAGCGTGCCATTTCTTCAGAGCCTCAATATCTCCTTTTAAAAAAGTGGCTGATTCAGGAAATATTTCCGAAACAAGCATATTCTGCGTCAGAATATTGTCATTAGCCCCTTTAAAGGAACGCCACATAAGATGCAGCTCTAAATTATCAGCTTCCAGCTTGGCTATGTCCTCATTTATAAAAACACATCTTAATCCGCAAAGCTCAACAATCCGCTCCTGACGTTCAATATCACTATCATCGGAGATCTGGCCATATTGTATTGCCAGATCTGCCAATTCCCATACATAATCAATTATGTCTGTCAGCGCCGATTGCATTATGCAGATACCATATTGCTGACATCAATTGTTGTTTTACGAATACCCGCACCTGCTGTGTTCAGGTGATCGTGAACATGGGCTGCGACCAAATCACAATGCTCTGTGAAGAAATGATTGGCGCCTTCTATGAAACGGTAATCTGTCGTAATACCTTTTTGTGTATTCAGGCGCTCAACAACTTCATCAACATCTTCACGACGCGCGATTGTGTCTTTAGAACCGTTCAGGATAAGCCCCGATTGTGGACAAGGCGCAAGGAATGTAAAATCATGCTCGGAGGCCGGAAGCCCAACTGAAATATATCCTTTTATCTCAGGGCGTCGCATCAGAAGCTGCATTGATATCCAGGATCCGAAAGAAAAGCCTGCCGTCCATACATAAGGTGCCTTGGGGTTAATGGATTGCATCCAGTCAAGAACGGCAGCCGCATCGGTCAACTCGCCCTCGCCCTTATCAAAAACACCCTGACTTTTTCCAACACCGCGAAAGTTAAAGCGTATAACGGAAAAACCGCGCTCTACAAATGTTTGGAAAAGTGTGTAAGTGACTTTGTTGTTCATTGTGCCGCCCTTGGTCGGGTCAGGATGAAAAACAACTGCAAGTGGTGCATTAGGAAGTTTCGAATGGGCGTATTTTGCTTCTATCCGCCCGGCTGGGCCGTTAATAATAATATCTGGCATTCATTCCCCGTAATTGTTAGTGTACGTCAATATTTCCCATATTTAGGATCAATTGGATTACTTTATAGACAATTACGATTCGATTTGTCCATATATTTTTTTTACCAATTGCGAATCGCTGTGGATATTCAATAAGATAAAGGATGTATAAAGCTAAAATTAAGTTGCGTGACTATGCCAAGAATTTACCTCGATTATAATGCTACATGTCCAATTCGTCCCGAAGTTATAGAAATCGTAAGAGAAACTATGACTAATCATGGAAATGCTTCTTCTATTCACGCAGATGGTCGCCAGGCTCGCAAAATAGTTGAAGATGCACGCGCTGCTGTAGGGGGAATGGTAGGTGCATCGGCAAAACAGGTTATTTTCACAAGCGGAGCCTCCGAATCAAATAATACTATCTTGAGAGGGTTTTCTGATCACAGAGTTTTAATTTCAGCCATAGAACACCCTTCAGTTTATTTTTGCGGGAGAAATGTCGAGCTCATACCCGTTCACTCAAACGGGCTTATCAACCTCGAAAAACTTGAAGAGCTATTACAAAAAAGTGATCAGCCAACTCTGGTCTCGGTCATGATGGCGAATAATGAGACTGGTGTAATACAACCTATCAAAGAAGTAACCAAACTCGCAAAAAGCTGTAATGCAACTGTCCATACAGATGCTGTGCAAGCAGCAGGGCGCTTTGAAGTGGATTTTAAAGACCTAGATATTGATTTTATGAGCCTTTCCGCTCACAAGATGGGTGGCCCGCAAGGCGTTGGGGCACTGATTATGCGCCAAGGTGTCAACCCGCCGAAATTTATGTATGGCGGCGGGCAGGAACGTCGTCAAAGGGCGGGCACGGAAAATGTTTCGGGGATAGCCGGCTTCGGAGTTGCTGCGGATCTCGCTGTAAAAGATATGGAAGACTTTAAAGCTTTGAAAACCCTTAGAGAAAAAATGGAAAGTCACATGCGCGCCTCCAGTAACAGAGTAACCATATACGGAATTGATGCGCCACGCGTGTCCAACACGATCGCTTGCACTGTTAAGGATATGGATTCAGCTGTGTTTATGATGAATTTGGATCTGGAAGGTGTTTCAATATCAACAGGGGCTGCGTGTTCCAGCGGACAGATTAAGCCTTCACGCGTCCTGATGGCAATGGGCGTTCCCGAAGAATTGGCAAAAACAGGCTTGCGTATTTCTATGGGCTGGGATACCAAAGAGGTCGAAATCGACAGATTTTTAGAGATCTGGACAAAACTCATACAAAGACTTGATTAAATTAAGAGAGATTAACATTCATGCCAAAGCTGACCTTTCTTCACAAAGACGGAAATACAACTGAACTCGACGCACCTGAAGGGCTTTCAGTTATGGAAGTTGCGGTTCAAAATGATATTGAGGAGATCGAGGGCGCCTGCGGTGGCTCACTGGCCTGCGCAACGTGCCATGTCTATGTGCATCCCGATTGGTGGGACAAGACATTACCGGAAGATGGTGACGTAAGTGAAGATGAAGAAGACATGCTGGATCTGGCTTTTGACTTGCGTAAATGCTCACGTCTGGGGTGCCAGATTATTATGGATGAAGAAAAGGACGGCCTCACGGTCGCCCTTCCCGGTACAAAAGTCGATTGGTAATTTAAGCTAGGCCATAATGTGCTACGTGCTGTTGCTCTTCAACTGCAGGTGCATTAGAAGCCGGTGCTATGTCATTTGCAGGATTATAGTTAACTGCATCTCCAAATGTTCTCTGAAGTGAAGCATCCTGCGTTGCCGAAAGACTGTTGTCCATATCTTGCTGAGGCGCCATAGGCTCTTGACCGATTCTAGCGCTGTCGAATTGCTGTCTCATTGCAGACGTACCTTGTTCTGTCGCAAAGCTATAGCTTCCATAGGATGCATTTGCCTGGGGAGCATTCGCAACCATCTGCTCAACCGCAGCCTCGCCAAAGGCAGCTGTCAAATCTGACTTTTTCAGAAGCAGCATTCCGTCATCTGCGCCCGCCGCGGCGGCAAAATCACCAGAGGCAAGACCTTGTGCGTTTTGGATTGCCTCGACACTTGTGTAATTGTAGACACCGCGCTCATCAGAGACCACGCCTCCTGCAACTGAGGAAAATGCAACACCAAGCTGGCTGGCTTGTACTTCGACATATTCTTCAACTGGTGCAGCACTTGATTGAACATTACTTCCTTGAGAAGAAACAGTTTGCGCATGTACTTGCTCTTGATGTTGGCTTGCTGCTGCTCCGGCTGATGCGGCGACACCGCTGACATTATTTCCCCAGGCTAGAGGATTTTCGCGATACGTATCTCTGAGAGTGCTGTCCTGATTACGATGACCACTGGCCCAATCGATCTCACCTACGACAGGAATAGGATTACCATCATTTAATAGCTGGGCAACCTGCATACCGTATTCATCAACTGGAATATTCCCCATGCGCCCGAACTGTGCATTTATCTCATTCACATTCATTGTCGCATAGGAACCGTCATCCATTATATGGGATGCTCCGCGAATGTGACCGTTCCCGTCAACTAGAAGCTCTATACGCCCATCCTGTGTATCGAATGAATAGGCTTCGGTTGTCGCACCATATCTTTCATCACCTTGCAGGGTTGCACGAATATCGGCGTGGCGTGTGCCATCATCTATTTTTATTCCTTTTTCAGTAAGCTCTGCGGCCATGCCCGTAACAGCGGGGGTTTCTACACTCGCTGCAGCATCAGCATCTGCTTCTGCATCCGAACTGGAATCACTGCCGCCAGATGAGCCATTAGCTGCTGCATCATTTTCCGCCTGAGCTGCAACGGATGCAGCAAGGACCGAAGCGTAGCCCTCTTCTATACCATCTATTCTTTGATCAATATTAGGTTTGATGCGTCTTAGTCTTTGCAAATACTCCCCACTGAAGACACGCATTGTGCCATCACCTTGCGGAAGTCCGACTTTATGAACATCACCTTGTTCATTTAGTTGGAATAAAACACCATTACTGCTTTCACGCGTCAAAGAATTGCCATGCTGGTCTTTTACATCCATCCAGCGTTGTTTAATAGCATCTTGCTGTCCTACAGTGTTATCTGGCATATCACTAGCCAACTCTTTAATAAAAGCTGAATCTAAATTTCTTTCAAATTCTGGATCGCGAGCTCTCATTTCATTGATCTGTGAACCGCTTAATTCAGTTGCATAATATTGATTATTGGCCCCTTCAATCGATATCATGGCACGTTGTATGCTGTTTGTTTCAGTATTCATCAGGAATTGAGTTCCGCTACCAGGACGGCCACTTACGATTCGGTACGGCCCTTCCATTTCACGCCAACGATCAAGAATATCGCTATTAACCTCAGCTTTTGCACCCTCTACGCCTGTCTGCGTTTGAGCCGCCCCATTGCGATGTATTTCCATTGCCTCTCTGGATTGCAGTGCGTAAGGGTTACCATCGTTGACCATAATAAATATTCCTCGTTCTTAATTTCTACCCTATTTTAAACACAAACATTTAATAGTTAGTTACCATAATATATCAAATTTTAGATAAATTGTGTATATATGCTATTTTTACATAGATATATCAGTAACTTATTAATTTACATATTATTTAAGTATTAAAACACTTCGCCTTTATTATGTCCAAAACCTTGATTTCCTGAAGGTTTTGGTATATTGTCGCGCGCTATGACTACAGAAATTAATAGCCTAGGTTTCGCAAAAGCTCCAAAAGACACACGCGTGGTTGTGGCCATGTCCGGTGGTGTGGATTCCTCCGTTACCGCTGCCCTTCTTCATGAGGAAGGTTATGATGTGATTGGTGTAACCCTACAGCTTTATGATTATGGCGCAGCTATCGAGCGAAAAGGCGCATGTTGTGCGGGCCAGGACATTTATGATGCGAAGCGCGTGGCCGAAGAGCTTGGATTTCCTCACTACGTTCTCGATTATGAGGATAATTTTAAAGACAGTGTTATTGATGATTTTGTTGAGACATATCTTCAAGGGCAAACCCCTATTCCTTGCGTCAAATGCAACCAGACAGTCAAATTCCGTGATCTCTTAAAAGTTGCAAAAGACCTGAATGCGGATTGTATGGCCACGGGCCACTACATCCAGCGTGTGGTAAATGAGAAAACCGGCCAATCTGAACTTCACCGAGCAATTGATCCGACTAAGGATCAAAGTTATTTTCTTTTCGCAACGACACAGGAGCAGCTGGACTTTCTCCGCTTCCCTCTTGGTGGCTGGACAAAAGATATTACGAGAGAGCACGCCCTTCGTTTTGGATTGGTCAACGCAGATAAACCTGACTCACAGGATATTTGTTTCGTACCCAATGGTGACTATGCCTCAGTTGTTAAGAAAATACGCCCTGACGCTGAAAATTCAGGCAATATCGTTCATATAGACGGGCGGGTTGTCGGGCAACATAATGGGATCATTCACTATACTATTGGTCAACGCAAAGGCCTTGGTATCGGTGGTGGGGTCTCAGAAGATAACTCCCCCTTTTATGTCATCGCGATTAATGCCGATGAAAATAAAGTCATTGTAGGCCCCAAAGAAGCCTTAGCCTGCGATACTGTATATCTCGATCAGGCTAACTGGCTGGGAAATGATAATCGTGAAAATTTAAAAGTATCCGTAAAACTGAGATCCGTCATGCGCCCTGTTGAAGCCACCTTATATAAAGAAAGTGATACATCCGGACGGCTCGTACTTGATAGCCCGCAATACGGCATTGCCGCAGGTCAGGCCGCGGTCATATATGACAATAATAGGGTTCTTGGCGGGGGATGGATTAAGCATGCGAGAAATAAAGTTCTTAAGGATGCTGCTTAATTTTAGTATTTAATAAGAGTATAAAAAAAGATATTCGAAGTAGATGACGTTTTTTTAAAGCATCCAGTCTTGCCCCTATTTAAAGCCGAAACGTATATTCTTCCATTCGGACTGCGGGAACCATTGTAATAATCCAAATCATCCATAGAATTAGAATTTGAAGGAATTGTAGTTAAATCAATATCCAACATCTTTTTATTTATCGCCAAACAAAGGTCATCAGGAATATTCCTCCACATCATAATCAAATCTGTACAATTTGTACTTCCGGAACACCCCTGCCCTAAAACCCAGTTGCGGTGATTGTAGCGATAGTTGCTTTCCCCTACTTTTTAACGGGAACTAACCAATTTAATCCGCCACCTTGAGGTTCAAAAAGCTTACATTTATCTCTTGTCGCAAATGAATAGCCGGACACTGTAGTGTTTTCAAAGCTTATTTCTTTATCTGTACATTTGTTTAATATTTTCAGACGCATAATTGATTGATCCAGTAATGTTAATTGCTGCATCAGGTTTGAAATCGCTAACTCATTTTTTTCTTTATCTACATTACCACCGCTTCTAGACGAGGAAGTAACGGCATAAGAGAGCGCGGCGAAAAGAACCACAGCAATAAGAATAAGAAAAAGAACGTTTCCGGAAGAATGATTACTTTGCATAATCACTAACCTACAAAAGAACAGTTATTTATTAAAGGGCTATAATTCGTGTTTAACTGCGAAAAGAACTTTCTTGTCTCTTTCGGAAACCTCAAAAAGACCGTCTACACCGGAATGGTCAGAGGCAAATTGGCTAAGAAACTCGCCTAACGCCTTCATACCTGCATGTTCGTGACTTAATTCCAAAGAACAATGCGTGTCTGAAAACCCTCCCACCAGTATCTCTGGCTTTTCAACAGGATTGCAGTCGCGATCCAGAAAACTCAAATAAGGTCTTTGTTCTATTACAACATTTCTTCCGTATTGTTCCGCTTTCAGTGAAGCGCGTATCCCATTGCCCTGGAGGCGGACTCGCCCCTCACCATCAGTATCAGGAGTGCTTTCAGTATCTTTAACCAGCAAAATATATTTTGCTGAATGGCCTTTTCCGTCTTTAATCAGAGAAAAGCTAGGGTCACCTTCTGCCCGGGCTTCATTCAAATTTTCTACGCTTTGCAATACCTCAAAAAAATTCATGTTTTCTGAAGCATTTTCTGCGTCTTTATATATTTCTCTTAAGCTTCTCATTCTGCACACCATTCTATATTAGCTTATTCCGTTGTTTTACCATAACTACATTCGCGCATGCAATAAAAAACCTCCCGGCAATAACCGGGAGGCTAAGGATGGAGAGATATTCGGTTTCGTTAGTTGGCCTGTCGGCGAAGAAAGGCAGGAATGTCCAACTCATCTTCAACTGAAGTTTTACTGGGTTTCTCAACATTCAGCTTATTTTGAGATGGTGTAGTTGGCGTTGCGCCACCTGTTGTTCCTTGACCACCTTCTGATGTATCCGTAGCAGATGTGTCTGAAGAAAACTCATCTGTCTCATCCTGTCTCCACGCCCCGCCAGTAATACGTTCAAAAAGGCTGGGAGATTTTCTGGACTTTTGAGCCCCAGGAACAGGTGGGTTCAACTTTAGAGATGGCGCAGTTGCTGCCTGGCCTACGCTTTGCTGTTGCACTTGTTGTTGCTGCTGTCCGGCACCACCCATTTGCATGTGAGCTGTAGAACCATATGTTTCAGCTGTTGCGGGTGAAGGTGGGATAAAGGCTTCGCCATAAGTACTTCCGCGCAAAACTGCTGGCGTTTCAGAAACTGTTTTTTGCTCTGCTGTCAAAACATTCCGGTTTTCCGCATATGTCTGGGTCGGCTGTTGAGCCTGCTCTGTCGTAGGGGATGTTTGCTCAAAAAGGTCACCCGGCTCCTCAGATACGGATGCTTGTGCTCCGATAGGAGCTGTTTGAGGTTGCACAAAATTTTGCGTTACTCTGCTAGCCGCTGCAACAGGATTTCTGAATTGCTGCTGAGCTGTTGAGCCAGATGGTGAAGCTACCGTTCTAGGCTTTGCACGCTCCAGATTAAGGTTGGGAGAAACGCCTCCTGTTTTTCTGGCTGTTTCTGTATCAATCCCTGTTGCCACGATAGACACACGCATTGTGCCTTCCATAGTGTCATCAAAAGATGTACCGAAGATAATATTAGCCTCTGGGTCAACTTCCTCACGGATACGGTTACACGCCTCATCCGCTTCAAACAATGTCATATCATGACCGCCTGTTACGTTAATGATAACGCCGTTTGCACCTTTCATGGACATATCATCCAGCAAAGGATTGGATATTGCTTTTTCGGCAGCTTCTACTGCACGTTTTTCGCCTGTGGCCTCACCTGTTCCCATGACAGCCTTACCCATTTCAAGCATAATTGAACGGATATCAGCAAAATCAAGGTTAATCAGACCAGGATTAACAATAAGGTCTGTTACGCCGCGAACGCCTGATTGAAGGACGCTATCAGCCATTTTAAATGCTTCTGAAAAAGTTGTTTTTTCATTGGCTATGCGGAACAAATTCTGATTAGGGATAACGATCAGAGTATCAACATATTCCTGTAGCTCGGAAATCCCCTGCTCGGCCATACTCATTCTTCTGGAGCCTTCAAAATGGAATGGTTTGGTCACAACACCAACGGTCAGGATATCGCGCTCACGGCAAGCCTTTGCAATCACCGGCGCAGCACCTGTTCCTGTACCGCCCCCCATTCCGGCAGTCACAAAAACCATGTTTGCGCCGTCAATATGGGACATAACTTCATCCAGAGTTTCCTCTGCCGCCATCTTACCCACATCGGGCTTAGCACCTGCGCCAAGTCCGCTGGTGACACTTGCACCAAGTTGGATCTTCTGGTCTGACAATGATGAATTTAGCGCCTGTGCATCTGTATTACAGACAACAAACTCAACCCCCGCCATTCCGGCATCAATCATATTATCCACAGCATTTCCACCGGCGCCACCTACGGCTACGACTGAAATTCTAGGGGAGAACCGTTTATTCTCTGTGGGCTGCATACGTACGTTAATCATGTCAAAAGACCTCCGGGACGGAAATAAATATTAGAATGTAAACCTTAATAAATCCGAGAATTCGAATCGTTGATAAAAAGTCTAGGCTGGATTGGCGCAAGAGAAAAGCACCAATTTGCGTATATTTATTATAGAGCATAGCCAAACAAAAAACCAATATTTAAATTCAGGACGAAAAAAACGAGTCTAACCGACTCTTACGACTCATTTTTTCGAGTTTGACACAGCGCCGAACAAGGTCAAACAAAGACTCACAGCAATCTGTGGATAAGTGTATAAAGTTATACAAAAACGCCCAAAATAAGCACAATCAAAAATCAACCAGCATGATGCGCTCATCTTCATAGTGTATGAGGCCGAATTTATCATAAAATTTAAGCGCTCCCGCATTATTATGGTGCACAGTGAGAATCACCTGACCCACGCCATCCTCCTTGGCCTGCGAAACCAAATGGGAAAACAGTTTACGACCTACCCCCGAGCCACGCTTTTTTGAAGACACGGAAAATGCAGACACCATGTAAGATTTAGTATTTTCTTCAACCCAGAAGGCAGGAAAATACGAAAGAAACCCATCTAATTTTCCATCTCTTTCGGCAACAATAACCTGAGTAGAGCTATTTGCTGACAAGAGTTCTGTTGCGACTTCCTCTGTTTTTTCAGGAGAATCATCAAGCTCTTTACCGCATAGCTGAGCAATATATGCGATAAATTCTTTTACATTCTCCTGTATTGCCCCTCTGTCCCGGTCTTCCAGAAAGCGAATAGTTATATTATCTTTTGAACTCACCAGTTCTCCTTTATCCAGTGCCGCACACGCGTCCAAAGCGAGCCCCTCTCTGCATGCATAGCTATTTCAGTCGGCATTTCGTGGGAGCGTTTTGAAATATAGTGAAGCAATCCTGTCGCAACGGAAAAAGCCGGTCCACTGGTTGCATCAGGAAGCCCCGGAAAGCTGATTGGCTGGCCAAGTCTCACTTGCTTGTTCAGGATGCGCTGTGCAAGGTCGGCCGTGCCCGGCAAAAGGCTGGCACCACCTGTGAGTACAAGCCTGCGCCCGACTGACTCGGCCAAACCAGAGTCTTTTAAGTTCTGGGCAACCATTTCAAAAGTTTCCTCCAACCGTGCCTGAATAATATTGACCAGCAACGAACGCGGGACATGGTTGATCTGATTGTTATCAGACTCCCCAAGGGGCGGCACATCTACAAATTCATGTTCGTCACGGCTGGCGGCAATTGCACTTCCATAAAGGGTCTTTATACGCTCGGCCTCAATCAGAGGTGTAGCAAGACCTTGCGCTATATCAGACGTCACATTTTGCCCGCCCACAGGAATGGCACCTGCATAAAGCAGCCTGTTTTGCTGGAAGACAGCAAAGGAGGTTGTTCCGCCACCCATATCAATAATCGTACAGCCCAACTCCATCTCATCTTCAACCAGATTAGAAAGGCCGGCAGCATATGGCGCACAACATAGGCCCGAGATATCCAGATGTGACCGCTCGGCACAGGTTGCAAGGTTTTTAAGGGCACCTAGCTCGCCATCAACCATATGTATTTCTACACCAAGCTGCTGTCCAACCATACCTTTCGGATCCTGTATGCCGGGTTTGTTGTCCAGCGTGTAACCAACAGGTATGGTGTGTATCAATTCGCGCTCGCTGTCATTGATCTGCGTTTGCGCCTTTGCCAAGGCACGCTTGATATCATTATCTGTTACTTCCTGCCCAAGTATCTGAACATCAACATCAACGGCATGAGAATGAGTATGCACGGAAGGAACAGACAAAATGATATCCCGCAAAGGATAACCCTTCATTGTCTTGGCCGCCATACTTTCCGCGGCATGAACAGTTTGGCGAATAGCATCTTCGGCTTTGTTCAAATCTATGACCGAGCCGTTTTTTATGCCTTTGGAGCTTTGGTGACCCACACCCACAACCTCCATATCACCCTCTTCATTGGAAATACGAGCTATGAAGCAGGCAATTTTGGACGACCCAACGTCAAGAGCCGCAACAACTGACCCGGGCTTGTAAGGAAAACTCTCGTTCATAGATTAAAGTCCGCTGGAATTATTCTTGGCGTATTATCTTCGATAGACTGCAACACTATTCTGTCTGGATAGCGTAAGTCTATATCTTTTACAGGTTTGTCCAGCACGTAATCAGTTTTCTGATATTTGTCGAGTCTGGCCAAAGCGTAAGCCACATCATCTTCGGGCAGCTGAATACGCGCATCATTCGCCGTATATAAATTCCACCGGCGATCTCCCACCCTTTTTGCGATTGTAATCTTGGATGCGATCTCGGGCTGAGCCAATATCAACTTTAAAAGATCAGGAAAATTTTCCGCAGCACCTTCTCCGCTGATAATCACAAGATTTGAAAATCTCTCATCGGGGCTTTCTGTAATAATCTGGCTTTCAGTATCTATCAGGGCAAGTTTTTTACCCTCTCTTTGCAGAAGTGCCAAAGGCCTTTTTTCTTCTAAAGCCACATAAACAGTGTCGGGCAAATCACGGCGAATTGTGGCCTTCTTTATCCAGTCCAAAGAGGAAAGTCGTTCCGCTGCGCCCTTAAGATCATAAGCCAAAATTGAGCCGCCACGCATGACGCCAGAGGCTTTTTGTATGTCCTGAATGTCTGAGAATTTACGACCCTCAATATAAACATTATCAATTGTAAAGCCGAGATCGCTGCTTGCGCCGTAAAATGCTGTCTTTGCCGCAAATCCTGCATCCGCAACCGCGCCACTGGTCCATAACCAACGGCCGCCACCTGCAAGAACCCCAACACCAACAAGGATTATGGCAGTTTTTTTAAGAAGTGATTTTAGGCGGAAAGACGATTTTTTCCGTCTTTTGAGGATTTTACTTTTTCGTGTTCCAGTTTTGCGCATGTAGCAGTCTCGACAAGGTGGGAGCAAAGCTCCGTAAATGACATTCCGTTATATATGACCTGCGAAGGTCCGATTGATTCAGCGGTGCATCCGGGCTGGGTATTGATTTCAAGAAGGAAAAGGCCAGAACTGCCTAAGTCCTCATTGTAGCGAAAGTCACACCGGGCAAGCCCCTTGCACCCTAATACAGTATACACGGAAACCGCATATTCCAAGGCTAAATTATACACTTTTTCAGGAATTTTTGCAGGACATTGATATTCAGTGCGCTGATCAGCGTATTTTGCCTCGTAATCGAAGAAGCGTGTATGGGAGACAATTTCAGTCACAGCTTGTGCCTCTCCATCCAATACGGCAACAGTCAATTCCCGGCCTGGAATAAATTTTTCAACCAGCACCTCATCACCAAATGTCCAGGCTTCTTCATCCAGGGGCTTCTCGTTATCGTTGCCGAAAATGATTTTAACACCAACGCTTGATCCTTCTCGTGGCGGCTTTACAACATAAGGCGGTTCCATAATGTGACCAGCCAGAACCTCCTCTTTACTGGCGATCACCCCTTCTGCAGAAGGCACACCAACGGAAGCGGCGATAATCTTTGTCAATGGCTTGTCCATAGCTATTGCAGAGGCTCTAAGGGGTGAATGAGTATAAGGAATATCCATCATGTCCAAAACAGCCTGAATTGTTCCATCTTCACCGCCTGTTCCATGAAGATTATTAAATACCGCATCAGGTTTCGGGGTTAGTGCCGCGACTAATTTGGAGACATCTTTTTCAACATCAATAACACGGACAGTATAACCAGCTTCCTTCAAAGCCTCTTCCACCTTTTTACCCTTGGTGAGAGACACATCTCTTTCAGCAGACCAACCACCGACGAGCAAAGCAACTTCTTTTGTCATGTTAAAATCCTCTTTCCAAGCTATTGCAGCAAAACATTATGAGCATTATCGGGCCGCCCAAGGCGCCTGATTTCCCAGCGCAGGGTTATACCTGAATCATCGTACACACGACGGCGCATTTCTTCACCAAGATCTTCCAGATCCTGTGCAGAGGCATCACCTGTATTAATCATAAAATTACAGTGGAGCTCTGACATTTGTGCGCCCCCTACTTTAAATCCACGGCCGCCGACTTTATCAATTAACTGCCAGACTTTCATGTCTTCAGGTAACTTTGCAGCGGCCAGCTCTTCCGGTTTGGGATTTGCAAATGTTGATCCACCTGTTTGCGACTTTATGGGTTGTGTTTCGGCGCGCCTTGCCTTGATCTCTGAAATACGCGCCTCGATTTGTGGCGTCTCGCCTATCTCCCCTTTAAATATCCCGCGGATAAACATGGCATCTGAGGGCGCACCCGAGTGGCGATAACTCATGTTAAGATCATCGGTTTTAGCATGAATAATCTGCCCCGCGCGATCAAGATAGACAGCCTCAACCAAAACATCCTTTGTTTCCGTTCCATAAGCGCCCGCGTTCATACGCAAAGCCCCTCCTATGGAACCGGGTATGCCGCTGAAAAACTCAAGCCCCGCAATACCCAGCCGTGCCGATGTTATGGCCGCATTTAAATCAAGTGCCGCAGCACCGATCTGTAAAACCGTCTCATCTTCCTGCTCAATATCAGTAAATCCACGACCAAAGCGTATTACAACCCCCGGAACGCCATTATCGCGGATAATTGTATTAGATAAAACACCAATCGGTGTAACAGGTATATGTGTCGGACACGCCTTCAAAAAATCTATAAGGTCTTCTTCATCCGCAGGCTTAAAGAGAATATCTGCCGTTCCACCTGTTCTGAACCAACCAAAGGCGCCCAGAGGTGCATCCTCAGTATACCGCCCTCTTACAGGAGGGAGGTCTTCTATCTTTACCTTTGGTATTTCACCCAGCATTGCGGCCTTTGTCTTTATTAAGTGTGTCTATTTCTTCCGGCAGGTCTTTTGCCCATTGAGTAATGTCACCAGCGCCCAGACAAACGACCATATCACCGGGGCGCGCTTTTGATAAAATTATTTCTGCAAGATTTTCCCGGTTTTCCAGAGCTGATGCATCCCTATGCCCGCAAGATTTTATTTTTTCAACCAGACCGTTTTTGTCTGCGCCCTCGATCGGGTTTTCACCCGCCGCATACACATCTGTAACTATGACTGAATGTGCCTCATTAAAACATGTGCTGAAATCGTCCATCAAGCCATGTAGCCGGGAATAACGGTGAGGTTGCATGACGGCAAAAACGCGACCCTCTTTTTTCTCAACCATCTGGCGCGCTGCTTTCAATACGGCTGCAATCTCGACCGGATGGTGCCCGTAATCGTCAATAACTGTGATACCGGCTGCCTCTCCTGTTTTGGTAAAGCGGCGGCTCACGCCTTGAAAATGCCGCAATGATTTCTTCAAAATAGTATCACTAATACCCAGCTCGTAGCCTACCGCAATGGCAGCAAGGGCGTTTTGAACGTTATGCTCTCCGGGCATTGCCAAAAAGATATCTTTTATTTTGCGGCGCTCTCCCTTTTCTTCCGGCAGAAGCACACTGAATGTTGCGCCACTTTCACAAAAAGATAAGTCGACGGCCTGAATATCAGCCTGCGTTGAAAAACCGTATGTTATGATTTTTCTGTCGGTCAGAGTAGGAATAAGCGATTGCACAACCGGGTGGTCAATACACATCACACCGTATCCATAAAAAGGAATGTTTTCGACAAACTTTCTGTAAGATGATTTTACATCTTCAAAGTCTGTATAACTTTCCATGTGCTCAGGATCGATATTTGTAACGACTGTAATCGTTGCAGGTAGCCTTGTAAAAGTCCCGTCACTCTCATCTGACTCAACCACCATCCACTCGCTTTTTCCTAAACGTGTGTTGGTGCCATAAGCGTGAATAATCCCACCATTTATAACAGTTGGGTCTTTATCAGCTTCCTCAAGAACTGCACCAATCAGGGAGGTCGTGGTTGTTTTACCGTGCGTACCGCCAACGGCAATTGCCCATTTAAGGCGCATCAGCTCAGCCAGCATGTCCGCCCGCTTAACAATCGGGATCTTTGCTTCTCTAGCAGCCACCAGCTCGGGATTATCTTTCTTTATCGCTGAAGATACAACGACTGCTGCAATCTTTTTATCATCAGAAACAATAAGGTTGTCAGCACTATGTCCGATGGAAATTTCTATACCCTTGTTACGCAGCCTTTTAACATTTGCATTTTCCGCAATATCCGACCCCTGAATATCGTGGTTTAGCGAGTGGAGAATTTCGGCAATGCCGCTCATTCCTATGCCGCCTATTCCAACAAAGTGTAAAACCCCGACATCTAATGGTATATCTCTCATAATTTTCCGTAATATTTTATTGACATAAATTTTGCTTGCGCTTATACCTTCATATAACAAGTACAAATTACTTTGTATATAATTTTGTAAGGAGAATACCATGCCTGATGTCACAGAAGACCCACTTCTACATTCTGAAAAATTGGGAGGTTATGAGTATCTGAAACATCCCGAAGAAATTGAACAGCGTTACCAAAAACGCATAGATGACACAGTAGCCGACATTTCTACTTACATGGCTGCCAGACCAAAAGACAGCTTTGCTTTTGCGGTTCAGCCCGGAGACGATTTTCCTTTTTCATTCGGCCTTGAGACTTCAGGCCACAGTGAAAGCGCCCAAGGCATCATGCAAGAAATCGATAAATACGGTCATTCACAATCCAGTATGAATGCCGCCTTTTTTGCAGCAGTCAGTCAGAACTCTGACAAACGTCAAATTACCTTTGAAAAAATTGAAGATCAGGCAACCGTTACTTTTGGTGCAGCTTTTAATTAATTCCAGCCAAGGGCAATCGCGGTTACCAGATTGCCTAGCTTTCTAGCCGCATCTGGTCTTGCCGCGTCACGTGTTCCTTCTGCTGCTTTAAAAAGTGTTTCAGGGTGCTGAAGAAAGGTTTCTAATCTGGTCGCGAGTGCTTGTGCGGTAAATCCACTTTCCGGCATAACCCAGGCCCCGCCTTTTTCTGCGACTGCCTCGGCATTTCGCATTTGCTGTTGGTCTGCATGATGCGGATAGGGCACAAATATAGCAGGACGGCCAGCAGTACTTAATTCGGCGACTGTGCTTGCACCGGACCGCGCAATGACAAGATGAGTGGATGCCAGCCTTTCCGGCATATCATTAAAGAACAAGGCGCATTCTGAGGGAACATTCATTTCGCTGTAAGTTTTTTGTAATTTACCCATCTCATCTTCAGTACGGCATTGCTGCACAATTCTAATTCGTGAGCGATAAGTTTCCGGCAAAAGACGCAAAGCTTCCGGTAATACCTCGCTAAATACACTCGCCCCTTGGGAGCCGCCAAACACAAGGACATGCAAAGGGCCGTCATGCTGTAAAGTCGGATAAGGTTTTGTATAGAGATTAGAAATTTCAGGTCTTACAGGGTTTCCTGTGTGCACTGCCCGAATAAGATCAATATCTTCAAGACCTTTTCCGCCCGGTAGTGATAAAGCTATGCGCTGCGCTTTAGGTGCAAGGTAAAGGTTGGCTTTCCCTAGTATGGCGTTTTGCTCATGCAATACGGTGGGAATTTTTGCACGCTGCGCCGCTAAAACAGCAGGAACAGACGGATAACCTCCGAAACCGACAACAATGTCAGGCTTAAATTTCTTCAATAGTTTTTTCGCGGACATATAGCCGCGCCCCATATTGAAAACAGCCATAAGTTTTTTACTGATTCCCGTACCAAGGGCTGCTGAGGGAAGAACTGTGTATTCAAGGCTCTCCTGATTTTTCAGGTAGCTTTGACCACGCGTATCTGTGGCGAAATGGACTTCAAATCCACGCGACATAAGATCACTTGCCAAGGCAATAGCAGGAAAAACATGTCCTCCGGTGCCTCCACTACTTAATAATATTTTTGTTGTGCCCTTATCGCTCATGATCTGCTTTTGATCCTTTTGTGCCGCTTGTTTTTAACTATTCCACTGCGCATTTTATGTCGTGTTAGAGATAGCACAGCGCCAAAGGTAAATCCAATAGACAATAAGGACGTTCCCCCATAGCTGATAAAGGGCAGCGTCATACCTTTGGCCGGTAACAAATGAAGGGATGAACCCATATGGACCAAAGCCTGCAACCCAATCATGGCGAGCAATCCGCCACAGGCCAGAATTGAGAACATATCCTCCGATTCCATAAGATGGTTAAATCCTCTTAAGAGTATGAATAAGAACAATCCTGCGAGTATCACTGTCAAAACAAAACCCAGCTCTTCTCCTGATACGGCAAATATGAAATCCGCATGCGCATCTGGTAAATTCAGTTTGACCGAACCCTGCCCGGGGCCTGTCCCAAAAACGCCACCATTGCGGAATGATTCCATTGATTTATCCACCTGGTATGTAGAGCCTGCCTCAGGGTTAAGGAAACGGTCGATACGGCTTTGCACATGATCAAAACCATAATAGGCAGAAACCAACAAACCAAGCCCGGCCAGAAACACAATCACAAGATAGCGGAAACGAAGTCCGGCCAGAAAAATCTGGACTGCAAAAATGCATGTGACAACCATGGTCATACCAAAATCCGGCTGCATCAAAAGTAGAGCCACGAAAATCGCATATAGACCCGCCGCATAAAAATCACCCGCAAAATCAGAACGCTCTTTCTGTCGCGCCATAAGCCATGCCGCAACAACAGCAAAGGCCGGCTTTACCATTTCACTTGGTTGCAGCGAAAATCCAAACAAATGAATCCATCGTTGCGCCCCTTTAATATCCATACCGATGAACGGCACCAAGAGCATTGCGAAAATACCGCCGAGAAAAATCAAAGTTGAAAGTCGCCACAGATTGCGCGGTGTCAGCATAGAGACAATTGTCATCAGGATAATAGCAGGCACAAGAACAATAATATGTCTTATCAAAAAATGATTTTCTGTAAGACCTATTCTCAAGGCAACAGAAGGTGAGGCCCCCGCTACAAGCACCAGCCCGTAGAGAACCAGGCCTCCAATCAGGAAGAGCATTCCTTTATCAACAGTCCAAAGCCACTGACCTATGAGGGATCTATCTGTGCGTGAAAGTAACTTCATATTATAACTTTATTTCCTTAAATCAGCGTAATTTCAAAGATGAAAGACCGATTAATGCAAAAACAACTGCGATAATCCAAAACCTCATTACAACTGTCGGCTCAGACCATCCGCTCTTTTCAAAGTGATGATGAATCGGTGCCATTTTAAAAATACGTTTTCCTCTTAATTTAAAGGAAGCCACTTGCAAAATAACTGAGACAGTTTCCATGACAAACAAGCCACCCACAATTGCAAGCACCAGCTCATGCTTCGTGATAAGGGCAATAGTACCCAACAAGCCGCCCATTGACAGGGATCCCGTATCGCCCATAAAAACTTGCGCCGGCGGGGCATTAAACCACAAGAAACCCATTGCGGCACCAACCACAGCACCACATATAACTGAAAGCTCTCCCGTTCCAGGAACATAAGAGATTTGCAAATATTGAGAGAAGACAGCATTACCGACCAGATAAGCAATTAAACCAAAACAGGCCGCGACAATACCTATCGGTACTATTGCAAGCCCATCAAGTCCGTCAGTTAAATTTACGGCATTGGCTGATCCTATTACAACCAGAAGGGCCCAGGCCCCGAATAACCAACCAAGATCCAAGTACAAATCCTTAAAAAAAGGAATGGCAATTTTACCCTCCAGTGTATTTGGTAATGTGTAATTAATACCGATTGTTACCATCGCAACGATAAGAATTTGTATCAGGATGCGCGTTCTGGCGCTGACCCCGTCTGCAGATTTTGTAGTCAATTTCGCAAAATCATCGGCAAAACCAATACATCCAAAACCGACCATAACCACTAAAGCATACCAGACAAACATATTGGTTAAATCCGACCACAAAAGAGTCGACACTGTTACAGAGGCAAGTATCATAAAACCGCCCATAGTCGGTGTTCCCGCCTTTTTAAAATGGGATTCGGGACCGTCTTCTCGTATGGGCTGTCCCTCTTTCTGTTTGGATTTAAGCCACCTGATTAATTTTGGCCCTATAAGAAGGGACAGTATAAAAGCCGTAAGAACCGCGCCCCCGGTTCTGAATGTCAAATAACGAAACAGGTTAAATGCTATAAATTCTTCGGCAAAAGGGGCAAGCAGGTTGTAAAGCATTATATTTTAGACTTTCTTGGTTTTATCTTGAGATATTTTTCCGGGAAGAGCGCGCAAAGTTTCAATAACGAGATTCATTTTGCTGCCGAGCGATCCTTTTACCATGACAACATCTCCCGGCACCAGCACATCAGGCACAATTTCGGCCAACTCCATGCTCGTATCTTTATGCGCGCCTCTGTTTTGTTCAGGAACGGCGTCAAAAAGATTTCTCATGTTTTTGCCACATGTATAAACAAGGTCAACATTGGCAGCCCTCAACGGCATTGCAAGATCTGCGTGATGCTTCGGACTATCTTTGCCTAACTCAAGCATATCCCCTAATATTGCAATCCTGCGCCCCCCGCGTCCGGGATCAATAAGCGCCAATACTTTGAAAGCCGCTTTCATAGCTGTTGGCGACGCATTATAAGATTCATCAATAAGTGTCACCGGATTATCCTTATCCCCAATATCGAGATACTCCCGTGCTCCTCTTCCAGAAGGCGGAGTAAGGTTTTCAAGGGCCCGGGCAGCTTTTTCAATATCACAGCCAGATAACTTTACAGCACCTAAAACCGCCAGCGAGTTCATGGCAATATGTTCGCCGCTCCAGCTTAAAGTATAGGCTATCTTATGCCCCATAATATCGGCTTTCACACGTGTACCGTTTGAGGCCACAAGACATTCCATAAGGCGTATATCTGCTTTTTCTGATTTTCCGAAAGTGACGACATCAATGTCTTTAGCCAAAGCCTTTTGACTGAGACGGTCAAACATCTCATTATCAATATTCAACAGCGCCTTACCACCGGAATTCAACCCGTCAAAAATTTCAGCCTTGGCATCGGCAATACCTTCCAGTCCGTTTTCGAAATGCTCTACATGCACAGGAGCCACGGTTGTAATAATTGCGATATCAGGCTTTACCTGTTTACTAAGAGGTGTAATCTCACCCGGATGGTTCATACCAACTTCAAAAACCCCATAATCGGTACCGGCATGCATATTGGAAAGAGTTAAAGGCACCCCCCAGTGGTTGTTGTAACTTTTTATGGCCGCATGCGTTTGTCCATGTTTGCCAAATGCCGCTGCCAACATTTCCTTGGTGCCGGTTTTCCCGACACTTCCTGTTACAGCAATAACTTTTGCCGCTGTCCTGTCGCGCGCGCCTTGCCCAAGATCCTGCATAGCTTTGAACGTATCGTTCACAACCAGTAATGGAAAACTTTTATCCTGGTCGCCTGAAACCTGGCTGACAACTGCCGCCGAAGCTCCTTTTTCGAAAGCCTGTGCCAGATAATCATGTCCATTACCATTATCGCCTTCAAGCGCGATAAACAGGTCGCCCTGCTTCAAAGTTCTTGTATCTATGGATACACCGATTGCAAACCAGTCACATGTAGATTTACCGCCCGTGACCTTTTCGGCCTCGGAAGATGTCCAAAGGGTAGAAGACGGGGCTTTTTCAGGGTGCGTCATGCAGTTTGCTCCAATGCTTTAATTTCTTCTCGTGCAACGTCACGATCATCAAAAGGGTGAAGGGTTGCGCCGACCAGCTGGCCAGTTTCATGGCCTTTGCCTGCAATAATCAGGCTGTCTTCGGGCGCGAGGCGGGAAAGTGCAAAGCGGATTGCTTCGCGTCGATTACCGATATTTTCGGCATCGGGAACTTGCGCGTGAATGGCAGAGCGGATGTCTGCCGGGTCTTCACTGCNCGGGTTGTCATCGGTTATAACTACGTAATCAGCCAGCTGGGCGGCAAGCTTGCCCATCTGTCCACGCTTCATTTTATCGCGGTCACCACCACATCCAAAGACAACATGCACATGGCCTTTGGTGTGGTTTCTTACTTCTTTTAAAACCGTTTCAAGGGCGTTGGGTTTATGCGCGTAATCCACAAAGACTTTAGCCCCTTTCGGGTGACCCAAAAATGCCTCCATACGACCCGGAACTGCTTTTAAAGTAGCGGCCGCCTCAAACAATTTAGCCTTTTCAATGTCAGGGTGAGCTGCAATTATCATTCCTATTGCGCATAAAACATTCATGGATTGAAAAAGACCAAATAGTTTGAGGTTCAGATCAAAACCCTCACCATCACACTGCACAACGAGCGAACAGCCGCCCTCAGTAGCCTCTTCAGTTAGAATCGTTAAGTCACTTCCGTGGTGACCATAAGACAAGACCCGCTTGCCCTTTCCTGCCACAATATTATGCAACTCTTCATACTCAGGAAAATCTGCGTTTAAAACAGCAANGCCTTTCCGGGACAGCAATGTATTAAAAAGTCTCTTTTTTGCTTCCAGATACGCTTCCAGAGTTTCGTGGTAATCAAGATGCTCATGTGAAAAATTGGTAAAGGCTGCAATATCGACTTTCAATCCATCAAGACGATACTGGTCAAGCCCATGGCTTGAGGCTTCCAGCGCAACATCTGTAACGCCCGCCTCATCCATCACTCTTTGAATTGTTCCATGCAACTTGACAGGATCAGGGCTGGTTAATGAGCCTTTTTCAAAAAACCCGGGTCCAAACGCACCCATCGTGCCAATACTTGCCGCCTTAATATCCACGGCTTGTAATAATTGCCTCACAAACCAGACCACAGAGCTTTTGCCACTTGTTCCCGTTACAGCATAGACGCGTTCAGGGAAGGCCCCGTAATATTGCGCCACTATTTTAGCATAGGCCTTGCGAGGGCGGTCGACCTGTATAAGGGCCACATCTTTTTCAAGCTTTGGATTGACGCTTTTCCTGCAGAGGATCGCACTTGCACCACGCTCAACAGCGTGATTGATATAATCAGCGCCATCCACCTCATTTCCAGGAAGTGCCGCAAACAAAAAGCCTGGCTCCACTTTCCGGCTGTCGCAGGTAATTCCGTTGATCTCAGGATTCTTATTATGTTCTAAACCGGTCAAATCCGACAGTTTCTTAATCATAGACCCTGCGCTCCTTCCTGTGATACGAGCAGTTTTTCTACTGGCTCAGCTGTGGCTTCAACGGGCGGCATACCCAGAATTGTTGCCATGCGTTGCACAACACGCCCGGCAGTGGGAGCTGCGGTCCACCCTGCTGTTGCGTATCCATAACTTTCCTTGATGCCCTTAGGCTCATCAATAACTACAAATATTGAGTATTTGGGGTGAGAGGCAGGAAAAACCCCCACAAATGATGAGATAAGCTTATCTTTATCATAGCCTTTTATGCCGGGTTTTTCCGCTGTTCCGGTTTTGCCGCCAACTTCATATCCTTCTACATCTGCGTTTTTGCCGGTACCGTCAGTTACAACCAGCCTCAAAAGCCCACGCATCACTTTAGAGGTTTCCTCAGAAACAAGTCTCTCAAGAACTCTCTCAGACTTCGTCCCTGTACCAGCTTCATTAAGCACAAATCCCGGTTTCAGTTTGTAACCACCGTTCGAAACTGTGGACACGGCCGTAATCAGCTGCATAGGTGACACAGCCACACCATGACCATATGAGGCCGTTAGTGTATTTATATCGCGCCAAGGTCTGGGATAAAGAGGCGAACCAACCTCCTTCAAAGCAATATCGGGCTTATCAAAAAGACCGAGCTTTTTATAGAAAGCTTTCATATTTTCAGTGCCCAGCTCTTCACCCATAAGGGCGGTTCCGANATTTGAAGAAACCATAAAGACTTCCGGCACAGTCATAACTCTTTTTTCGGCGTGATAATCCTTAATTGTGAANCGTCCGCGTTTCAAAGGCTCACGTGCATCGAATGTCTGGCTAAGCGCGTTTTCTTCCTTTTNNNGAAGGGCCGCGGTTGTGAAAATTTTAAAAACAGAACCGAGCTCATAAACGCCCAGCGTTGCGCGGTTAAAGAGCTGCTGGTCATCCGGCATGGTATTTAAATGGGGATCAAAATCGGGCAGAGATGTCATAGCAAGAACTTCACCGCTATTAATATCCATGATAATTCCCGTGCCTGCCTTGGCANAAAATTTATCAATTGTAGCGGCGATCTCTTGTCTCAAAGCGTGCTGAACCCGAATATCCAGAGTCAAGCGAAGCGCGTTATCAGGCATTTTTGTCAGGAGGCTGTCAAATCCGCGCTCAAGTCCAGCCATACCTTTGTTATCCTGTGTCGCGTATCCAACCAGATGGGCCGCCAGCTCGCCTTGCGGATAAACGCGCTTGTATTCCTCTCGAAAGGCCAGGCCGGGATCTCCAATTCTCATAACCTCCGACTGATCGTCAGGGACCAGATTTCTCTTCAACCAGACAAAGCGCCCCTTTTTCTGGAGCTTTTGCAGCAATACATCATAGCTTTCCTCCGGGAATATTTCCGACAGCCTCTTTGCCGTACCCACCGGATCCACCACAAGCTTGGGATCTGCGTAAAGGGAAGATGTCTTTAGCGACGTTGCCAGCAAAACATCATTACGATCTAATATATCCGCCCGCCGCTCGCTGTGTGTGGGAGCAGATTGATAAGCACTGATCTTTTCTTCCATATCAGTTTGAAGGAAAAACCCCTGTAAAATCATCAGATCAAACAGGCGTACAGCAACCACCAAATAGGCCAGCACGAAAGCAGCGCTTAAAATCACCAGCCTCGCCCGCGCATTTTCCAATGCGGAGCTGCGATTCCCCATTATGCTTAAGGATAGCCTGTGTAGAGGATGGCGCTTCATCTATTGCCCTCCCCCAGATTATCCAAAAGCGAATCAAAAGATTTCTTCTCAATATCATTGGAAATTATCTCAGGTGAGACCGGCATTACTCCATCCTCGGATGATTGCGACTCATTTGTTACAGAATAGATTTCAGGGGAAGCCAGATAGCCGGACGGCTTTCTGGACGGGGTCGGAACAACCCCAAGATTAAAAGTGATTTTTTGCTGTAGACGGGCAGGTGTATTCGCAGACGGTAAAACACCATTCACCGCCATCGCCTCTAAACGATCAGGGCGATTTAGATACGCCCACTCCGCGCGCAATACACGCAGAGATTCGTTTTCCTGTGAAAGCTTTTCCTTCAACTGCCCTATTTCCCTCTCAGTAGATTGGACACGTTGAGACACCGAGAAAAGCAATGACCCGGAAATAAAAATCGCTGACACGAGCAGAATAAATGAGACACGCCCCATTTTCATTGACCAGACACCTCCATTTTAGCATTTTCGCTTCGGTGCGTTTTTATAGCATACCTTAATTTTGCCGAGCGTGCTCGAGGATTTTTTAAATTTTCTTCTTTTGTCGATTCCAATGCCTTTTTATTTTCCAAACGGAAAGTCGCGTTTTTCTTCGATGGTAAGTCAGGAAGGTGTCGGGAGACACTTTCTTGCTGCCCGCTTTTATCTCTTAGAAATTTTTTTACTATCCGATCCTCAAGCGAATGAAATGTCACCACCACAAGACGACCATTTTCGTCCAAAACTTCCTGAGAGCCCTCCAAAGCACGTTCCAACTCCCCCAACTCATCATTCACGAAAATTCTCAGCGCCTGAAATGTTCTAGTCGCCGGGTCAATTTTATCGTGTTTCTTGGGCATAACCGATCTGATGATATCGGCCAATCGAGAAGTCGTTTCAATATTTGCTTCTTTTCTGGCAGTAACAATGGCCCGCGCTATTCGGCGGGACATGCGCTCTTCACCATATTTATAAATAATGTCAGCAAGGTCACCTTCATCCATTTCGTTAACAATATCAGCCGCTGTTTGCCCTATGTCCGCATCCATGCGCATATCCAAAGGACCATCAAAACGAAATGAAAACCCACGCTCAGGCTGATCTATCTGCATGGAAGATACACCTATATCAAGCACGAATCCGTCAACCAGATCATATCCAAGCGCCCGAACATGTTCTTGCACCGACCCGAATTCACCATGAACAAGATCCAGCCTGCCTTCATATTCAGATGCCCAGCTTTGCGCCGCGTCCAGCGCCGTTCTATCACGGTCTATCGCTATGACATGGCAATTAGCAGCATCCAATATAGCTCGCGTGTAACCACCGGCTCCGAACGTCCCATCCACATAGATGCCACCATCTTTTGGTGAGAGACACTCTATAACCTCACTCAACATAACAGGTATGTGGGGCTCATTTGCTTGCTCAGTCATTGCCACCCCTTTCCCTTTGCACGGGCAAGGTCAGCCCTTTTGACTTTACATTGCTGCGCGCTGAATTGCGTCGTTCCTGCAGTTTTTCAGGATTCCATATCTGGAATTTTTTACCTAACCCTATAAAGGCTGCCTCACCATCAAGTCCTGCATGGGAAACGAGCAATTCAGGCAACACCATACGGCCGGTCTCATCCAAAGAAAGTTGTACAGCTTCACCAAAAAGGGCTGTTGCAAGATCATCCTGCTCGGTCGAGAACATATCAAAACCATCGTCTAAACGTCCGCTTATTTCCTCTACAAATATAGGATCAAACCCCTCCAGACACTCATGAACCGGGGATTTAAACAAAACTATGCTTTGCGCCTGTTTATCATTCAAAACAGCCCTGAAATTGGCAGGCAGAGATATCCGACCCTTTTTATCCAGCTTATTTATAGTTGTTGAAAGAAACAGCGCCACTTTTAAGAACACACCTGCTTTGGGTTTAATTACGTATACGAATATTCCACAATCGGGATAATCATGGATATTTATGGGATATCATGGGATTTTATGGCGGTCAATTTATCAGAAGATTTATTCGTTTTTTTATGAGGAAAAGTTTTTGAGAATGCTTTAGAAAGTCTCTTATGAACGCATCCATTTCTCCGACACCCCGCAAGACAGCCATAGGCTGGTCATTGTATGACTGGGCAAATTCGGCATATGCGACGATAATACTGACTTTCGTTTATAGCGTTTTTTTCTCAAAGACTATTATTGGTGACGACGTCACGGGAGGGGCCTACTGGAGTTACGCCATTGCTATATCGGGTGTTCTTATTGCACTTAGCGCACCCATCTTAGGAGCAGTCGCAGATTATGCCGGACACACAAAAAAATGGATCGGGTTTTTTACTCTTGTCTGCGCCATGGCAACTGCAGGTTTATATATAGGTAAACCCGATGCGGGCAGCACTCTCGTTTTCCTTATACTGCTATTGGTTGTTATCTCTACAACCGCTCTAGAGCTCGCCCTTGTCTTTTATAACGCCTTATTACCCCGCATCGCACCCCCAACACATATAGGCAGAATTTCGGGATGGGCTTGGGCTTGTGGTTATATCGGAGGCTTACTGGCTCTTGGGTTATGTTTGTATCTACTAACAGGTTTGGGAGAACGATTATCTCCTTTGCTAGATATTCCTGCAGACCAAGACCAAAACATTCGCGCTTCCGCTATATTAACGGCGCTTTGGTTTCTTATATTTTCCATACCTTTTTTCATCTTTGTTCCGGAAACAAAGCCGGTCTCAAAATCATTACGGCAGGCGATAGGTGACGGTCTACGCGATCTTAAAGTAACTTTTGCGTCTTTCAGAAAATCAAAAAACATAATGACATTCCTTATTGCCAGCGCTCTTTATCGTGATGGTCTGGCAACGCTTTTTGCACTTGGCGGAATTTATGCGGCGACTACTTATGATATGAGCTTTACAGATATTCTGATATTTGCTGTTGGCCTGAACATGACTGCCGGGCTTGGCGCTTTCGGATTTTCCTTTTTGGACGACGCCATCGGCTCCAAAAAAACTGTTATATACTCCCTTTCCTGTTTAATTCTTAGTGGTGTTGTTGTTTTATTCGCACCTTCAAAATCGGCCTTCCTGATTACCTCTCTATTTTTAGGTCTTTTTGTCGGGCCTGTGCAGGCAGCAAGCCGTACTCTTGCCGGCCGTCTTGCACCGGTAAGGGAGGAAACAAAGATTTATGGTTTCTATGCTTTGACCGGAAAATCGATTGCTTTTTTAGGCCCTTTAAGCTACGGATTTTTCTCTACATTATTTCAGACTCAAAAAGCTGGACTTGTTTCAATTCTCCTGTTTTGGAGTGCGGGGCTTGTGTTAATGTATTTTGTAAGGGAAACAAAATCTGATGCGTATTGAAAAAACACCGTCTAAAAATTTTAATGACCGCTATGACGGATCGAGCGTTCAGTATCTGATCCTGCATTACACAGGCACACCAACAGGACAGGATGCGGATCAGGTTTTCATGGATGAAAACAGCGGCCTTAGCCCCCATTACATGATTTATGAGGATGGGCGCATCGTTCAATATGTGGAAGAGGCCAAGCGCGCCTGGCATGCCGGTATTGGTGAATGGAAAGGTATAGGGGATATGAATTCCTATTCCGTAGGAATCGAGCTTGCCAATGCCGGTCATAGTGGTGATTTACCTGACTTCCCTGCCAAACAGATCCAAGCGTTAATTGAATTAAGCAAAGGTATTATGGAGCGTCACGGTATCCCGCCGCAAAATGTTCTGGGTCATTCCGACATTGCGCCTTGGCGAAAGATTGATCCGGGTGAAAATTTCCCTTGGAAAAAACTGGCTCGCCACGGCATCGGCATCTGGCCTGAACCTGTGAAGAAAGATCATGAGTTTAAATATGGCTTGAAAGAAAGCCTTAACGCCTATGGATACTGCAAGGCTTGTGAAAATGTCGTGCTGGTGCGCGAGTTCCAGCGCCATTTTGAACCTGAAGTTTTTGGTGAAAACGCAGAAGGCCAAGTGACTGAACGCACCCATGTTCTTATTAACGCGCTGTTGCGCCAGACCGGCATCCTGCTGGGATAATAATTGCCCACGCAAAGCTTTTCCGATATAGTCCCTTTGCTCTGATTGGCTGGGTAACTGCGGCTGTCATTTTTGGCAGTCGAGGAAAGTCCGGGCATCACGGAAAAAAGGCGCCGGGTAACGCCCGGGCATTCGATTATATCGAATGACGGCCAGTGCAACAGAAAACAAACCGCCATTTATATGGTAAGGGTGAAAAGGTGCGGTAAGAGCGCACCGCGTTTTCGGTAACGGAAATGGCAGTGTAAACCCCGCCTGATGCAAAACCGAATAGGGACTGCTTCATATGTTTTTTCCGCATTTTGCAGTCCGGGTTGGTTGCTTGAGGTATCTGGTAACAGATATCCCAGATGAATAGTTACCCATGCCGGTTTTACCGGCGGGACAGAACCCGGCTTACAGGCCTCTCAGAGCATTTTCACAATTATAATTACAGGGAAAAAGACGTACCACACCCACATTGGGATACCGCATTCGGGTTAAGGACTTTGAATTCCTCGCCCATGGTCGAGGTCACAAAATCAATTTTTGAGTCCTTGATGAGATCGAGGGAAATATCATCGGTCACAACACAACCCTCAAAGACTGTATCTTCTTTACTGACAGCATTGTCGAAAGCCAACTCGATTTCATAGCCCGCGCACCCCCCACCATTCACAGTGACACGCAGGTTGAGGGACGGATCGTCTTTTTTCTCCCGCATCAGGCTGATACGTGATTTTGCAGACTCTGTTATATGAAGTGTTTGATTGCCCATAGAATTAGTATAGCATCCCTTATATGATTTTCGATGAAATTTGTTCCACACTCTTAAAAAAATTAAACCTTACTCTTTATGTCTGATATAGCCTATAACTACTGCGCTTTACCCCTTGCCCCTTATGCCTGCCGACCAGATCAGTCTGTGGGCCGTGTCTATGAAGAGTCTGAAAGCAAGCACAGAACCTGCTTCCAACGTGACCGCGATCGGATCATACATTCCAGTGCCTTCCGCCGTTTGAAATACAAGACACAGGTCTTTATTTATCATGAAGGCGACCATTACCGCACACGCCTGACGCATACATTGGAAGTTGCCCAGATCACAAGATCAATGGCGCGCGCGCTATTGGTCAATGAAGACCTGGCAGAAGGTATTGCATTGGCGCATGACCTGGGTCACACCCCCTTTGCCCATTTAGGGGAATATGCTGTTCAGGATTGTATGGAGCCTTATGGTGGATTTGACCATAACGACCAGTCCTTGCGTATATTAACGACACTGGAAGAGAAATATCCAAAATGGAAAGGCTTAAACCTGACATGGGAGACTTTGGAAGGTGTAGCAAAACACAATGGTCCTTTAATAACATCTGAGAATAAAGACAGGCCATTAAGTGAAACGCTTAAAGACCTTCAAGAACAAACTGATTTAAGGCTAGAAACTTACGCCTCTTTAGAAGCCCAAGTCGCGGCCCTTTCTGATGACATTGCTTATAACAACCATGATGTTGAAGACGGCTTACGGGCCGGATTGTTTACTTTGCAAGACTTGAAAGATGTTCCACTGCTTGGCCGGCATATATCCCATGCTCAAAAAAACTATCCCGATATCGAAGAAAAAATTCTTATACAGGAAATCATTCGTGAGATGATTGGAAGTATGGTTGCCGATGTTCTGGAAGAGAGCAACACACGTATAAAAGATTTATCTCCCAAAAGCTGCGAAGATGTCAGGGCAGGAAAAGTGGCCTGTGTCGCCTTTAGCGATGATATGTATAACGATGTCCAGCATTTAAGAGGGTTCTTGTTTGACCGGATGTACCGCCATGTAAACCTTAACAGGCTTGGATTTAAAGTATCCCGTATACTCCATGATTTGTTTGAGGCTTTTATGATGTCTCCTGAAATGTTGCCGCAAAAGTGGCAGGACAGGCTTGAGTCAGAAGGCGCAATTGATGATGAGCGCAAGCGGGCACGCCATGTTTGTGATTATATCGCAGGGATGACCGATCGCTTCGCAATACGTGAACATGAAGAGCTTTTCCACGTGGCCCTTGATGTCAAATAATTGATGCAGCGCATAGACTTTTCATTTTATATTCCTTAAACTTTACCCACATAACGCAACTTTCTTTGTTTCCAAGAGGAGATTTTATAAATGGCTGGCAATGATTTTGATGATCCGGATGGTTTTTTTGACCGTGTCTTAAAAAGCTCTAGCGGGCAATCACAATTCTGGGCCAGACGCTCTTTCTGGGGCGGAATACTTATGGCTGTATCCGTTGTCGCGCTAATTGCCGTTATCTGGTTGTCCTATGTGAATGCACCGGATGCTGTACCTGAAAATGAATTGCCTTTGATACAGGCTGATACTGAGCCTTTCCGCGAAGCGCCGGAAGAGCCTGGAGGCATGGAAATACGCAATGCGGATAGCACAATTTATGGTGCCATGCAGGGCGAAGATATAGAAGATGACACTCCACGGGTTGAGACTTTATTTGAGGAAGATACGACACCTGACCGTGAAACAGTTCTAGAAGAGGCAGGTATGGCTGATGCGCAGCCACCGCGCGATGATGAATTAATGGATGATATTGAGGATTTAATCGCAGAATCTCAAATAGATACAAATTCAACAAATGAGACGGAAGCTGAGGTAGCAGAAAGCACTACATCTTCAAACTCTGACGAAAATCCTGAAGATACACTAAATTACGTGCGTTCAGTGTTAGATAAAAAGGATATTAATACACAATCACAATTGGCAGCTGAAGAAAGCGCATCTTCTAACGAGGTCGAAGCCACAGCATCTGCATCAACAGAAGAAACCACATCAGCTGCGCAGACAGCACCTTTGCCTCCAGAAACATCTTCGACGCCAGAACCTGTACCAGCCCCGGCACGTGCACCTGCATCGCTTGATGCCGGAACGGGACCAGATCGCATTATCCAGCTTGGAAGTTTCCGTGATCGTGCCTCCGCACAGACACAGTGGGACAAAATGAAGACAGATTTTCCTGGGTTACTTGATGGATTATCACTACAGATTGAAGAGGCAGACCTTGGGGAAAAAGGGGTTTATTACCGCTCACAATCCTCTGTCATGGCGCAAAGCAAAGCCAAATCCATTTGTGATACTATAACAGGCAAAAATCCCGGAGCCTGCATTGTAAAGGCGCCTTAAGCGTTAAGGGCTGGCTCTACTTATGTCACACTTGGCCGCTATACTATCCTTTGAAGGGACAGAGCTTCAGGATAAGGAGCGTTCTTTATTCAAAGAGGCAGATCCTTGCGGGTTTATTCTTTTTAAAAGGAATATTTCCGATCAGCAGCAACTTGAGGCCTTAACCAAGTCTCTTTTTGAAACTGTTGGGCGCAAATGTCCTATCCTTATAGACCAAGAAGGTGGCCGCGTGCAAAGAATGGGTCCGCCCGAGTGGCCAGCTTATTCCGCAGCATCTTTGTATAAAAGCGATCTGAAAGGACTTTCCCAAGACAGCAGTTCTCTTGCAAAGGACCTTGCCGAAATGGGTATCAATCTTAACTGTGCCCCTGTTTTGGATATGGAATTTCCCCAAACGGATGAGTCTGTGAAAGACAGAACCTATAGCTCCCAAGTTGATGAAGTCATAAAGTCTGGTGTAACAGTGATACAGTCATTCTTAAGCAATGGCATCACACCCGTCATAAAGCACTTACCGGGACAAGGGCGAGCCGATATGGACGCCCATAATGCTTTACCAAGAATAACCGCCGAAAGAGAACAACTCGCCAGCCTTGATTATATTCCGTTCTCTGTCATATCACAGCATTTCCAGGGGCAGATATGGGGTATGGTTGGGCATTGTCTCTATGAAAATCTGGACAAGGAATTTCCAGCGTCCTTGTCTGAAATTATTATTCGCGACATTATACGTGATGTCATAAATTTTGATGGGTTTCTTGTAAGTGATGATATTTCCATGGGCGCACTGGAAGGGTATGGAGATATACACCAGATAAGCCAGAAATCTTTAGATGCGGGGTGCGATGCCGTTTTATATTGCAAAGGCGAATTTGAAGCAATGGAGAGACTGGTAAACCATTTACCAAAATTGCGAAACACCTCCCTTACTCGCTACCAAAAAAGATTTTAAGGGCAATCAACAACTGCGCCTGAGCCAGTGCGTATAATCCAATAAACAAAACAATGACTGTCGGCCGGGCAAGCACGGGCAAATGGCGACGAAGTCTCGGATGTGAATGTAGGAGAATTTCCAGTCGTCGCGACCGATCCGTCCGATGTCATATTGTCACCAGTTAAGAACTGATCAGCTTCACATGCTGAATATTTGGCTTTAAGCTTTACCAAAGCGTCGTTAATAAAGGGATCTGTTTTATCACTGGAAGTCATTATAAAAACTCCATCATCGCCATTGTAATATTTCCAATCCTCGAAAAGATTTGGCGCTGGTGGCAAAAACTTACCCGATGCTCCTGAAAATATTGCCTCATGAGACGGATCGGATCCACCCGGATTTCCCGGGCATCTTATGTCAGATACTAACGGATCTGACGAACTTCCCGGCGTTGCACTGTTATCATCAAAATATGAATCATTTGGATTAATTGGATAGGGTGCATTTTTTTGTTCTGCAGCTGTCAGACCGCTATCTTGTGCCGGATAGGTTAAAACACATTCCTGAATAGCCGACTGTATAAAGGCAATCTGGCTGCTCAATTCAGATACTAATTTACTCGCATTTTGCGTTTGTGTTTGCTGAGAGGAAGAATCCATAAAAACTGTGGTCAGCAGTGCCAGTAAGGCAATCGCCACCAATATATATACGAGTGCGCTTCCACGTTGTTTTTGCAATGTCATAATTTGATCCTTCTCACTCTTTTATCTTAAAGCAAAAAAAGGCGGATGAAAACCAACCGCCTTTTTAATAATGTTATATAACCAGCTTACCTTTCAGCAAGCGTATGGTAGTAGTAATAATCACCCTGTAAGAAACACCCAAAAGGCTGTCCTTCAAGTACTTCACCAGAAGAGGCTTGTACGCCAATTGTGCTGGCCTGAGTAAAGCCTTCCAAGCCAGAACCAGACCCGTCGCTGTTAACTTGCTGCGTAGTCACATCAATACCAGTTTCAGTAGGTATAGCACCTAGCCCAAGTTCATCATGGACTTTTTCACATATACCTTGGGTTGTTTGGAAGAACGCGATGAGATCAGCATTTTCTGCATCAGGGGCTTCCGCAGTTGTCGTAGATCCAATTCCATCAATCTGGTTATTGCGGTTAAACACCCAACCTTCTTGATATGTTGCTCCACCACCATCTGGTGAGAATAAACAATGTCTGTGCTCGTCATCTGCCCCAAAGTCTTGACAATTATCACTGTCGGATGGCGGGTTAAATTCAATTAAAGTTGCATCAACACCACCACTTATACTCATCCGCAAAATTGCCGTTCTAAGTGCTGCAGGATATTGCGTCATGACAGAACTGTTAATGAGGTTGGATTCCTCATCAGTTCCGCTTCCGCCCGAGCGTGATGATTGTGTCACTGCGTAAGACAGGGCAGCAAACAAAGCCACCGCAATCAAGATCAGAAAGAGGACGTTACCACTTTCCTTATTTTTTTCATATTTTTCCATTATTAAGCTCCTTTCCCGAACCCGTATCTTATTATATTAAAACGCATTTGTAACCCCTAAGATGCTTTTTCTACTGTTATTTTATTCACCTCAAGAGTTGCAGATAATTTATTATTTCCGCATTCCCTGCCGACACAAAGATCTGTCAAATCCACTTGCCAACCTTTACCTCCGGCCAGAATGTGCCCCAAGGCTTCACGAAATTCAGCATAATTGGCCGTTGTACTTGCGGTTACCGTTATTTTGTTGCCATTTACTCTTATACTTAAATTCTTATAAATTTCCTTTGCCGTATCCTCATAATTCTTAAGATCAGAAGTTGCCACATCCGTTTTCTTTATTGTGGGAACAGATAATTTTACGGCCTCGGCATTTTGCAGTTCAGTACGCATTGTTGTTAAATCCTGCGTCTGCATGATGGTGTAAAGCCCCAATGCCGCAGCCGCGCCCCAGGCTATGCCTGCTGCAATCAGCGATACACGGCCTACATGTTCAGGCACTGTTTCAAGAAACTGGTTTAGGTCGCGGCTTGAATTTGCTCCCAAATACCGCTTTAAACTGTTGATATCAAATTTACTTTTCTTTGCCATTCTATGCCGTTTTTATTAATTAATTGTACTAAGTATATAAAACATTTCTTAACTTGCTTTAAAATTTACATAAAATTTTAAACAATCCTTTACTGGGAACCCTTGATTCGCACACGGCCATCCGGCTCTATCCCCGGCTGCACCTGCCCTTTAATGCTCATAATACCTGAACTGTAAGATGGTGGTACAAGAGCCTCCCAGGTTACTGTATCGCCTTCCACTTCATACTTAACGAGAGTTCCGTCAATATCGGTAAGCTCATCCAGAAGCTCTTGAATACGTGCCATATGAGTTGTGACATTACTCTGCATAGCCATATAAGATTTTGTGATTAGCTCTGTTGAAGCGGTTTCTGTTTCATTTTTCACATCACGTAAATTTCTGTCGGTCACGTTCAGGGAAATATATTGAAACGCAATAAACGCGATTAATGCAAAGCAAAGCATCAGGCCTGTCAGCAGAAGCGTTTTTGTCAAAGATCTGGCTAAAAGCTCAGATTTCAACTGTCGGTTCTTCCATGGCAAAACATCTGTCATCTCAGGATTAATTGTTACAAAATTGGCTTCCATACTTTGGACTTTGGGAAGGATGGTACGCGAAGCACCAATATAAAGTTGAATACGTCCTGTATCTGGATCCCACCTCAATGCGGAAGCTGTTCCTTCCTGCTCATATATATATACGGTTTCCTTGTCCCAGTGTTCGCTTTGGCCGGGAAGTGCTGCCGCCAGAGGACACCAGCTATCTGGATTTGAGGCCAGGCTTGCGCTAGGGCACGCAAGATACCAGACACGTCCTTCATCAACAGAGTAAAAATATACCACTTTTTCTGTTGAACAGGCTTGAGACGCGGCATTCCAAACTGCTTCGTCCTCGACACCTGCAACATGCGGTATAGAGCCAGCAACCAGATCAGACGGCAGGTAAGGTTTCAAATCAGAAACAAAGCTGTCGGCCTCACCAGCCAGTTTGTGCGGTATACCTGCCTGAGGTTTGTTTCGTGATACTGATTTCTGGTCCTGAGGTTTCCCATCAACACCTGTTTGAGACAAGGGCTCCTGCCCTTTGGATAAAAATTTGGAAAATAAACCCATAACTACATTGCCCCCTCAAGCAATCCGCCCATCATACTATCCATACTCATATTCATAACAGTTAGCGCGTAAATGGCACTACCAAAGGCAAGCATCAAATATACTCCAGTGAAAATAAAAGCGAACCAGACGATCATCTTGTGTTTTGTTTTTGCGCCCTGCGTCCTCATTTCGGCAATGGCTTCCATAATTGTAGCAACTTGAGACAGATCAGACAAGCTCGCAAGTTCCAGTCTTTCGGCGCGGCTCAATGGTTCTCTGTCCAAGGCATGACCAAGTGCCACACCGTTTGATAACTCATGGTTTGCTTCTTTCCAGTATTCAGCAACTTCCGGCACTGACGTTGCCGCCGATGATTCTTCAAGAGCCGAGCCAATCGGAACATTACCACGCAGCATCCTGGCTGCAGCCATCATTGAGTCGGAAAAACCCAGATCTCTCAAATATCCGCCAATCAGCGGGATTCTTCGAACGATACGAGCTGTTGGCCAGTCGGATTTACCGCGGTTCATAACAAATGAAACCACAGCCCAGGCCATAAAAGCTCCCATAGCAAAAGCAAAATAAATGAGAACATTCCATGTCAGCTCAAGATTACCAACCACCCTCTCATATTTCAAAAGCTCCTCAGGATCTGTCGGAGGGTTATCCTTAAACCAGTCAAGAACAAGGTCTTTCCCCCAGAATAAGGATTGCACAATGGTAAACACGTCAAAGCCTAGCCAGGCAAGTGTCCCCATAATGGCTTGCGTGTTTTTTCGTTTCTGCGTGATAGAGTGAATTGCATGCGGAATACCCTCATAAAGTTTATTTGCACGCTCACTCGCTGATAAAATCGCTAATGTCCCATGATCAAAAGCGCGCAAAGCCTTCAATGCGTCAATGACTCCAAGTCCTCTTGAGAGAGCTTCCCGAGCCGGGGCCAATATGTTTTGCCGGCGCGGATTGGTTTCAGCTTCGATGATTTTCCAAAGCGCAACACCAGGAGAAGTAGACGTTGAGCGAAACTGGATACCACGTAAAAGCTGTACTTGCCACCAGCTTGAGCGAGCCAGAATACGCTCCAATGCTGAACGCTCGTGAAGGCGAATGCTTAAAACATGTCCCCCCATTTTGGAAACTGCGTCGCGCACGTCATCTTGTGTAGGAAGATAAAAGGACTCTTCTCTTACAACAGGGCCTCTGCGGCTTTCAAATGCAATTTCGACTATCCATTGCTGCATTTAGGATTCCATATATGATACAGCTGAAACGGGATCAACCTGACCGCTTTTAACAAGATCAATCAATCCCTCTTTACGCGTATGGCTTATTACCCCTTCCTCGTGCATAACATCGTTAACATTGTGCATGAGAGCCTGGAAGATGTTGTTTCTCTGAGAAGGCCCCACAGGTATCATCAGGGCATCGAGTAAAAGGGTACGACCGGAAATACCTGTCCGGTTGCACAAATCACAACCGGCAGAGTTTTGGGTTTTCACTTTATCTTCCGGATCTATTCCTAAAAGAGCAAGATCATGGTCGGGCAGAAGATTTCCAGCCTCTTCTTCATTTGCACATCCCTGGCAAAGGGTTTTAACAAGACGCTGGTTCAGGATACATTTCACCTGTTGCGCCAATGTGAATGTAGATGCTTTTTCCCTGTCTGTAGGCATGAGCGATTTCAAGCGCTCGAAAGTTTGTAAGGCGGTGTCGGCATGTACTGTTGATATCACAGTATGCCCTGACTCAGCAGCCTTCAGTGCTGTTTCAACCGTTTCACCGTCCCTAAGCTCCCCGATAATAATATAATCCGGGTCATGACGCATCGAGGCGCGTATCATGTCAGAAAATTCTCCGCCTTTCATGCCGGGCTTAACCTGCCACTGTGTGGCATAACGCAATTCATATTCGATCGGATCTTCGATGGTCAGGACATGCTTGCGGCGTCTGTCAATTTCCTGAACACAAGCATACATAGTCGTCGTTTTACCAGACCCTGTTGGCCCAGATAAGATGATAAGACCTCCACCACCTTTAATCTCTGGTGATAACAGGTGAGAAAGATTTTCTCCGACATCTTCATGTCTTTTGAACAATTCGTTGAAACTTCTCAAGGACGCTCTGTCCAGCAATCTGAGGGTAAGTTTTTCACCATCTTGTGCTTGGGGCCCGGCCGCCACACGAACATCGATGGAGCGCCCCTGCCAGGTAAAGCTGAAACGACCGTCTTTCGGAGTTGACCTGTCCCCAAAGTTCATCCCGGCATCACGCTTTAACAATGTTGTCAGACGTGCCATAGCATCATTGGGTAAAAGGTGCGCTGGAATAAGATCACCGTCAATTCTGTACCTGATCCAGTTCGGTGCATCTTCATTATTATCTTGCACAAGGTGAATATCAGATACGCGTAACTGCAATGCTTCTGCCATCATATCGCGGACAAACTGGTTAAGCAGAAGACCGTTATCAGTGTCTGCCAGCCATTGTGCCAATGTTTTCTCAGAGCGGTCTGCGGACAAATCATGCACAGAGCGTAGCGTCTTCAAAAGCTCAGCCCGGTCCCACATCTCAATTTCAATCTTATCGACATTGAAACCTGATCTGACGGCTGTTGACTTTAAAGTCTCCAACTGCGACTCATTAAGCTCATCAAGACAAGCAATCTTCATTACACCGTCTTGTAAACCGATAAGGTGTATGTTCAAAGGAAGCCATGTCTGCACCGGAAGTATCGAACGAAGTGCATCCCCTGTGGCCCTGTCTTTAATACCACTATCTGATGATGATTCGCGTTTCACAGGCGCTCCCGCCAAATCAAGAAGCTCTTCAGTAGAACGCGCCACACCTTTATCAAGCAACATACTGCGTTCTTTCTGGATCATGTCCAGATAACGCTCCTGTCCTTCATACTCCCGATATCTACGGTCTTTTTCCCGTCGGCGCTCTACACCGCCGGGCGCGCCCATGTCAGTCTTGCGCCGATCTCCACCACGACGGTCTATCTGCATATCTTCCCTACCGTAGTTTTGCCCCTCTTCGGAAGGGAGGGAGTCGTCCTGTGATATCGGAATATTGTCGTCAGTCATAATTAATAAAAATACTTACTGTGAGGAGTCAGCAGAGCCTGTTGAACTACTTTGCCCAGATTGTGACACAGAATTGTTAAAAGTTGATAAAGACCGGTCAAACAGCAACGTCACTTTGTCACCACCACTTACGAAATTCACACCGGCTTCTGTTATTTGAACTTTCCAGACCACTCCACCAAGTGTGATTGTTGAGCCGTTGGAAACAACGCGGCTTCCACCAGGCCCTGATATGATAGCCCTTTGAGGTGAATGTGATGTTATTACAAACCCGGCCAAAGCATCCGTTTTATCATAAGATTTTTGGACAACACCGCCTATTTCAACGATTGACTGGGAATCCTTGCTGATTGCGGCAGAAGACTCACCGCGTACCGGAATAACCAAGATGCCACGGGCTCCTGTATGCTCCACCAGAATATCATCTATAATCGCACCAACCCTTACCGGTGACCAGTTCAGGGTCATGGGACACGCCTCAATAGGATCAAGAACAAGACCTACACGACAGCCTTTTCGCATAACGGTTAAACCGTTATCTGTACCCGACAGGGATATACTTCTGATTTCGACAGGCGCATCCCCGACATTTACGAGAGATACAGCAATAGAGGATTCGCTTTCTACGCCAGTCTCAAAATTGACTTCTTCTTGTGTAGAAACAAGTAATCCTTTCCCCGGCACTGCCTTAGGGAAAATCGTTGCCATTTCTATATCCTCAGGATCATATTCTCCGATTAGCGGAACTGATACAACGCGCGTTGACCCTGAGTGATTTATAACCAAAACGCCATCAGACTGGCCTTCCTGCTGCGGTGACCATGTAATGGTTGCAATACATGCCGCGCCCGGGGCCAATTCCTCACAGTCGTGATCAAGGCTATATCCGGATTGGGCAGAAGCCTGCACAAAAATATCATTAACGCTTACGGCTTCAGCGGCAATATTTCTTAGAATAACAGATTTAACAAGAGGCCTACTGGAACTCAAACTGCCAAAATCAACCTCCTCCGGGATTGTCTCAATATCACTTAAAACCTGCTGAGACGCACTCTCTCCCTGGCTCACGGAGCCAGACATAGAAGATGTCAGCAAGCGTGACTTACCGTCATGACTTACCAGCATTTCTACACGCCAATTACCGGCCTGCAAGGCTTTTACGGATACGACCATGGCACATTCAGCACCTGTTGGCAGAGCCTCACCAAGACACTCATTAATGCTGACATTCGCAGAAACGGACGAAGAGGGGTAAAGCCTCACTTGCGTTACTTTAACGGGTTGCACACCCTCGTTACGAAAGAGTGTTACTATCTGTGCGGTGGAACCAAGCGACACTTCCCCGCCATCAATATCAGGGTTCACAGCAACAAGCCCGGTACCTGTAGCAGTTGCACTGCGAGACCCAGGATCATTAAAGGCTGTCGCGTGTACATGGGTCGGAAGACCAAGCACTACCAGTGCTACAAAAGGACCGAATAAGCCCAGCGTAACTTTTCTGAATAAATCTCTTCTATCAATCATTCTTACTGCTTCTCCGCGTCAGAACTATCCTCTATAATAAGTGGCATATATTCCTCGTCAAGCAATGGCTCAGCTTCCACTCTCACCGCGACGGGTTGCGTCAGCCTATCCCTATTAAAATTAGGCGAATTTGTTGCATAATCAGGCAAAACAGAGGATGTTTGCGATAACGAATCGCCCATTTTTCTTTCCACCACCATACCCGATGTCAAAGGCGCATCTGAGGGCACCACGACTGTCTGTTTCTCTTGCCGGGTAACAACTTTAACGGCCTTGACTTCATCCTGCAAAGGCTGAGGCTCGACCAGAGCCTGAGAGGAAGATACAATCACATTTCTTTCTTCGGCTTCCATTGCCTGTGCTGCATTACCTGCCCGCACCACGGGAACATCATCTACTGGCTGTACGGCTACGACTTCCCTCTCTACTGTTTCTACGATCACAGGCTCAGAACCCTTCGGCTCGGCATCTGCACGCTGCTCGGCCCCCGTCACAGGCGCTTGCACAGCAGAGCTTTCCTGTGAAGGTGAAGGCGGCGCCTGTCTTTTTGGCGCCCTGGCGGGGATAGGTGGTTTCATTGGCTCGGCCTGCACCACTGCTGGGGATTCTACGACGACCACTTCGTCTTCAATCACCGCTGGAGGTGTTTGGTTAGCCGCAACCTTGGCCATTTTTTCTTCCTGCGGTGGAAGCGTATCAACTGTAACCTGCTTAACAGTTTCCTGCTCCACTTTTACCAGAGCGGGCGCCTGCTCTTCCGGAAGAGCATCGCTATCAGCAAGAACAGATGACGAGGCCGGAGCATCAATCATCTCAAGCGCATCGGATGATGATGTTGTTTGAACGAGCTTCGCAGCATCTTTGATATCTTTTTTCAACTCACCTACAGGCTTGTCTACATAAACCACAACACGCGGGCGCATTAAGAAGACAAGCTCCTGATTTTGAATTCTGGCCGTCCGCGAAGTCGGGATGAACGGCGCCATAAGTCCAGGCCCTTCATCGTTGAAATTGTCAGCCTCACGCACAAGCCCGGCTATCAGCAAGGAGTCACCGGGGCGCACGCGGACCTGGGTTTCAAGTTCACGAATTGTCGTTTGCGGCAATTGTACAATCGCGTCCGGGTTATCATCAAATGTATCAATCGCAGTTACTTGCTCAAGATCAATGCTGATCGTTCCGTAGATAGTGGATTTATCCCAACTTGACGCAATTTCGAGTGTAAACCCGGTATCAACAGAATCCGTTGTTGTTGACACGCTGGCTCCGATTTGATCGGCTGTTCTTGTAATAGACGCCACATAGTTTTGCGTATCCGCAACACGAAGACGTGCCTCAGAACCGGACAGGACAGTGATTTGGGGCTGCGAAATCGTCTTTACAGCACCATAGCTTGAAATAAACTGAAAGACGTCATTTCCATCGAATGCCACATCGCCAGTTGTAGGCAAACCTATACTGATGGGGCTTCCGACAAGCGCGCTGGCAGCACCCTGTAAATCCACACCAAAGTTGAACTTGCCGAACTCATCAATTTGCTGCCAATCAATTCCGGTGGAATTGCCGTTGTTTAAAGTGACTTCCCAGATATAGGTTTCAAAAACGATCAACGCTGTGTTCGAACGCAATCTCTGGAAGTAACGCTCAGCCATCTCAGCCGTGCGGGCACTTGCCCTGTAGACAATTGTTCTTGTGGAGGCATCAGTAATAGGCGAGGTTCCCAATATCTCAGCCAATGCGGCAGAAACATCCGTCAAAAATGTATCAGCCTCTGCCAAAGGTGGTATGGAGACTGTAAAGACCTGACTATCCTTGATAACCAGCATACCATCCTCAAATGAGCAATACAGGTCAGCAAGAGAACAAACTCTTGAAACCACCTGCCCAAGCTCACCCTTAAGATTAGCAACAGTTACACGGCGCGTAAGCCCCTCTTCCGTTTCAAAAGCAAGCGGGATATCATGCCCGTCCAAAATAAGCTGTAGCGCACCGGCTAGCGTTTCCCCCCTTAACTCAAAGGGCCCGACAATCGCTGGCGGAAGGTGCTCTTCATCACCAGCCTCGGGTAAAAGAACATCAGAACCGAGCGGAAGATACATAACCGCGTCCGGTCTTTCATTAACTGCCATGCGACGCTCTTGCGCCTGCTGGGGGGGCGGAATTTTTACATTGCGCGAATCAGGTACGTCCACATTCGCACAGCCTGAAATAGGTAAAGCTGCCGCAATAAATAAAGCCGCAAAAACATTTTTTGCCTTAAATAACATATACTTAGAAATCCTTTGCGCGAGACTCGGTGCGCTTAAATTGAGAAATAGCCCGGGCGGCCATCTTTACCAGTCTATCTTTTTCCACAGGTTTCTTCAAGACTGCACTTACACCTAATTTATTGGCCTCATTAAGGATATCGGAATTCTGGTCTCCGGTAACAAAAATGACCGGTGTCTTATAATCTTTTGCACGAATAGATTTAACAAACTCAAACCCATCTATCGGCTCCATCCTGATGTCTACGATAGCAAGTGATATACTCCCCTTCATAGAACCTAAAGCCGTCAGTCCATCTGATGCTTCTATTATATTGAATCCCTCATCAGCCAGAAATTTATGAATCTGCATTCTGACAAAATCGTTATCTTCAACGAGTAAAATATTATCCATGGGAACCACGAGAAAAAGTTTAAAATTTACAAGTATATACTGCCTTTTTTTAAAAGCTTTGACAAGGGCGGGAAAACCAAAAGAACAAAAGACTTGCCTTAGAGACCAAGTTATAAGAGCCTAACCCTATGAGCGGACTTTTCTTATTGGCCTTTTTTGCTTTTCTTGTTGCCATTATACTTTTGGTAATACTTGCGGTTATCGACATGCGAACTATGCTGCTGCCAAATAAATATGTTTTTCCCTTCGGCGCCCTTGGAATCGTTTTTCACCTTTTAACATCCTTTTATTTTCTTACACCAGCCGATATGGCCTTGGGCTTTCTTGCCGGATACGGCGTGTTATGGATTATCCGCTTTTTTGGAAACTGGTATTACAAAACAGACTCTTTGGGGTTAGGTGACGTGAAATTACTCGGCGCCGCGGGGCTATGGCTCGGTCCGGTGAATGTGACACTGGCAATGACGCTTGGTGCTGCCGGCGGCCTTCTACACGGAATTATAGTTGCTTTTATAAACAAATACAGAACAGGTGTTTTCTCTTTAAGGCGCTTAAAAATTCCTGCCGGCCCCGGCTTTGTCTTTGGCATACTCGTTATGTTTTTTACCTTTATTTTCCCTGAATTCCTTAAATGATGTCTGGTCACAAACAATCAGCCCTGAAAGGTTTGCGGGTTCTGGACATGTCCCGCGTACTCGCCGGGCCATTTTGTACCCAGATATTCGGGGATTTAGGCGCCGAGGTTCTGAAAATTGAAAGGCCCGGATCAGGCGACGACACAAGAAAATGGGGACCCCCGTTTTTAAAAGATCCGCATGGTAAAGACACCACGGAAAGCGCCTATTACCTTTCTGCCAATCGCAACAAGCACTCTCTGGCCATAGATTTTTCACAAAAAGACGGGCAAAGACTAATCAAAGAGCTTGCAGAAAAAAGCGATGTTTTCGTAGAAAATTTTCAGCCTGGAAAACTGTCTAAGTATGGCCTGACCTATGAGGACTTGCGCGCAATTAACCCACGCCTCATTTATTGTTCTATAAGCGGTTTCGGTCAAACAGGCCCGGAACATACCGAGCCCGGCTATGATTTCATGGCGCAAGCCTTTAGTGGGTTAATGTCCGTTACTGGTGAAGTTACAGGCACCCCGATGAAGACAGGTGTTGCGCTCAGCGATATCATTACAGGTCTTTACGCGGGAATTTCCATTCTGGCGGCTCTGCGTCACCGGGATGCAACCGGAGAAGGACAACATATCGACCTGGCGCTTACTGACTGCACCTTGGCCTCCCTGTCCAACCTGGCACAATATTATTTAACCAGTGGGGACATGCCGCCCAGACTCGGCAATGCGCACTCAACTATAGTGCCTTATGAATGTTTCGAAACTGCTGATCGTCATATTGTAATTGCCGTGGGGAATGACAGCCAATTTATACGATTGTGCAAGGTTTTAAGCAAAGATGAGTGGACGGCCGATGCTCGCTTCCAAACCAACCAGAACCGCGTAAAAAACAGAGGGATTCTTCTCCCGATGATAAGAGACACCCTTAAAACGCGCACCGGAGAAGAATGGCTTTCCCTATTCAGGGAATATGACATTCCCTCCTCCCTCGTTCAAAATATTGCTGAGGCCTTTAATTCGGAACAAATCAAGTCTCGTGACATGCAAATAAAGGTGAATCATTCAAAGACGAAGAAAGGTATAAAACTGGTTGGCTCACCGATTAAACTCTCTGCTACGCCTGTCGATTTCACAAAATCCCCACCGATATGCGGGGAAGATACAGTTAAAATTTTACAAAACCTTCTCAGTTTGTCAGAAGAGGACATTCAAAATTATATGAAGAAGAAAGTTATAGGATAAAAGCATCATGGATCATCTTCTGGACATAGAAACTATCTCCCTCGAAAGAATTGATGCGATACTTGACAAAGCCAGAGACATCAAAAGCGAAATGGCGAAAGGCCGCTACTCGAAAACACCACTGGAAGGGCGGATTATTTTTTCGATGTTTTTGGAAAATTCAACACGTACACGCACATCCTTCGATATGGCTGTACACAGGTTGGGGGGAGCAATTATACACTGGGACAATAATGCTAATTCTCTTAAAAAGGGAGAAACGCTGACGGATACAATACGATGCGTTTCATCATATAAACCGGATGGGTTGATTGTACGCTCTTCTGAATTCAAGGCTCCATACACGTTTAAGGCACTTATGGATTGCCCAATTATTAATGCGGGCGATTCTTACCGGGCTCACCCCTCTCAGGCACTTCTGGATACGTTTACTATTGAAGAGCAAAAAGCGAGAATAGATGGATTAACAATTGCAATATGCGGCGATATTGCACACTCACGTGTGGCTGCGTGTAACATTCAATTATTACATAAAAAAGGCGCCAAACTCAGACTGATCTCTCCCCCTGCTCTAACTCTGAACAGGCTACCGTTTGAGGATATAGAAACTTTCACAGATATGGATGAAGGTATAAGGGATTGTGACGTTATTATGATGCTTAGAAACCAAAAAGAGCGAATGGAGGCTTCTGCAATTCCAGATGACGATTGGTATTTCAGAAATTACGGTTTAACTCAGAACCGCCTTTCATTTGCCAAAGATGACGTTATGGTAATGCACCCCGCCCCGATGAACAGAGGCGTTGAAATTGCCGATGATGTCGCAGATGATCCGCGGAAATCATTTATTTTTAAGCAAATGGAAAATGGCCTGCCTGTAAGGATGGCTATACTCGAAACACTTGTCAGTTAAATAGCAATCCCATAAAAGGTAATATATGGAACATTTTCTAGACCACATTCAGCTAAATGGATTTTTGGGCATAGTCGGTGGATACCTGCTTGGCTCAATACCTTTTGGGCTTGTGCTGGCCTATCTGGGCGGCTATGGCGATATCAGAAAAATAGGCTCAGGCAATATTGGCGCAACCAATGTTTTGCGCACCGGCAATAAGTCACTTGCTGCCCTGACACTTGTTCTGGATTCTTCCAAAGGTGCGGTTGCAGTTATCCTTTTTTCGGCCTTGCTCGGTATCCACGGGGCTTTTGGCGCTGCTCTTGGCGCGGTTTTGGGGCACAACTTTCCGGTATGGCTTAAATTCAAAGGCGGAAAAGGCGTTGCGACTACTCTTGGAACGCTGCTGGCTTTGTCCCTACCTACAGGGCTTTTAACTTGCCTTGCCTGGCTTTTAAGCTCCCTGATTTTCAGGATATCATCACTTTCGGCTCTTATTGCCATGCTTTGTGCACCAGTTTTTGCATTATATTTTGGTAATCCACATCAATTCTATCTTATCTCTTTGTTAACACTGCTCGTCTTTATAAGGCATCACGCCAATATCCGCCGCCTGATAAAGGGAGAAGAGCCTCGCATTGGAAAGAAAAATGGCTGATAAGGCCCCCCCCCTTACTACTGAGCAAATTGACTGGATAAGATTATCACGCAGTGAAAATGTCGGCCCCATTACCTTCAACCGATTAATCGGCCGATATAAGACTGCCGCAAAGGCACTGGACGCTTTGCCTGAACTCATTGCCAGAGGCGGGGCCAAACGCCAGATTAAAATTTGCTCTGCCGAGACTATCGAAAAAGAATATAAGGAGCTTGCGCGAAACGGTGGGACTTTCATTTGCTCGTTCGAAGACATTTATCCCGACTGCTTAAAGGCCATTGATGATGCCCCCCCTGTTCTCTCCTGCCTGGGCAACAGGGACATTTTAAACAAAAATTGTTTCGGCATCGTCGGTGCGAGAAACGCCTCCATTAACGGACGACAATTTACAAAAAAAATTGCGCGGGAGCTGGGCGAGGCCGATGTAATTATAGCTTCAGGGCTCGCCCGAGGCATTGATACAGCCGCGCATCAAGGATCTTTGAAATCGGGCACAATTGCTGTTGTAGCCGGCGGAGTTGACATTGTTTACCCACGAGAAAACAACAGCCTTTACCGTGAAATTATAGAACAAGGCGGGTTGATTGTTGCGGAAAACTCTCTTGGTACAAACCCAACCGCACGACATTTTCCAAGGCGTAACCGTATAATTTCGGGACTGTCCAGCGGTGTGCTGGTTGTAGAAGCCTCCATCCGTTCAGGTTCCTTAATTACCGCACGGATGGCTGCCGAACAAGGGAGGGATGTGTTTGCTGTTCCCGGTTTCCCGTCAGACCCCAGATCGGGCGGCCCTAATAAACTTCTAAAGGATGGCGCAATTTTGACTGAAAAGTCTTCCGATATTTTAGAAAACACCAATTTTGAACTAACTTGCTTCACTAAAAATGACGGACTTTTCGAAGATGAGTATCTTTATGAGCCAGAAGACACAAACCTGGACGCGGATCTTTCTGAAAACGAGCGGGATTTAATTCTGCAATCCCTCTCCCACAGCGCCACATCCGTTGATGAGATTATCCGGAGCAGTGGGAAGTCTGTGCAGGATATACAAAACACTTTACTGGAACTGGAGCTGGCCGGACGGCTACAACGCCTTCCGGGCAATCGTGTCAGCCTTACAGGTTAATGTAACAAGGCTTAAATCTGTGACAACTGTGGTATGATGGCACTATATTTATATAAGGCTTTATGTTGACGAAATGATCAGATCATGTCATTTCAGCATAGGCAGATTTAAAAAAATACCTTATTTGGGAAGGAAAAGTCATTGAGTGCTGACAATCTTGTAATCGTAGAATCGCCCGCCAAGGCAAAAACCATTAACAAATATCTGGGGAATAACTACAAGGTATTAGCCTCTTTCGGACATGTTCGCGATCTTCCGTCAAAAAACGGCTCAGTCGATCCGGATGATGGTTTCAACATGATTTGGGAGGTCTCGGATCGTGGTTCGAAAACCATGAAAGAAATTAGTCAGGCCGTCAAAAATGCAAAAACACTTTACCTCGCGACTGACCCGGATCGCGAAGGAGAGGCCATATCATGGCATGTAAAAGAAATTCTGCAGGACAAAAAACTCCTAAAAGACGTTGAAGTCAAAAGGGTTACTTTTAACGAAATCACCAAAAAGGCCGTTCAGGATGCTTTTGAACATGCACGCCAGTTGGATGACCCGCTTATCCAGGCCTATTTGGCGCGCCGTGCATTGGATTACCTTGTTGGGTTCAATATCTCTCCAGTTTTATGGCGGAAACTGCCAGGCTCACGTTCTGCGGGACGGGTACAATCGGTTGCGCTGCGCCTTATTTGTGAGCGTGAATCCGAAATTGAGAAGTTCAAGTCCGAAGAATACTGGAGTATAGAGGCCCGCCTTCAAACACCAAATGGTGCACCTTTTCTGTCAAAATTGACACATCTGTCAGGCAACCGCCTTGATAAGATGGATATTGGCAGCGAAAAGGAAGCCAGCTCTGCCGTCCAACGCATTGAAAATAAAAATCTGGTTATTCAAAAAGTTGAGAAGAAAAAGGTGCAAAGGAAGCCTTACGCGCCCTTTATCACCTCAACATTGCAGCAGGATGCCTCAAGACGTTTGGGGCTGTCTGCAAGCCAGACCATGAGATTGGCGCAACAGCTTTATGAAGGCGTAGAGATAGACGGCGAAACCGTCGGTCTTATCACTTATATGAGAACAGATGGCATTACCTTGTCCGGCGATGCCATTGGACAAGCGCGCCGATTGATTGAGAGTGACTATTCCAAAGACTACCTTCCCGATTCACCGCGTGCTTATAAGAGTAAGGCCAAAAATGCACAGGAAGCACACGAAGCTATTCGCCCGACTGACCTGTTTAAACGCCCGGCACAGATGCGCAAATATCTTGATGATAAACAGCTCAAGCTTTACGAGCTGATCTGGAAAAGAACAGTCGCGTGCCAAATGGAAAATGCCATTATGGACCAGGTCTCTGCCGATATTTCGGACGGAACGGATGATGTGGTTTTGCGTGCAACAGGATCGACGGTTGCTTTTGATGGTTTCCTGACACTTTATACGGAATCAAAAGAAGAGGACGAACCGGCAGCTGATGATGAGCCGGATGAAAACCGTCTTCCACAGCTTGAAGAGGGTTATAAGCTTAAAACATTAAGTGTTACACCTAATCAACACTTTACTCAGCCACCTCCCAGATATTCAGAAGCCACGCTGGTCAAAAACCTGGAAGAAAAAGGAATTGGCCGCCCATCAACATATGCTTCTATTCTTCAGGTTTTGCGCGATCGCAATTATGTGCGCATGGAAAGAAAGCGCTTTATACCCGAGGATAGGGGAAGACTCGTTACAGAATTTCTCAAGAAATATTTCACGCGCTATGTTGATTATGACTTCACGGCAAATATGGAAGAACAACTTGATGGTATTACAGAAGGCCATGTTTTCTGGAAAGACACCCTGACCCATTTCTGGACCGATTTCAAACACGCCATTGATGAAACCAAAGAATTACGCATTACGGATGTTTTGAATCACCTTGACGCGGAACTGGGGCCTCACTTTTTCCCTGTTACAAAGGACAATCCGGAGCCAAGAAAATGCCCGACTTGCGGAGATGGAAGATTGTCTTTAAAGCTTGGAAAATACGGTGCTTTTATAGGGTGCTCAAACTATCCAGAGTGCAAACATACACAACCACTTGTTGTTCCAGACGAAAATGCCAAAAGTGGTGATGGAGAAGGAAGCTCACAAAATACTTCAAGTTTTGAGCCCAAAATACTTGGGGATCACCCAGATACAGGCCGTAGCGTTTCGTTACGAAAAGGCCCTTACGGCCCTTATGTTCAAATAGACCCGCCCGAGAAAAGTAAGGATAAACCTAAACGTCAAGGTTTACCCAAAGGTATGAACATGGATGAGGTTACATTTGACATCGCCCTTAACCTTCTGGCCTTACCTAGAGAGGTTGGGAAACACCCTGAAACAGGCGAAATGATAACAGCGGGTATAGGCAGATTCGGCCCATTCCTGAAGCATGAAAAAACATATGTTTCCTTACCCAAAGGAGATGATGTCGTCTCAGTTGGCTTGAACCGTGCTGTCGATCTTATAGCCGAGCATGCCATTAAAAAAGCAGCCAAAGAGGCAAAAGGCGGGGCCTCAAGTTCAAAGAAGAAAACCACCAAGAAGAAAACAGCAAAAAAGAAAACTGCTGCAAAAAAAACGACAAAAGCCAAAAAGAAGAGCTGACGCAAAAACACTTCTCCACTGTAATATTGTCTGATTCTAAAAACTTCTCTTTCTATTAAGGGCTTCTGCCTATACCCTTTAGGGTATGGCTTTACCTGAAAAATCTGATCTTCTTTCCTTTATAGCTTCCATGCGGGAGCCACTTAGCAAGCGCGACTTGACACAAGTCTTTAAAATTAAAGGCGACGAGCGCCGCCCATTCAAAGCAATGCTCAGCCAACTGGAAAAAGACGGGCTGATTGTTCGACAACCCGGTCAGCGCTACAGCGTACCCGAGGGCTTACCCGCGGTTACTATAATTGAAGTTATTGATATAGACCTAGATGGTGATGTGTTTGCACGTCCCGTGGACTGGAACGAAGAATTACAAGGTCCACATCCGAGAATTGAGGTTCTTCCCGGCAAGAAAGGCCACCCTGCCCCAACTCTTGGAGCGCGGGTTTTAGCCAGAATTCGGAAAACGAATTCCCAAGTTGATTATGAAGCGGTACCCATTAAATCTCTAGATGAAGCAACGGGCCGCGTTATGGGGCTGGTGGTTCAACAGAAAAAAGGCTTTGTGCTTCGACCCACCGATAGAAAATCGAAGCATGATTTTGAAATCCCCCAAGCCGATCTTAACGGTGCCAGTGACGGAGACCTGGCCTTGGGCGAAGTACAGCCGTCGCGAGGCATGAAACTGAAAAAGGTGCGCATCCGTGAAGTTATCGGACGCGAGGATGATCCACGTGCCATTTCTCTTATCGCTCTTCATGAAGCCGGCCTTAATGAAGATTTCCCGCATGATGTTTTGAAAGAAGCCCAAGGTTTAGATGTTCCAAGCCTGAAGGGGCGTGAGGATTTACGCGATATTCCTCTCGTCACAATAGATGGTGCAGATGCAAGAGATTATGACGATGCCGTTTTTGCAGAACCCGATAAAGACCCCAAGAACCCGGGTGGATGGCATCTGATCGTTGCAATTGCCGATGTCTCTTATTACGTGCGGGAAGGCAGCGCCCTTGATCGTGAGGCATGGAAACGTGGAAACTCTACATATTTCCCTGATCGCGTCGTTCCTATGCTCCCCGAAAACCTTTCAAATGGCCTTTGCTCACTTATGCCGCGCGTGGAGCGCGCCTGCCTTGCGATGCATATGTGGATCAATAAAGATGGAAAATTAATCGGTCAAAAATGCGTGCGCGGTCTGATGAAATCAGCAGAAAGACTGGTATATGAGCAAGTTCAGGCGGCAAAGGACGGACAGACAGATGATGCGACTGACCCGTTAATGCAACATGTGATCGAACCACTTTACAAAGTTTATGAAATTCTGGATAAGGCCCGTCAAGAGCGCGGTGCACTAGACCTCGACCTTCCTGAGCGCCAAATCCTGATTGATGAAAAAGGAAATATGACCGGAGTCAAAACCAGGTCACGTGTTGATGCACATAAGCTTATAGAAGAATTCATGATTTTGGCTAATGTTGCCGCAGCCAGAGCTTTGGAGGATAAAAAGGCCGCTTGCGTCTACAGGGTGCATGACAGACCCGCCTCGGATAAGCTGGACAGCGCACGGCAATTTCTGGATAGCTTTGGTCTCAACTTACCCAGCAGTATTTCAAAGCCGAAACAAGTTAATCACCTTCTTACACAGGCCAAAAGCCATCCCTATTCCCATCTTATCAGTATGATGGTTTTGAGGACACAGTCTCAGGCTGTTTATGCGCCGTCCAATATAGGTCACTTTGGTTTGGCTTTGGAGAAATACGCCCATTTCACATCCCCAATCAGACGCTATGCGGATTTAGTGGTTCACCGCTCTTTGATTGATGCATATAATTTAGGTCCGGGCGGCCTTACAAAAGGTGAGGAAGCCAGGCTGGAGGAGACATGTGAACATATCTCGACAACAGAGCGCAACTCATCAAATGCCGAGCGATCTGCGGTTGACAGATTTACCGCAGCCTATCTGGAAGACAAGATCGGCGCAGAGTTTAACGGTGTTATAAATGGTGTCACAAGATTTGGGCTTTTTGTTACACTTGACGATATTGGCGCAGATGGCCTCGTTCCCATCCGCACTTTGCCCAACGACTATTTCATACATGACGAAGAACAACACGCTTTGATCGGACGCAAAACCCGCATCATTTTCAGATTAGGCGCCCAGGTGCGCGTAAAGATTGTGGAGGCTGAACGAGTCTCAGGCAGTACTGTATTCGAGATTATAAACGCTAAAGAAGGCGCGGACATTCCTGGTTTCAAATCGAAAAAAGGCTTGAAAAAACAAGATAAATCAGTTATGAAAAATAGATCAGGTAAAAATACTAAGCGCGGCGGTAAACCCCAGGGACGAAAAAAAGGGGCTTTTAAGGGCAAGCGTTCAAAAAAATAATATAACTTTTACAGGGGTAGTATTCAGTGGCATCACGGCCTAAACACTTTAAAGATAAGCCCTCCTCGGCTATGCCGGATTTTTCCGTATCTTCAACAAACCAGAATTTAAATCAGCCGCTTTATCCCCCCGCTTCCGTCCACGCCTTGGATGAGATTGACCTCAAAAGCTATGGTAAAACAAATTATATAGGCGCAGATGCCATTGCGCAGGCCGAAGCAATTGCCAGTGAAGACATTAATGAACTTCCCATTACGAAAGATCCGCGGTTTCAGGATCTAACCAGTTTAGATTTTTTCACTGTAGACCCAAAGTCAAAACACGACATTGACGATGCCCTGTATTTCGAAACCAATAAGGATGGTAGCATAACAGCCTATGTCGCAATAGCCTGTGTAGCGCCTCGCATTGAGTTCGGCTCGCCTTTGGACCTGCATCGCCGCGACCACCCCATGGCAATATTTCTGCCCAATAGCGCTATCCATACAATGCCATCATGTTTATATGAGCCAGTTGATGGTGCCCTATCGCTTTGTGAAGGCAAAGACAGGCTGGCTGTTGTTCATAAATTTGATATCCCCTTGGACTGTGAAAGTCTGGACGACATTAATTGCGATATTTTTCCCGCAAAAATACGCTCAAGAGCAGCACTCAACTATGGTGATTTTCTGGATCTGCTTTCACCCTTAGAAGCAACAGATATCGGTGAATCCGCTTTGCCTCAATCCTGTATAGATGGGGCAGTGGAATTTGCCTACCGCCTGGACGGCCTTATGACCGGGTTGCGCTTCACTGACACGAAAACGAGTCTTTCTTTTGATGAGGGCGGCATATTAAGCACAGCGCAGGGTCGACGCGCACATCTCGGTGACCAGGTCATTGAACTTGCCGCACTGCTTACAGCTCAGAAATCTACTGATATCGTTCGAGACTATAATGACACCTCACGTGAAAAAACTCTGCCCTTTGCCTTCCGCGTGCAGGCCGTACCTGACAAGGACGACCTTATGGACAGCCTGACAGAATTAGAGGGTGTTTTCCCTGAATCCGTACACGACTCCCTTTTTGACATGCTGGAAGATACCCATCAGTGGGATCTGGATTATGCCGATACGGCGCGCATGGTCATTTCTGATGTCCTTATGAACTCTCCGTCAGGTATGGGCCGTGACTTCGTATCCAGATGCCTTATTCAAGCCACTGAAAAAGCGCGCTTTAGCCCCGATGAAGCAAGCCACTTTTCACTCAATACAACTACAGGTCAGGTCACTAGTCCTTTGAGACGCTATACGGATACTATAAACCAATGGGCCGTTTTAAAAGCTCTTGAATATGACGTAGGCGAACTGGAAATTCACCATGAGGGTTTTAAAGCACTATGTGACTATGTTTCATCCGAGGAACGCACAGCTTCATCAATACAGAAAATGTCGAGGAAGAGACGTATAATAGAGAGGATAGAAAGTCGCGGCCTTGATAGCGAGGAGGCTTTAAGAATACGCTGCATAACACGATCTGGAATAATTCTTCAGACTGGCCTTGTTTCCGGTCTGCTACCATCCAATGCTGTTCCCTATACATGGCATATCAACAGGAAAACGCAGACAGTTACGCTCGGTGAAAACTCTAACAATACATTTGGTATAGGTGATATTTTACCAGTTGCAATTTCTTTGGGTGAGGCCAAAGCAGGTGACCTCAAATTATCTTTTAAAATAGACAGTTCATCGCAGCGAGCACCTCATTCGGGACTGAACGCAGCAAATGACAGAAAACCATGCTGATATTTGCGCCTTTTGCTTGACACATCCTTATAAATACGTATTATGCCCGCTTGAGTTTCCACCTTAAATAAGGATTTTATTATGGCTAAGAAAGGCAATACTGTAAAAATTCGTCTAATCAGCACCGGCAAAAACACCAAAGGTGAGCCGACTGGTTACACATATTACATTATTAAAAACCCACGTAATCAGACTGAAAAAATGAAATTCAGAAAATATGATCCACGTGCCGTACATCCTGATACTGGGAAAGTCGGCGCTCATGTCATGTTCGAAGAAAAGAAAATGCCTCCTCACAAGAAAAACTAATTTCTTACTCCGAGGTAATAAAGCAAACGCCCTTTTTGAAGGGCGTTTTTTTATTCGTTAAGAATAGGTCTGGATTGCGGCCTGAACTCCTCCGGATCAAGCTTGCCGCAATCTTCGAAAAACACAGAATTACGGCCGCCGTTTTTGGCTAGATAAAGCTGTCCATCGGCACGTTCCAAAACCTCTGTGATTGTATGATCACCTGCTTCTATAACAACCCCACCAATTGATGTCGTTACTTCCAATGGGCTTTCGTAAGATGTACGGAAAGGCGCATCCATAATTGAGCGTCTTAAGCGCTCTGCAATAGTATGAGCCGTTTTAACATCAGTATCAGGAAGAACCGCCACAAATTCCTCACCACCAAGACGTGCGACAAGGTCAAAACTACGTAGATTGTCCTTTAGCCGCTTTGAAAATGTCTTCAGAACCTCGTCACCGATGTTATGTCCGTAAGTGTCATTGAAGTTTTTAAAGTGATCAATATCCATGTAAAGAAGCCCGATTGATTTCTGGCTCTCATTACCCTTTTCAAGCATTTTCCCCAGATGCACCTCAAAATAGCGGCGATTATAAAGTCCGGTCAGCGTATCTGTAAGCGCCATGGATAGGCTCATTTCGAAACTGGCCCTTAATCTTTCCTGAAACCTTTTGCGGCGAATTTGGGTGCGCACACGTGCCATCAGTTCATTTCTATCAATGGGTCGCAAAATATAGTCATGCGCGCCGATCTCTAGCCCGTGGGCTATTTTAGGCATGTCATCTTCGCTGCCTATCATTAATATAGGTGTGGCGCGCGTGCGCTCATTTGAGCGCAAATGGGAGCATAATCTGAGACCGTCTTCCTCTTGAAGATTCAATGATACAGCAATCAGCTCGAACTCTTTTTCTTTTGCGGCTTGTAAAGCCTCAAGACCATGATGAACAACGGTGATCTTATTAGCATTATCTTCAAGCGTTGACTTTATTTTCTGGATTTCAAATTCCATATCTTCGACGACCAGAATATTTGCATTCGTGGCGTCCTCTTCCATAAGGGAGGAATTTTCATTCACAACACCCAGTTGGGTAGCTGTATTCTCACGGGTTTTCCATTCATCAACGGCCATTTTCAAACGTACAAGGGAGCGCACACGCGCCATGAGTGCCGTGTCATTTACAGGCTTGCTTAAGAAATCATCGGCACCGCTTTGAAGCCCCTTTACCCTGTCTTCCGTATCAGTCAGTGCTGTGACCATGACCACCGGAATGTGGGCATGCTCAGGGTTTTCTTTCATGCGACGGCAGACTTCAAAACCATCCATGCCCGGCATCATAACATCGAGAAGCACAATATCCGGCTTTGTCTCATCAACTTTTTTCAAAGCCTCTTCACCGTTCATGGCTGTAACCACATCGTAATATTCGCTGGTCAGCTTTGCTTCCAGTAATTTTACGTTCGGAGCGATATCATCAACGACAAGTATGCGTGCAGACATGAGGTAAAATATTCCTAGTTGATTGTTTTCTCTGTGACATCCTCGGACGCCTCGTCTTTATCAAGATATTTATTGACCGTTTCTATGAAAGATCCAACGGAGATCGGCTTGGACAGATAATCTTCACAGCCGCCTTCGCGTATTTTCTGCTCGTCCCCGCGCATGGCGAAGGCCGTAACCGCAATAACAGGAATNTGCTTCAAATCATCCTCAGCCTTCAGCCAGCCTGTTACTTCAAGACCGGACACTTCCGGCAGCTGTATATCCATTAAGATAAGATCAGGATTTTCTTTTCGCGCCAGCTCAAGGACTTCATGCCCGTTTGAGGTTGTTACAGAAGAGATTCCATGCGCCTCGAGAAGATCGCGAAACAGCTTCATATTTAATTCATTATCTTCGACAATCAGGACTTTTTTACTCATTTTCGCTGCCACAATTTTGTTCCTGAATTTCTTCAAGAGCTGTTAATTTCTGAATGACTGAGAAATCATTATACTCGATAAACATCTCGCTGATAACACCGTTTTCATATAAACGCACAGTCATTTCATATTCAGGTTCTGCATTGTCTTGCGCTATGGGAAAGAATGCGAGCCTGATAAGATAGCTTTTAACATTCAACAGAGGTGACCCGGAAATTCTGTCAGCGAGCTCAAAAGAGACGTCCCGTGGTCTGGACAAGGCATTTGCATCGCTGATAAACCCGTTTATGACTGAAGGTCCCTTTGCATCGCTTCCGTCAAAGACAGTGGCTGTAAAAAACTTTTTACCCTGACGGGCATTTTCCAACATCATACGCGTGTGCTCAGAGGGAAACAAAATATCTGCTCCCAAATCTATTTCCAACCCTTCAGGTGATTTAAAAAAGGCCGCTGCCCCATCTTCCGACTTATCAGCATGCCCTTTTATATTTTCATATGCGACGCCATCTTTTTTACGGACCGACGAAAAAGAGAACTTGCTGTTATCCTCATCTTCAAAAGTGGAAAAATCACTTGTTACACGCACGCCCGGGGTATCAGCATATTCGTATAGAAGATTGAAGCGGTGGTCAGACGCCCAGCCAGCACATTGTTTCTCCCAGGAAAAATACATTTGCCCGTCAAGGTTAATCAGTTTGGTCCCCGATGTGACCGAATGCAGCTCAAGGTCATAGATTGCCTTATGTGATCTCAGCTCTACTTGCCCTTTATTGTCGCCAGAGATTTTTGCCGCCACAAAGTTTTGCGCCTGCGTATAACCAAGCCATGCCAGAAGAGCTACAGCGACTATGGCCACCACTATGATTAAGCTCTTGCTTTTGCCTTTTTTATGATTTTTGCTGTCCATTTTACTCTCTCACATTACCAAGCGCATACACTATACCTCAGACACGCGCTTTATTCAAAGGATGAGATTAGCAGGGTGCACCGGAAGCTTTTTCCGGGCAAATAATGCCTTTTAGAAACCATTATATAGACTTTTAAACCTTTCTCACNATGCGTCCCCCTTTTCCATCAGGGACTTCCTTACACATTATAGTTGGCACGATTTTCGCAAAGTGTATTTNCAAGAATAAAAACAACATTTATCAGAAGGCCGATTTTTTTATGACTTTCAAAACCAGTATCCAAGATAATTATGTGTCACCCAAGATAAACCCGTCACTTTTCTCGAATGAAGACACCCCGTCAGAATGGCCTTATGATCTTGAAACCACAATTAAGCTTTTGATGACATCCCAAAGCAAGCTGGATATGGCAGAGCTTAGACTGGATGAACAGGTCCAGGAAATTCAAAAACTTGAACAGCAAACCATCACCGATTCCCTGACCGGACTTCTAAACAGACGGGGTTTTGAACAAGCCTTTGACCGGGAATGCGATCGCACAAAGCGTTTTTTGAGTAAAGGCGGTGTGTTCATTCTTATTGATCTGGATAATTTTAAGGTCATAAATGATATGCACGGGCATAATTGCGGTGATGCCTGCCTTAAATTAGCCGGAATGGCCATACAGAATTCTGTTCGCTCAATGGACACAGCGGCAAGACTTGGCGGTGATGAATTTGTTATTATCCTGCCCGACAGTGAACAACAGGATATAGCAAGACGCGCCCAAAAACTTATAAAAGATCTGAACAAATTGTCCCTTATGTGGGAAGGTAAGGAAATAAAGATCAGGGCCAGCGCGGGGTTAAAAAGCTATGGCATAAACGATACCCCGAAAACAATTTTTGCCGGCGCAGATAAAAAACTTTATCGCAATAAATGTGTAAGAAAAGGATAAATCGATAGTTTACAAACAAGACTATATGACCCTATTTGCCGCTCCCTACCCTTATTCCCTAAAGGCAAAGTTATAGTCTTTCATAAGAAAATCCGGGCCATTATGGTTTCTTGTCCTCCCAAAAAACCAGGCCCGGATTTATTTTTGTCTGTTAAAAATTATTTATCCGTAGGNGTAAGCTGATTTAGCTTCAGGTTCATATTGCTGGTCGGACTGAAATTTGAGACCAGCGATACGTTCAATATTATCAACTGCTTTCCATTTAAGCATACCCTTGGCTGGCACAGTCAAAAGGTCTTCACTGCCCGGAATTTTCATGTAAACCGAGTCGCCGGAATTACTGATCTTCGGATTTTCTATTTGAAAAGCACTGCGGAGTTTACTTAAGGCGCGTTGTTGCTCGCCTTTTTTGTAACTCGGGTTTTCATCCTCAACCAATTCCCAGCCATTATCCATTAATTGCTTCATGGCATTAACGGCAGATACGCTTGAGGTCTGTTTATCACGATTCCCCGCTGAAATGCGGTCTTCGTCCCTGATTTGCGGAGCTTTGGGAGAGCCGTCGCGATTGCGAGGACCTGTTTTATTCTTACCTTTACGTGCCATTCAAATGCCTTTCTTTATACTCTTTACCATAAGAGTATAAAGATGAATGGTTAAAAAAAACAATGACTTTTTTAAGCCGCTTCAGTTTTTCCGATTTTCTTTGGCAGTGACAGCTTGATATGAAGGTCTTTCAATTGCTCCTCGGTNATATCCGACGGTGCGTTCATTAACTGGTCTTCATACTGGCCGTTCATAACAAAGGCATAAACTTCGCGCAGGTTCGGCTCATCAGCCAGCAACATGACCAGCCTGTCCAAACCAAACGCACAGCCACCGTGAGGTGGTGCGCCATAGCGCATGGCATTCAACATTCCGCCGAATTTGTCTTCCAGAACGGACATATCGTACCCGGCCAAACCGAAAGCCTTTTCCATGATTTCAGGTTTATGGTTACGAATGGCGCCTGAGCAGATCTCAAAACCATTACACACACAGTCATATTGATATGCGTAAATCTCAAGCGGGTCTTTCGTTGTTAAGGCCTCCATTCCGCCCTGCGGCATGGAAAACGGATTGTGGGAAAAGTCAATTTTTTGTGCCTTTTCATCAAATTCATACATTGGAAAATCAACGACCCAGCAGAATTTATAGACACCGGTTTCGCGGATACCCATATCATCACAAATTTTATCGCGGGCCTTCCCGGCAAGGGCTGCTGCTTTTTTCTCCGTGTTACAGACGAAAAATACTGCATCCCCATTTTCCAGTCCGGCTGCTTCTTTTAAAGCCTCTTGGGCCGCCTCTGGCACAAATTTGGCAATCGGCCCCTTACCTTCACCATCGGCGAAAAGAATATAGCCCAGACCCGGCGCACCTTCTGATTGCGCCCAGCTATTCAATTTATCGAAGAATGAGCGCGGCTGGTCTCCAACCTTAGGGGCGCGAATGGCACGTACAACGCCGCCTTTTTCTATCACGCCTTTGAAGGCCTTAAACTCCACATCATTGCGCGCAAAAACATGTGAAACATCTACAATTTCCAGTGGGTTTCTTAAATCCGGCTTGTCAGATCCATATTTCATCATAGCATCTTCATAACGCAAATTCGGCAACCACTGAACTTCACGTTTCTCACCTGTGAAATCAGCAAATTCCTCAAACAACCCCTTAACAACAGGCGTCATTGTCTCCAGAACATCCTCTTGAGTCACAAAAGACATCTCAACATCCAGTTGGTAAAATTCGGCCAGACGATCAGCACGTCCGTCTTCGTCACGGAAACATGGTGCAATCTGGAAGTAACGGTCAAAGCCGGACATCATTAAAAGCTGTTTAAACTGTTGAGGGGCTTGCGGCAGGGCATAGAATTTACCAGGATGCAGTCTTGAGGGGACAAGATAGTCACGCGCGCCTTCAGGTGATGAAGCCGTTAGTATAGGTGTCTGGAATTCCTGAAATTCCTGCTCCCACATGCGTTTTCTCAAAGATGATGTCACGTTATTACGCAAGCGTATGTTTTTTTGCATCTTCTCACGGCGCAAATCAAGATAGCGGTATTTCAAGCGCACGTCCTCACCAGCGCCATCATCTTCGGCCACCTGAAAGGGAATTACGTCGGCTGCGGATTGTAGTGTCGCCTTATCAATATAGACTTCGACCTGACCTGTCGGCAGTTTATTATTTGCAGTTTCGCCAGGACGCGCACGGACATCGCCTTCGATTGTAATCACCGATTCAGAGCGCCAGCCCTCAACTGTATCTAAAAGAGGAGATCCTTCATCCACAACGCATTGTGTTACGCCATAGGTGTCGCGCAAATCTATAAACAGCACTCCACCATGATCCCGTTTACGGTTTATCCAGCCTGAGAGACGGACCTTCTCACCGACATGTTCTTTTCTGAGTTCACCGCAAGTATGGCTTCTGTATTCATGCATGATTATACTTCTTCTGTTAGTCTTTTTGTGATGGTTTCTTGTAGTTTAGCTTTAAGTGTTATACCGTTTTCAGGCTCATAATACAAAATCATAGCGCCATGACAATCATTAAAAGTACCAAAGACCTCAAAGTTTTCTGCAAAAAACTGGAATCAGCCCCCTTTATCACAGTTGATACAGAATTTTTGCGCGACAAAACCTATTATTCAAAACTTTGCCTGATACAGGTCAGTGGGCCTGACAAGAAAGCCGTTGCCATCGATGTAATCGAAGCACCTGACATAGATTTATCGCCTTTACTGGAATTATTTCGAAATAAAAAAATCCTTAAAGTTTTCCACGCCGGTCGTCAAGATCTCGAAATATTCTGGCAGCAGTTTCAAACTTTACCTGACCCGATTTTTGACACGCAAATTGCCGCGATGGTCTGCGGATACGGCGACCAGATTGGTTTTGACAATTTGATGCGGAAAATTACAGGGAAAACAATTGATAAAAGCCAGCAATTTACTGATTGGTCACGCAGGCCGCTTTCTAAAAAACAACTCTCTTATGCTTTGGATGACGTTATATTGCTGGTGGATATTTTTGAGGCACTGGATAAACAGCTCATTTCCCGCGACAGGGAAGACTGGGTTTTAGAAGAGACATCCGCCCTTCTCGACAAAAACCTTTACGAAAACAAGCCCGAAGAAGCATGGGAGCGAATTAAGGTCAAATCGCCACGCCCTAAACAACTTGCAATATTACGCGAACTTGCTGCCTGGCGAGAGGCAAAGGCGCAAGAACAGGACATTCCCCGCACCAGAATTATCAGAGATGAGACTTTGGTGGATATTTCTTTCCACCCCCCATCTAAACCTGAGGACCTGGGCCGGATACGCGGCTTCCCGAAGGGCTGCGAAGACAAACCTTTGGGGGCTGCCCTGATGAATGCGGCAAATAAGGGGTTGGAGTCAGATAAATCGACCTATCCAAAGGTCGTTAAAAAAGCACCTCTGCAAGCCCAGTATCAGGCCGCTTTCCAGATGTTAAAGATGCTTCTTAAAATCAAGGCCGCCGAGAACGATGTGGCGGCACGCCTTATAGCGTCCAAAGAGGATCTGGAAATCATTGCAGAATATGGTGCGAAGGGAAGAACTCCTGCTCTTAAGGGCTGGAGGAACAGGATTTTTGGTGAGGATGCCATCAAAATGTTGTCTGGGAATATTTGCCTTCGCCTTGATAACAACGAAGTTTGTCTGACCAAAATTGACTGATCCTTTAATTTTTAGATAGCCAGGCCGCCCCCCTTATACCCGATGAATCACCGTGGCGGGCCGGCAATAATTTTGTTTTCGGGTTTTGGGCATAAATATATTTACCCCAAATTTCAGGCACATCCTCATAAATTTTTTCGACACTGCTCATGCCACCACCAACTACAATAACATCCGGATCGAGAATATTAATGACAAAGGCATAAGCGCGTGCCAGACGATCGGTGTAGCGGTCAAATGCGGCTACAGCCTTCTTTTCTCCCTTTTGCGCATTGGCAATAATTTCATGCGTTGAATGCTCTTCGCCCGTGACATAGAAATAGTCGCGTTTTAGACCCGTTCCCGATACCCATCGCTCTAGACAGCCACGCTTGCCGCAATAGCAAAGGGGCCCGGGATACTCATTCCACGCAAGATCATCCGTAAAGTAGGTGATGTCATCCTTGTCTTTAAATATGTTACGGGATGCCATTTCGGCTTCTTTAGGGTGCTCGCGGAATATATTTTTCTTCGGCTTCTTGTCCAGATACATCCTAGGAAAGGTCAAAGGGTTATGCCCCCACTCACCTGCAATTTCATTATGTCCGGGCCATGATTTGCCATTTAAGGCAACACCGCCACCAAAGCCTGTCCCAATGATTGAGGCGAAGACGACTGACTTGCCCTTTCCGGCTCCATCTGCTGCTTCCGATACCGCAAAACAGTTCGCGTCGTTATCAATATTAACGCTCCTGCCCAGCGCTTCTTCCAAATCTTTTTTAAATGGCTTTCCAACAATCCAGGTCGTATTCGCGCTTTTTATAACACCTGTATCCTGTGCGATATTGCCCGGTATACCAACACCTAAAGTGCCTTTTTGTCCGGTCGTTTTTTCGGCCTGGCCTACAAGCTCAACAAAACTCTCTATTGTTTTGGAATAATCATCCCGCGGCGTAGGAATCCGCAGGCGGTAAAGTTCTTTACCCACATCATTTAGGGCTATAATTTCCGTTTTTGTGCCGCCAAAGTCGATACCCAGTTTCATGCAACGTCCTAACCTGCTATATTTTTAAAAAATCTAAAGGTTAAGTAATGCACATCATTATCGCAAAAGACAAGCAGGACTTGGGAAAAAAAGCTGCCGAAACTGTCGGTATGTTATTGAAAAAAAGCCCAAAGGCTAATATATGCCTGCCTACCGGAAATACACCACTCCCCTTATATAAAGAACTTCGCAACACATTCACAAATGCAGAATTTACCTATATAGCATTGGATGAATATCTTGGTCTTGATAAACATGACCCCCATTGTTTTTCAAACTGGCTGGCACGTGAAATCCTTGACCCACTGGATATTCCAGCAAAAAAAAGGCTCTTAATCGACCCCTCAGCAGCTGAAGCTGATTCTGAAGCCAAACGCCATGAAAAGAAAATTACTGAGCAGGGCGGAATTGATATAGCGGTATTGGGGCTAGGCCATAACGGGCATATCGGGTTCAATGAACCAGGCAGTGCATTTAAAAGTCCGACACGCAAAGTGAAGTTGGCTGATAGAACGCGCAAAGCTAATGCGGCATATTGGGGCGGTGATATTAATAAGGTTCCCCATTCGGCAATCACTCTGGGTCTGGATATTTTGTCTTCAGCCAGACAAACCATCCTGCTTGTCTCGGGAAAAGACAAGGCTGATATTTTGCAGAAAAGTCTTGCAGGGCCTGTGGCAGAAGATATACCAGCAACATATCTTCAAAACATGGAAAATGTCGTGGTCATTGCCGATGAGGATGCGGCTTCAAAGCTTACTCAATCTCGCTAAGGGCGGCAATTCCCAGATAGATATGATAAGGTGTTGTGCCAGGCATGTCGGTACGAAGCGGTTTCATATCGCGGCTGAGTTGTTCTGTCCAGCGCCCATCCTCTTCTAAATAATGAGCCCGCAACAGGGTTACCAGGTCTTCTGCGCGGCGGGTACAATAATGCGGATCATTTTCTAAACGGTTGATAACGGGATATGCTTTCAAAGCTTCCATAATCGGCCAAATACGTTTGGAATCTGTCAGGATATCGCCTTGAATGTCCAGCTCATCATAAATACCGCCATAGGCCGGGTCAAAACCATGCTTGTCTGCCCATACGAAAAGCTCGCTCATAATATCAAACAGGTTTTGATGTTTGCGCCTGCGTGTTTCCTGAAATTTTTCCAGTAGCCATATCCATTGAAAATGGTGCCCGGGCTGAGAAATATGACCACTTTCGGGATGCGGATTTAGAAAGTCATCGTAATATTCTGGCAATGTGCCGCTTTCCCGACTCCAGAATTTGTCAGTGAATAAATCTGCAAGTTCTTTTGCAAGAGAAAGATATGGTTTGTTATTAGTGACACGGTACATAAACAAGCTTGCCTCAAAGAGATGCATATGCGGGTCTTGTCTGCGCATCCTGTCCAGCGGTTTTAAATCCTCGTCCAGCGCCTCTGCAAAACCGGGCAGCCCCTCCACGCGAAAAGCCGTGTTTATGAAATCCAGCGTGCGGCGCGCAATGTCCATAACGGTCTCATCCTGTGTGAGACGATAATAATAGGTACAGCACAAGACCAGAAACGCATGCCCGTAAAGGTCATAGGTATCATCAACAGGTGTTCCGTCCGGTTTGACACTAAAGCGCCAGCCCCCGGTTTCGGGTCTGTAATAATACTTCACAAGATAATCGAAGGCCTCTTCGATGCCATCCATTCTCGACAGATCACCTGTGGTTAAGGCTGCATGTGAATATACGAATAGTTGGCGGCATTGTGTGACCAGCCTGCGATACCCTAAATCCACCGGCTTTAATTTTTCATCAAGTCGTTCGTGGAAACCACCGTTTTGTGTATCCTTGAACCAGGCATACCACGATGGGAGCCAGATTTCATAAAGGTTGTCCTGTACATTCTTGAGAATTTCAGAAGGTTTTACTTTAATTTCTTTTGCCTGCATTTTAGACTTTCAATCTCTCTAAAAACATATTAATCACATTTTCCGGTAATAGAGGTCAAGAAAACAAAAAGGAATTTTATGAGTAAGGTAAATAAAGAGTGGTGGCGTGGTGCTGTATTATACCAAATATACCCGCGTTCTTTTGCAGATACAAACGCAGATGGCATCGGCGATCTGCCTGGAATCACGTCTCATTTGGACCATTTGGCCAATCTTGGGGTTGATGCGGTCTGGATCTCCCCATTTTTTAAGTCCCCTATGAAAGACTTTGGATATGATGTTTCCGATTATTGCGATGTCGATCCGGTATTCGGATCATTGGATGATTTCATCCACCTTCTTGATGAGGCTCATAAACGCAATATAAAAGTTGTCATTGATCAGGTCTGGTCGCACACATCAGAAGAACATGTCTGGTTCAAGAAAAGCCGTTCTGATCGCACCAATGAGAAAGCAGACTGGTATGTCTGGGCAGATCCCAAGCCAGACGGAACACCCCCAAATAACTGGCTGTCCTATTTCGGGGGCCCTGCATGGACATTTGATACAAGACGCCAGCAATATTACCTGCATCATTTCTTAAAAGAACAGCCAGCGCTGAATCTGAGAAACCCGGAGGTTTTAGATCGCATCAAAAAAACAGGTGCATTCTGGCTTGATATGGGCGTTGATGGTTTCAGATTGGATGTTGCCCATACCTATTACTATGATCCGGAATTACGGGATAACCCTGTGCGTCCTGACAACCAGCCTTGGGCAACGGACCTTCCACCAAACAATCCCATGGGCTATCAAAAACGTATTCATAGCATGAATAATGATGATAACCTTAAACTGATTGAAGAATTACGTGCATTCATAAATGAATGGCCGGACAAATTCCTTCTGGCAGAAGCTGGAGGTGACGATTCAGAGACAGTGGCTGCCGAATACACACAAACAGGGAAGCGTTTCCACATGGCTTATTCTTTTGGTCTCGTAGGAACTGAAATGACAAAGCCTGATATTGTTCGCGCTGTTTCAAAAATCGAAGACGTCTTGAAAGATGGCTGGGTTTGCTGGGCAACCGGAAACCATGACTTTAAACGTGTTGTTTCCCGCCTATATGACGAAATCAGCTATGAAGACAGGGCACGGTTCTCTATGGCGCTGGGGCTGACATTGCGCGGAAATTTGTGCATTTACCAAGGAGAAGAACTTGGTTTGCCACAGGCTGAACTTCGCTTTGAGGATTTGGTTGATCCTTACGATATTGCCATGTATCCGGATCACGCCGGGCGTGACGGATGTCGTACGCCCATGCCTTGGACACATAATATCCCGAATGCCGGATTCTCCACTAATTACAAAACATGGCTGCCTTTGGCGGAAGCTCATGTGCCGATGTCAGTTGATCTTCAGGAAAGTGATGAGACATCCGTTCTCAATGCTTATAAAAACATGATTGCATGGCGTAAGGAAAATGAAATTATTAAATATGGTGATTTCCATCTTCTTGATACGGAGGGCGATATGATTGCATATAAACGCATGTATGACGGGCAAGAAATTTTATGTGTCCTGAATGCCGGTATTGAGACGGCTGAGTATAAGCTGACCGAAGCATCAGAATTTAATTTTTTGGAAAATATGTCTTATCATGTAGAATATGAGTCAGACAGGCTTGTGCTTCAGCCATTCGGCTATGCAATCTTACAAACTGCCTGACGACACAGGTTTATGAGTACGAAAAAGAAAATATATCTTTTACGCCACGCACAGGCCGCCAGTTCCTTTGAATACGAGGATAAGGATCGGCCCCTGACGGCCCTTGGGAAAGAACAGGCTGCGGCTATTGGTAAATATATTAATAGCCATAGCCTTTATCCTGACAAAATATTATGTTCCAGCGCGTTACGTACTCAAGAAACATTGGATAATCTTGGCATTGATTTCGGGAAAACGAGCATCAGCATTGAGCCGCGTCTTTATAATGCAGATGAAAAAATGTTAGAGCAGTTTTTCATGGCATTAGATGTCGATGTAGACTCAGTGCTGGTGATTGGCCACAATCCCGGCCTTTTCCATGCGGCCTATGCCTATAGCAAAGAGTCAGATAATTGCGCTGTATTTTCCTATGATTTGGCTATGCTATGCGTTTTCGAGGCGGGCTTTGAAAACTGGACAGATTTCTCCGAGCGTAAAATTCGTTGCCTTGATATTGTCCATCCAAATATTACGACTACCCCAGATTTTTCATCAAAATTTGCCTGACTAGCGGAACAGTTATAGCTTTCTTTTCAGACAGGGCTAATTTGTCAGCATCTGCGACAAGCTTTACCGCTGCATCCAATGATCTTTCCATCCTTGGAACAAGATAGCGTATAACATCCGTAGATACTTTTAATTGCCTGTCAGCAAATAGTTTCACCAATACAGCGGAGAGTAAGGTATCATCCGGCGGGTTAATCCTGACCGTTTGCGCCGCCCTGAGGCGAGAAGACAGATCGGGAAGGACAAAATCCAATTCTGAAGGGGGTACGCATGATGTCATCATCATTGTTGCGCCACTTTCCTTCACCGCGTTATAAAGGTGGAACAATCCACGCTCCCCCTCAATATCACCAATAAGGAAATCAGCACGGTCCACGGCAACAGGTGTGATCTTTTTACGCTCCAACTGTGTTCGGGAATAATCTGCCACGACGTGCGGTGAAATGGATGAGGCGTTTGTTTTATCACACCACACAGATAAAAGATGGCTTTTTCCTGAGGCAGCAGGCCCATAAAGAATTGTTACCGGGGTTGGCCATGCGGGCCATTTATCAACCCAAGCGACAGCTTCGGAGTTGCTTTCAGTCACGAGAAAATTCTCACGTCCAAAAGCTGTACGATGCCCTAAATCCAAAGGTATCTGAGTGTTTTTTTGAGATTGCATAAAAGTTTATGATTTTTTTGACTTGTTTTTCTTTTTCGTCTCAGCAGATCCGGTATCCTGATAAAATGCCGAGTTTTTATATCGAATGATAGCAGCCCCCATCAAAACACCGACAATTGCCGCGACAGGAACAGCCAGCAACATACCCAATATTCCAAAGATCGCGCCACCTGCCATAACAGAAAATAAAACCCATAAAGGATGCATGCCTACGCTGTCGCCGACAAGTTTGGGAGAGAGGAAATTTCCTTCCAAAAACTGACCAAACAGAAATATTGCCGCGATGATTGCAACATATGAGAAAGTTCCGACCTGAAACCACGCAACAAGGAGAGCCACCAGAAGCCCTATTGTGGACCCGACAAATGGTATAATGGAAAGTGCTCCCGCCATAAGTCCTATAAAGAAGCCATAATTAAGTCCGGCAATCATCAGGGCAATGGCGTAACCAACGCCAAGCACAAGGCAAACAAGCAACTGTCCGCGGACAAACCCCGCCAGCTTTTTATCAATCTGCTTTAATACTCCGTGAACTTCGTTTTCGTGGTCTTGAGGCATAAGATCATCCACCCATTTTGTCAGCTTAGGCCAGTCCTTCATAAGGAAAAAGGCCACGATCGGGGTTATAAAAATAGTGACAGTGAAATCTATGACGGCAAGGCCACCACTGAAAACTCCTGTGAGAATGTTTTTACCTGTATCAGAGGCAGGCCCCATAACGGGGTTTAATTTTTCCGCCAGATCCTGCTTATCCCTGATACCAAAATAATCCTGTAAATCGCTCACATAAGGGTTGGCCATGGCCCATAAATTATCAATATATCTGGGCAAGGCATTTGCAAAGGCTGCCATTTCACGTGCCAATAGGGGTACGACAACCGCAAATATCAGCGCAACTACTGTAAAAAAAGTTGCCAATATAAATAACGTTGCGCTTTTACGGGAAAAATTATTTTTATGCAGCCGACGTATCAGCGGATTTAAAAGATAGGCAATTATAAAACCTAGAAAGAAGGGTGCTAAAACCGTGCGGAAGGTATAAAGAAACGCGCAGATAATAACCAGAATAGAAAACCAGAAAACAGCCTGAGCCATCCAGCTTAATCTTTGTGCCTGTTTACCTTTCATTGGCATTGCGACTTACCTGTAGACCCCTCGTCCACCACCGGAAGAATAAACCGTATACATGCCTTGCCCCGCATCAGCGCGCAAGCCTATCCCATTTTGCATCAGCGACGAAGCCACAGTATCTACCGAACCGCTATGTGTAATAAGGATATCAGCCTGTTTGGCGCGCAAAGCCAGTATCTGGACACTGGACACACCCGGCGTCTGCTTAATTTTTCTTTGTGTGGCAATCCATTCGTTAAGCGATGAATAATCAACTCTGGCCTTTATTGCCGAGACCGGACCCGCCCCGGCATTTGCTGTAGAATAAACTTTGCCGCCTGCCGGGTTTTGCGGGACAACACCGTTATCGGACTGTCGCGGCGGGACATTCTGACTTGAGGCCATCTGTCCGGGATTTGGTAAAGTTTCAAGGATATTCAAACTGCGCTCTACACCGCGATTGAGGAAAACCTCAAAGTCCTCGTTATTTTGCGGTGTGAGGGTAGCCTGATTGATGAACACCGGCTTTCCAGAAGCCGTATCGTATACTGATACATTCAAACGGCCGGTTGCGGCGTTTGCAAGAGTGGTTGGCAATGGGCCACCTGTATATGTGCTTAGCAGAACAATTGCCCTGTCAGCATCATAACGCTGTACCAGATTTTGCATTGATTCTGGGTTATATGTAAGAGCTTCGCTATCTTTTATATCCCCTATATCTGCCAGATCGCCAATGGGGATAATTATGTCTGAAGGCGCATTTCTTGCCCAGACATCCATCCAGGGGTTGTATCCGTCCCAGAGCTTAAGAGGTGCGGTTCCGACTTGCAAAAATGGAAGAACAACTGTTTTACCGGTTTGCGTCGTTGCGGTATTCTGAGACGGGTCAGCAGGGGTATTATATCCGTTATACCCATATCTCGGGGATTGCTCACCATAACCTGTTGTACCGTACCCGCCGGCTCCAAAAGTGGTACCTGATGCTTTTGTCAGATAAGGCTCAAGTGCGCTTTGCGAATAGTTTAATTGGAAGCGTGCTTTATAACGCACAGAAGAAATCTTCTCATTCGAAATTTCAAAATCACGCATGGCGTTTGCGATGACAGATGCAGACTGGCCTTTTAAACGTGTGGTGTTATATCCCATATCCTCTAACTGAGAGTATAATACCGGCACCGATTTTTCCTGTGCCTGACGGAATGCTTTTTCGCGTGCAGCCACAGCGCTTTTATCGGTGATATCCACTTCGACGCCCTTAACGATAAAGGGATTCCCGGTAAATCTGCCCGACGTTGTGGTCTCTTGCGAAAAAGAGGGGCTATTCGCAAAAAGAACCATTGCCACGATGAGCCATAACCCATATAAAAACAGTGATGTGTGGTGTGCGTTTCTCATAGATAATGTGTATAGCGTGCTTTTAAATGAATTACAAAAAAATTGAGCCTTTTTGCCAATGAAAAATGATCCTTACAAAGATGCCGGCGTAGACATAGAGGCAGGTAATATACTCGTTAACCGTATAAAACCCTTCGTTAAAGCAACAGATCGTGCAGGTGTCATGGGCGGTTTTGGCGGCTTTGGCAGTTTCTTTGACCCTAAGGCCGCAGGCTTTAAGGATCCTATTTTTGTATCAGGCACAGACGGCGTCGGGACAAAGCTGAAAATCGCCATTGATATGAAAAAATTCGACACAATCGGAATTGACCTTGTTGCGATGTGTGTGAATGACCTTTTGGTGCAAGGTGCAGAGCCTTTATTTTTTTTAGATTATTATGCGTGCGGCGCCCTCAAAGTTGATGAGGCAGCAGACGTTATCAAAGGTATTGCCAAAGGCTGCGAATTATCTAATTGCGCACTTATCGGCGGGGAAACAGCCGAAATGCCGGGTATGTATAGTGAAAATGATTTTGATCTGGCCGGGTTTGCCGTCGGCGCGGTGGAGCGGGATAATGTCATCACAGGTCAAAATATAGCAGAAGGCGATGTTATCCTTGGCCTTGCCTCAAACGGCGTGCATTCAAACGGGTTTTCTCTTGTGCGTAAATTGGTAGAGGAAAGTGACCTGAACTACAGTTCTCCTGCCCCTTATGACGATAATTTAACTTTCGGCGACTGTCTTTTGGAGCCAACGCGCTTGTATATCCGCCCCGTTTTAAAAGCATTAAGAGATATTGGTGGTATCAAAGGCATGGCCCACATTACTGGCGGCGGCCTTACAGAAAATATTCCAAGATGTCTTCCTGATAATATGTCGGCCTCAATCGATTTGGATTCATGGGCCCTACCCCCGCTTTTTCAATGGCTGCAAAGAGCAGGCGATATTTCTCAGGAAGGTCTTTTGCGCACATTTAACTGCGGCATAGGCTTTGTGCTTGTCGTAGATGAGAAGAAAGCCGATAACTTGAAAACCTGCCTTGAAGAAAATGGTGAGGCGGTTTTTGAAATAGGTAAAATCGAGGCTTCACCAAAAGTAGAAAAAGACATTCAATTCTCCGGAAAATTCTAACCCACATGAAGATAGCCGTTTTTATTTCAGGGCGGGGTAGCAATCTCAAAGCCCTCATCGATTCTGCAAAAGCAAAAGCTTTTCCAGCCGAAATTGCGCTTGTTGTGTCCAATAAGGCAACTGCTGGTGGCCTTTCTTATGCTGCCGAAGAAAACATTCCGCATTTTGCTGTTTCACCTAAAGACTATCCCGACAAACAAACCTATGAGGCAGCGATTATAGAATTACTGTCAGCCCATCAAATCGACATCGTATGTCTGGCAGGCTTTATGAAACTTCTAAGCCCCTATTTTATAGGTCATTTTCATGGCCCTATACTCAACATCCACCCATCGCTCCTGCCCGCTTATAAAGGGCTGCATACGCATGAGCGCGTTATCGTCGCAGGCGAGGAGTATTCCGGATGCACCGTTCATCATGTCACAGAAGATATGGATGCAGGGCCGATTATCGTCCAAAAGAAAGTCAAGGTCAGCAAGAATGAAACCCCGGATACTCTGGCTGCTAAAATCCTAAAAAAAGAACATCAGGCCTATGCCCAAGCAATTCGCATTGTCGTAAGCGAATTAAAGGCTTATACTAGTCAAACGACAACCAAAAATGAGGAGGAAAATATCATGGCATCTCCAACCCCGACACCTACAAAAGTTGACCCGGAAGAAATCCAGAGATATCAGCTAACCTGGACAAGATTTACTGTTATATCCAAATATTCAATCATTTTTATTGCCCTGGTCCTTGTTATTATGGCCTTAACACTCCTGTAATCTTTTACTGCTAGTTTTTAGGCTGTTGTTTTATTTTAACCAGCTTCTTTTGCATGACATCTTTTTCTAAATTTTTTTATGTCTTTTTATGTCTTTGCCTGGGTTTAATCCAACAAGCCCATGCGCAGACCACCCTGGTTCAAAACAATGGTGGGTTTGCGGGTGATCCTTATCAGGATCCGAGACTGGTGCTCCTCGATTCTTCAAATTTTGCATCAATCAATATAAAAGACAGATCATATTATTTCCTGCCAGACGAGGGACAAAATATGACGCCGCAAAGATTGGCGTTACTTTTCCAGACAAATCCCGGCTCATTCCAGTCGGCACTGCAACCACAGCCACTCACAAAAGGTGACAGTCTTTACGTGGCAATGCTTGTTTCGAACCAACTCCCCGCAAAAGAGTGGATAATTGATTTTAACGACGGCGTATTCGCACCAAAGGCTGACTTTGAGAATATTAATTTATGGAATGGTATTACAGGCCAACCTATTCCGTTATCCAACAATAACGGTGGAACCAATCCTGTGCTATTCTCGCTCCCCTCGAAAACGCCTTATTTGCTCATTTTTGAACTAAAGAATCTCACATCGCCATATGCCTATATCAGCCCTTCGCTGACTACCGGTGTTTCGGTCGGACAGCCAAAAGCATCTTCTGTCATAGGTTTCGGGCTTCTGATTGCAGCAGCGTTTCTTGCTTTTGTACTCGGCATTGTGAACGGGATCAGACATAAAGCGGCCCATCTTTCTTTTCTCTCTGTCGGAAGTCTGGCTTTGGCGACAAGCACCTATTACGCTTTTTTCGCAACAGCTGCTTCTATTCCAGAAGCGCTCGTCTTCTTAACACTTTGGCTGTTGCTTGTAAGTGTATGCACTTCGCTGATCATGAAGAGGGATGTTTTTTCCACCGCGACCATTGCTATATCTTTTGCCGCAACAGCAATATCCTTTCTGGCTTTTTTAGGCGCGCTCTCTATTTTGTTTGAAATAAACATTCCCTATATAGGTTTGATTGTTTTTCTGTCTTTTACAGTTGCTGTTTTACTGTCTTTGGTATCTTCTGCCTTTGGCTATTTTGTCGAATCCGCCCCGTCGCCTTTAATTCCGGCCAGCTGGTTTGTTTTAATGCTGGGCACAACTATCACATGGGTGGTAGTTCTGGAGATTCTGCCGGGACATGATTTCTCAACTTATGCCTTTGCCGCATCGGTGATTATCTTTCAGGTTCTTTTTTCATTGTATACCAACCTAACCAGCGAGCCGATGCAGGAAGAAACAGGCTTTACCACTTTCAAAAAATCAAAAGAGCTTAGCCCCGTTCAAGAAAAAATCATTGAGGCCAAGCAAGGTTTTGACCAAAAACGACTTTTGCAGGTTTTGCAAAGGGAACGCCAGATTATGAAGGATCTTCAGGCAAAGAACTCCCGTCAGGTTGAAGCTATGCGCCATGCCAGTGTCGAAGCAGACCGTGCCAATGCGGCAAAATCTGCTTTTTTGGCCATGATTTCACATGAGATTAGAACCCCCATGACAGGTATTTTGGGTATGGTTCGTTTTTTAAATAAAACCGAACTTTCCACCACGCAGAAGGATTATGTCGACACGATCTCCGAATCCGGTAATGCAATGATGTCCCTTCTGAATGATATCCTCGATATAGAAAAAATGGACTCAGGTAAAATGGAACTGGAGATCATTGATTTTGACCTTCACAGGCTACTGAAAACTATCCATTCCCTGATGCAAAGCCATGCACAAAATAAGAATACGATTCTCGAGCTTAATATCGGGTCACGCGTGCCTCGTGTCGTGAAGGGTGATCCAACCCGCCTGAGACAGGTCATTATCAACCTGACATCAAATGCGATCAAATTCACTGATGAAGGCACCGTCACTATCTCAACGAAAATAACAGAAAATGCAGATAATACAGCCGGCTCAAGAGAGCCCGCACTTTATTTCGCCGTAGAAGATTCCGGTATAGGTATTCCCAAAGAAGCGCAGAAAAACCTCTTTAACCCTTTTATACAGGCTGAAAAAAGTACAACCCGAAAATATGGCGGGACGGGGCTTGGACTTGCAATTTGCCAAAAGCTTGTCAATTTGATGGGCGGACATATCAATATTAATAGTACACCCGGACAGGGCAGTATATTCTTTTTCACAATTTCCCTGCCGCGTGGCAAGGAAACATTAGTTGAAACTGTAGAGCAGCCATCTCAAGCCTCCACACCCATAAACGAAAAACCTTCTCTGGCGCAAAAGCCTCCACTTTCAAATGCGACCCCGCAGAAACCAGCCGAGATTCCTGAACAGCAGAAAAGCACGCAAATGGCCGATGCACCGTCACCTGCTATTTCAGACGCAAAAATGAAGGCACTTATTGTCGATGATAATGCTATTAACAGGAAAGTCATCTCCGGACTTGTTGAAGAACAAGACTTTGAAGCCAATACAGCTAGCTCGGCAAGTGAAGCCATAGAAATTCTTAAATCAGGACAAGCACTGCCTGATATCATTTTCATGGATATCGAAATGCCGCAAATGGACGGCCTCACAGCCACTAAGTCTATACGCTCATTAGAGAAGGAAGAACTAAGAAACCTTCCCATTGTCGCCCTTACAGGTAATACAGGTGACGATGATGTCAGGAACTACAAAAATGCAGGCATGAATGATTTTGTTTCAAAGCCTGTTGACGTAGAAACACTCATTAAAGTCCTCGAGCAAACGAGAAACGGAAAATATAAAGATCTGGATGATCTGAACGCACCAAAAACAGGCAACACCGTTGTTCCAGAAGCGGAAAAAAATATTGCTCCGACTGAAGAGAGACAAGCCACATCCAGCTTACCGTCTCTTGAAGACTCTGATACTCCTGCCGAAACAGCAAACATTGTAAAAGAGCCTGCATCACCTGTCACAAACACTCCCCTTCAGCGCCCCGCTCAGGTTTTGGAGAATGAGAAAAACAGCGCCCCGCCCGATGAACAGTCACAGGATAAAAGCAGCCTCAGCTTTACTGATGACTCCGGTCTTTCATTTGACGATGGGCTTGTTGAGAGCAAAGATGATGGGGCTGGCGCAACAGAAGGGAATAGTGAAAACCTCGGATATAAACCAGAGGATTATGATTTTGCGCAGCTATCGACTTTGAAAACCAGTCTCCCCAATAGTGAGATGTCTGCGCTTATCAATGAATTCACAGATAAGATGATCGAGATTTTTGGACAGATTAAAGAGGCCACACGTGCAGGAAACAAAGAAGCTGTTGCTGCCAAGGCACATGAGCTGAAAGGAATGTGCGCTAATTTCGGACTGACGCGTATTGCCTCCGAATGTACCAATATAGAGCAGGCGCTAAGAGTTGAAGTAGCACCTTTCACTGAGGCAGTTTTAAGCCCCCTGAATATCAAAATCCAGGAGGCCGAAAAAGCTTTAGCAGATTGGGTAAAATAAAACCCGGACTGAAATTAGCCTACGATTTCTTCAGGAGAAAAGAAGTAATCAATTTCAATTTGGGCATTTTCCTTGCTATCAGACCCGTGCACTGAATTTGCTTCTATGCTCTCGGCAAAATCTGCGCGAATTGTACCAGGTGAGGCATCTTCAGGGTTTGTGGCACCCATGATAGAGCGGTTCTTCGCAACGGCATCTTCACCTTCAAGAACCTGTACGACAACAGGGCCAGATGTCATGAATTTTACAAGGTCGGAAAAGAAAGGACGTTCTTTGTGAACAGCGTAAAACCCTTCGGCTTGCTCTTTCGTCATAAGAATACGCTTCTGCGCCACGATCTTAAGGCCTTTATCCTCAAATCTCTGGATGATTGCACCCGTTAGATTACGGCGTGTTGCATCCGGTTTGATGATTGATAATGTCTGTTCGGTAGCCATCAGTAATTTACCTTTGTTTTATTGACTTATATTTGCGACTGCGGATTTATAGCGAAAAATGACCCATATGCCAAGACATTTTCAATATATTTTCATATAACTTTGCAAAATCTTAGGTTTACCTAGCCTCATTAAAAAAAGAGTTTTTTATAAAAGAGAGCATTTCACCTATTTCAGCCATAGAGATGTCGTACAAAAACGCATTCATTTCCCCGTCTGCTGTAATCAAGCGTCCATAATCCGCACTCTCAGAATTATTGTTTAAAGATACCCGCACCGGTACGAAGCCATCCTCTTCTGCCATGGACAGCATTGCTACAGGGTCATGAAACCTGAAATGCGTGTCATGGGAGAAATGTGTTGAATGCGCAATCATTAAATCTTTGGCCATTTTTCCAAGGGATGAAGAAGTTTGCAAACTGCTCAGCTCCTCAACCGGGATTTTAACCTCCCAGGTAATATTCATCGGAATGAAATGGATATGGTATCCCGCATCTATAATGGTCTGGACAGCTTCCGGATCTGCCGCAATATTGAAATCGGCACCCGGCATTTCGTTCCAGAGCTTATCCAGCTTACCTCCCATCATATAAACGCTTTTGACGGATTTTCTCAGGCTCTTATTATCGGCTATGACCATTTCAGAAAAATTTGTTGCAGGTCCGATAATAAGATAATTCAGCGCACCATGTTCTTGCGCAAGAGCGTCCAGAGCCTGACATCTTTCCTGCGGGTTTTTGGGGGTTGCCGACCGCTTGGATAAAGGCATTTCAATATTGCACAGACCGTTGGCTGATGCTTTCTGGCGAGGCTGCACCATGTCGGTGTAGAGCTTATGTGACTTCAGAGGAGCCTGAGCCCCCTCCCAAACAGGAACAGCCTGTCCTTGAGCATAGTCCAGTACACGAAGGGTATTATCGGTAACTTTTGCAACATCGACATTACCAAAAGAAGTAATCACAGCTTTTAAAGGGTAGTTCTGCAAAAGCGCCAGCCATATGGTCAAGGCATCATCCCTGCCTGTATCGCAATCAAGAACAAAAGGGGTCTTCATAAAATCAGATACCGGCAGTTTAAGGGGCTGGGTTAACCTCTATACCACGCCGGCCCGCTTCAAATTTACGGGGCTGCTGGTTATCGTTAACCGCATTTTTAGTAGTCTCATCACGCCCGTCCTCAAAAAACTCTCTCATAGGCGTGGAAAGGCATGCTTTTTTTACATGTGAAATCGGTTTTGCAACAGCAAACCAGGAAAGCGGGACCTGCACACCGAATTTGTTTTCAATTGTGTCACAAAAATGATGGTTTGCCTGTCTCACCTTCTCACGGAAAGCCTCAACCTTATCAGGTCTGATTTTAAAGCGGCTTTCTATATCCATAAAAATGCCCGGAAGGCGACCGAGATCTTCTTCTATCTGNACAACAAAGCCGTCAAATAACAAATCTCGCGGTGTCGTAACATCAACGGCTTTCTTCGTATAATTTACGACAGCTTCTACAGGTACAGAGTTACCATTTACATCTTTGATTTTGGCCTGCTCTTCACTATCTGCACAACAGAAACAAGTTGAAATACCGGCCATGTCGGCGTATTCGAATATCCCTGCATCATTCATTTGACCGACCAACCAATTCAACATCTTTGCGTGACGTACATTGTCTTCGATTAGGACTATAGGTTTTTTCTTGCCCGTGGCCTCATAATCTGATTTGACGCGCTCTAGAATGTCTTTCATCTGATCCTCAATAGGTTTATATCCCGGCCTTGCGACATAATCATATTGCTGTGAGCCACATAGCGAAAATAAACGTGAAAAGGAAATTTCTGATAGATCATATTTTTCCGAAGTAATCATATCATCCAGAGAAATCATAAGTGGTGTAGCATCCTTACCGTGTGTTCCCTTAACCATCTCGCGCGCATTGATCAAGGCTTCATCAGAGAGCTGTCTTGCATTGTAAAAATGCACATTTGTGTATCTGTCTTCCGGATCTTCGATGCCGTATTTTGAATAGTTCAAATCTTCAGAAAGTGCTTTCAGGACTTCATGGCCCCAAACCTGATAAGCGTCATGTATAGTCTCTTTGATATAATCACATAAAAGTTGTGCACCATCATCCGTGCGCTTAGTCGCGACATCAAAGGGCAGTTTTATTTTCTCTGATGACATATGTCTAAGCAGGTTTTTCTTTAGCTTTCGTGTAGCGTGATTTGCGTCTGTACGGATAACAAGCGTTAACCCGCCACTTTGTGGAGTGTCCTGATCTGGTGAGCAGTCAAAAAAATCAATTGTCATTTTAACCCTTTTTTTTAAGCAAAAAAAAATCTGCACCTCTTTCAAGAGATACAGATATTAAATCATACCGATTCTTCTATGCATATGCGGCTGACGCTTCAGCTGCATGCGAAAATCAACTTTATGTCCAAACTTACTCAGCATGATGGTTTTTAAGTCCTTTAGCTGGTGAATTTTAAGCTTGGCTAATGTTTATATTTATTTATTAGAAAAGTCAAATATTTTACCTAATATGCACACATAAATCATTTGTGCGTAGCAACGCGCTCTATTCCCTCTTTTATGATTTTATGAGCATCGGCCTTATTTCCCCAGCGTACTGTTTTTGACCATTTGCCTTTTTCAAGATCTTTATAATGCGTAAAGAAATGCTCAATCTGGTCTTTGAGAATCGGCCTGACATCATCCAGATCATGGATGTTATCATGATACGGGGCAAGTTTTGCCATAGGCACAGCTACTACTTTTTCATCCATGCCCTTCTCATCTTCCATGATGAGCACTCCTACAGGTTTTGCATGTATAACGGCCCCCGGCATAACAGGTGTGCGGCCTATGACCAGAATATCAACAGGGTCACCGTCCTCAGAAAGTGTATGAGGTATAAACCCATAATTTCCAGGATAAAACATAGGTGTATGAAGGAAACGATCTACGAACATCATGCCCGAATCTTTATCAAGCTCATACTTAACAGGCTCACCACCTAGCGGATTTTCTATGATGGCAAAGACATCTTCGGGAATATCATTACCTATCTTGATTTTGTTCATATCCATAAAAACACCTTCTCTCTGGTTTTGCTTTGAAGCTTCGCCTGACACCATAAAAACTTTATTCGCATTTGCAACATTAAAATACATCTTATTTAACGATTTATTTAATAAGCTCCGCTATCTTGGTGAGGTTACAACGGTCAAGGAGATATAGTCGTGGTCACATTCAATTTCAAACCTGTCGCAGAAAGAGGCTATGCCTCACAGAGTTCAATAATCAGCAAAGTAACCCAGTCTCTGAATTCTTTAAGTGTTTACACACGTGATGTGGAAAACAGCCCTAGTGATTTACCAATGGGCGATGTCGCTGAACTGGTGGAAAGTTTCGAAGGTGGTGAGGTAAGTTTTCTTGATGCGATCAGGCGATCAAGAGTTTTTCACCAATATAATGGTGAAACGTCTGAGGATCATGCCCTACGACGAGAGCAGTTCTGGGAAAAGGTCGGGAGTTATAATGACGTGGCACCATCGGAAATGCATTTGGAAGCCGCAAACAATCTGGAGCACCTTTCCGGCTTGTGTCAAAATCGCATTGCCGCAATAGGAGCACATGATGAGATATCAGGCAAGGCGGCAGGGGAAACTTTGATACTTGAGAAAAGCTCTGACTATTTTAAAGCAGTTGCAGATATACTCAAAGACCCGGATGTCCACAGCGCAGCTTATGATGCCGTCAGACAGAAAGGCGAGGCTGTAAGGGAGGTTTATGCATCAGAGCCTCAAGAGCTTGTTTTGCGCCCAGGCATGGAATTCAAGCAATAAAAAAACCCGCTATAAAAAGCGGGTTTTCAAATTCTATGATTTTTGCTTATTCAGCAATCTGAAGGTCGATAGCTGACATTTTGCCATTTCTGCCTTCTTCAACTTCGTAGTTAACCTTTTGTCCCTCTTGTAGAGAACGCAGACCTGCTGCTTCAACTGCCGAAATATGAACAAAATCGTCCTTGCTTTCGCCTTCGGGAGTTATGAATCCGTATCCTTTTTCTGGGTTAAACCATTTTACTGTGCCGCTTTTGGCCATTGGGTAGTCTCCTTAAATAGTAGTAATTAAAACCTGCATTGTTACGACTTTAGGACAACATCCATCTGGTTTTTACAAAACAAGTAACTTCAATCAAGTTATATAGGACAAATCTTTAAAACACAAAGAAAGTTTGTTTTTTAGGCTAAAAAACTCTATTTTAAAAGTATGAAAAGAAAATCGCTCATCTTCAGCATAGGTCTTTTGTCATTTGCCGCACTATCGGGTACCGGTTGTGGTATAGATGACCCCGTATATGTTGTACCCTCTATGTCTAATACGCAATATTATTGCGATCAGAACAGACAGATGGTGATGTCTTTGGGCGTGAACAACCCCAATGCTGTTGTTTTATATGATGGAAACACAATACATTTGCAGCGTGACCTTATTGAGCCGAATATATACCGTAACGGAACTTATACCTTATTTTCCCAGGAAGGCTTTGCCACTCTGGAACGCGAAGGTGTGCCACTGCTTACAAATTGCAGTGTAGTCCAGCCAGAGCGTCTTGAGCGCAGCGTCATCGATAAAATTTACCGCGGCTGATTCCTCCATTGTTTCGTTCTAGTTTAAAAATCATAACACTTGCTCTATCCTTTTCTCTTGCACTCACGTTAAATGGCTATGCAGATTCAAATATTGAAGAGCAGGTTTTGATGAAGACCTTTGCGGGGTTTGTAGCAGCGGGTGCTTATGACAAGATATGCAATGAGGGTAAACTTACAACACAGCCCCCTGATAAGTCCAACCTCTATTGGTATGGTAATCAGAACGCGATCGTTGCCTTATTAGCGGCTCCGATGCGTAGACGTTTTCCTCAGGACACTGTTGAAGATGGTGTTGCCAGGCTGGTCAAACTGCGCGAGGTCATTTCTGCAAAATCTCGCGACGTTCTCAAGGCCGAAGGCTGTGACAGTGCAAAAGCCCAACATATGGCAAAGGGTTTGAAGCTGTTTACAACTGTTCCACCTTGGAAAATACATGCATTGATTGAAAAGGACGTTGCCGCGCAAGGCGGTGAGATGACCATTCTGACCGAGGAAGAAGAGAAAGTATCTCCGCCCGATTAGCAGAGATCAATTTATAATTTTTCTAAAGTAAGCTTTGCAAAACATACCGTGGAATTTCTGCCTATATGGTCTTCGGCTGAAAGGGATTTTATTGTCAGACCCTTTTCACTTAAGTGATTACTGTATGCCGCAAATGCAGGGCTGTTTTGAATATCCTGTTCCGTAATTCCCAGAAGAGGCCCACAGTTAAAAATATTGGTTAAAATATCCCATGGTTTCCGAATCGGACGCCATCCTGTGAAATCAATTTCTAATGGCTTGCCCTCTGCCAAGGCCCTTTCCAGTTTTCTGTCGCTGGTCATGGCTGTTTCAAAGGCACGCGTAATATATTTTTGTTTTTTTTCTGATAAATTCATCCTTCTCTTCCCTGTATAAAACCAAAGTAGACTAGTCATAATTCTTTGCCGACCTTATGTCCATTACATGAAAATATAATAAGCGATATATTACTCTGTCATAGCCAGCCTTTTCCTTTTTATTGCACTTTCACTCACCTTAACCCACCTGAAATGATACATTGTGATAAATTGCACACAAAAGCTCACGCTATGCTGAAATATAACAGGCCACCCTTTTTCAACACTCATTGCCACACCGAAAAGAACAGCGCTGAAGTCTTTGGTCGCATATAATTGATGCATCCTAAGTGACAGGCCACCCGTGCGCCCTGATTTTCTTATTTTATAAATTTGGTGGGCTGCACCTTGAGCAAAAATACAAGTTACAACAAAAGAAAAAATATGTGACAAGTATATTTCTGAAAAAACAATTCTGTATGGTGTAACAGCTAATGCAATAGCCCCAGACACACAAATCAACCCCGCATAAAATATTGAAATGGACGTAATGTCATTCCTGTCTCTTTTTATCTCATAGAGTATGATCAGAAGTAAGGCGAGCGCAATAATACGGGGCCAGACAATATAGTGATTAAAGAGGTTTAACGTTAGCCCATAAAAGAACATAGAATAAAAGCCGAGAAAGCTTGTTGCAAAACGGTTTAAAGAAAGAACAGAAGTTGGCTTTTCATCTTGAAGGCCATTTATAGAGTACAATTTCTTCCGCTGGAAGATAAAACGTATCTGAGCAAGAATACCTGCCAAAGATAAAAGCATGAAAAAAGCACTGATTATACCTAAGACATGATAATCCATTTAAAAAGCCTAAGCTATTTTAACTCATTTTATAATAAAAAAACCCGCCATGAAGGCGGGTCTTTGTAATTCTTTTGTCATCAATAGGAATGAAATATCTCTTATGGTTTTAGAAGACTTGGCAGCGACCTACTCTCCCGCGGCTTAAGCCGGAGTACCATCGGCGCTAAGGTTTTTCACTGTCCTGTTCGGGATGGGAAGGAGTGTTGCACCCTTGCTATAACCACCAAGTCATCAAAAACCATAAAAGAAAATGAAATTCTCATCCGTCTATCAATATGCTTGAGATTCAATATCTTCAAGTCATGACAGCGAATTTACCGCTGCGCGTGACATGAAATGAATACAAGCCAATCGAGCAATTAGTACCAGTTAGCTTCATACATTACTGTACTTCCACATCTGGCCTATCAACGTGGTGGTCTTCCACGGCTCTGATAGGGAATCCTAGTATTGAGGGAGGCTTCCCGCTTAGATGCTTTCAGCGGTTATCCCGTCCGTACGTAGCTACCCAGCGGTGCCGCTGGCGCGACAACTGGTGCACTAGAGGTACGTCCACCCCGGTCCTCTCGTACTAAGGGCAGCTCCTCTCAAGATTCCAACTCCCACGGCAGATAGGGACCGAACTGTCTCACGACGTTCTGAACCCAGCTCACGTACCTCTTTAAATGGCGAACAGCCATACCCTTGGGACCTGCTACAGCCCCAGGATGAGATGAGCCGACATCGAGGTGCCAAACAGCGCCGTCGCTGTGGACGCTTGGGCGCTATCAGCCTGTTATCCCTAGAGTACCTTTTATCCGTTGAGCGATGGCCCTTCCATGCGGAACCACCGGATCACTATGACCGACTTTCGTCTCTGCTCGACTTGTCAGTCTCGCAGTCAGGCGAGCTTATGCCATTGCACTCTTGAAGACGATTTCCGACCGTCTTGAGCTCACCATCGCGCGCCTCCGTTACCATTTAGGAGGCGACCGCCCCAGTCAAACTACCCACCATACAGGGTCCCAGATCCAGATAATGGACCGTGGTTAGACATCAAACTTGGCAAGGGTGGTATTTCACTGATTGGCTCCACCAAGACTGGCGTCCTGGCTTCAAAGCCTCCCACCTATGCTACACATGTCAAGCCTAATGCCACTGTAAAGCTATAGTAAAGGTTCATAGGGTCTTTCCGTCTGACCGCGGGTACCCTGCATCTTAACAGGGAATTCAATTTCGCTGAGTCTGCTCTGGAGACAGTGGGGAAGTCGTTACGCCATTCGTGCAGGTCGGAACTTACCCGACAAGGAATTTCGCTACCTTAGGACCGTTATAGTTACGGCCGCCGT
>NZNU01000063.1 GCA_002695035.1 Micavibrio sp. | reverse complement strand
TTGCGGCGGATGACCCAACACCCGCGCCCTGTTCTAGCTCAAGATAGACATTGTCAGAAAGATACTTTCCTGCGCCGACACTGGCATCTTCTGTACCGATGCCTTCGACATTTAAATCATCCAGTCCTGTAGCGTTTCTTAATTTATCAAGCGGATCAAAACTTGTTCCGCCGCCAGTTGTGAAGCGCCTCAAAGTATTGGCAAGCTGTATGGCCTGAAAAGGTGATATATCAGATGGATTTTCACCGAACAGGATATAGGACAGAATTTCATCTTTTGGTCGTGACGGGCTTGAAGAAAAGCTCAGCTTTGGATCCTTGGCTGCGCCTGTAATGCCGATCTTGGCGACCAGCTCACCGACATCAGTTTCTGCCAGAATATCCAGATAAGGAGACGGCGGAACAGTTCCCTGAAAACGCAAATCCGCGCGGGTGATATCAAAGGAGCGTCCAAACTCTTCATAACGCCCTCTAATAATTCCCAGTTTACCGCGTATGTCCGGAGTTGTGACCGGCCCGGTTATATCAAGCCCTCCCCCCATTTCCGCATCAAGCCCCCAGCCACGCACAAAAATTTGGTTATCGGCCACGAACTGCATATTAAGCCTGAATTTTTGTATGAAAGGTGGAGCCGTATCCCCTGTTTCGACAATGTTTAATTCAGGTATGGACTGATTAAATCGGTCTGGCAGTGTTACTGTTATATTGTCAGGCACGATGCGCCCTGTAACCAGATACGACCCATTATCAGTTTGCAAGCGGATATCAGCATTAAGAATTGCATCTATTTCATTTGAGGCAGGAAAGTGCATTTTATCGGCATTAAACTCACCGCTCAAAACGGGACTGGCAATATCGCTTAAATCAGCTCGTGCCTGCCCCTGTAAAATCCCGTTGCGATTATCTTCCGCCCTCATAGAGGTGATGTTTACTGTTTTTCCTGAAAAGCTAAGGGCCATCTCTATGTCATTAAGCACAAGCCCCCTGATTTGATCTTCAAACCTTGCTTCGGATACGCTACCACTACCGGATAAAGCCGGGCTATTAAGTGCGCCGCTTATTGCAATATTTGCTCGTGCAATACCCGTTACGGTCTGTCCCGCCCCCAAATGAGGCTGAATCAGGGGCGACATATTCATATCCAAAGAGACATTTCCGTTTAAAGGTGCATCTGACCTGAAATCCAGATTAAAGGGTTGCAGGGAAAGTTCCAATGGAAAGCCCACATTGCCCTCCATTTCCCTGACACCGGTGCCGCGTCCTTTAAAAGAAAAGCTGGCCTTACCCTTTTTTATATTTCCTGTAATATTCGCAACGATATCTTCATCATATGCAGATGACGTTACATCGGTATTAAGCGTAATTACAGGCGCATTCATCGGGCCTTTTATATTTATTTCACCATTATCCACGCGGACACCTTCCATGTCAGCTTCTGTGAAGGGCATATAACGCGGCTGGATATTATCTAATGTGATACGGGTATCAATTTTTTCTAAATTGGCTGTTCCTTTTGCAACGATCTTTCCAGGTCCTGCCGTCAGCTCTAAGCTTTCCAGATTCAGTTCAAGCGGGCTAAGCCTAGCCATGGCCTGACCCTGAACTGAAAAAGGTCTTTTATTTATCCCTTTTGCAGAGATATCAATGTCCATCATGTTGTTTTTTGCTGGCACAGCCTGAACTACTGCTTCGCTAAGAACAGTCTCTCCCATTTGAAACCTGTCCATATTAAGTTCTCCATAGACGCGCTGAACACCTTCGGGGTGATCATAGATAAGTGATATACGTCCTTGCCCTGTCATATCGGGAACTTCGACAAAGGCTTTTAAAAGGGTCAAATCTTTAAAATCGGCAGAAAACGCCCCATCTGCAAGGTAGTTTTGGCGGCTTACAACCACATCACCATTGAAAGACACACCTTTTGCATATCCATTTAAGTCGAATAAATTTATAATGTCTTCATTGCCCCTGAATGGAAGGACGATTTGCAATGGCTCGTTGTCAACCTGCCCTGTAATGTTTGCAAGTCCTCTGAAATCATTCAGGCTTCCCTCAACAGTTGCGGCAAATTCTATTCTTTTATCAAGCTGTGAAACAAATTCTTTTATCAGCTCGCCCTCAACATTAAAGTCAAAATAGCGGCCCTCATCCTGATAGCGTCCGTCACCTGCAATATTATATACGTTTTCACGCTCAATCAGGAAAGAGCTCAACGCAAGTGAAGTTGCCCCCCATTCCGCCATGCCTTCATAACTGAAATAGTCTGGCAGCATTTCAGGGAAGATCTCTTCATTAACGGCTCTCAGGCGCACCTCCCCACGCGTGACAGCGCCTTCCTCTTCCAGCGAAATAACATGAGAAAAATCAAGGCCGCTTACAAGGCCACCACCAATAACCTGCTCCCCCAGCGATACTTTGGAAACGTCTATATTAACGCCTATAGTATTAAAAAATATGTCCGGCCTTTGCGGTATTTTAAGCTGAAAGTCGGCAGACTCGTTCTCATTCTTTTCCTCTGAGAGAGGTAGACGCTCAAGGAAAGCCGTTTCCGCTTCCAGCTCCATGCTTGCCGTTCTGTAAATGAGCGGAAAAAGATTTATAGATACGGACACGTTAGAAGCTCTTGCAAACACACCTTCTTCATCAGAGATACTTAAGCTTCTGGCGTTCAGACCCGAGAGGCCGGAAAGGCGGAATTCAGCCAAGTCTATTTTGTAACCACTGCTTGAAGCAACTGTCTCAAGCTGTTTCCCCAACCATTGAGAGCCGCTTTCTGAATTCAGCCAGACTGCAACGCCTTGAAGGGATGCCGCAATTAGTATGAGCAAAGCCAGAGTTATGGATATGACCCACAGCCCCAATCTATAAAAGCGCCTAGTCGCCGGATATTTCTCTAAAAACTTACCCATTTAAAATGCCTGTCCTATACTTATATAAAAATAAACAGGCTGCTCTGCCTCTTCCCTTCTGTTGACCGGGGTCGCGACATCAAATCTGACCGGGCCAAATCCTGTGTAATACCTCAATCCCACACCCGTTCCAACATACATACCATCCTGGAAATCCGGATATTGTGCATCTGACACCCCACCAGCATCAATAAAGCCGACTGCACCGATTGTATCTGTTATTTTGAAACGAAGTTCAGTTGATGTTTCCAGTAAAGACCGTCCACCTATCGGGTTGTCATCTTCATCCTTGGGGCCGGCTTCCTGAAAACCAAATCCTCTTATGGAGCCGCCGCCGCCTGCATAAAATCTTTTTGAAGCGGGTATATCGTCCGTTTCCGCACCATTTATCGTTCCCAATCTTCCGCGTAATGCCAAAACTGTATTTTTCTCCTCACCAAACCCAAAATAAGTTGTGGCTGAAAGTGTTGTCTTCCAAAACGGCGAGCTGTTCCCGAGCGCATCCAGATAAGGTGTTGTCTCCACCCCCCATGTCCAGCCTTTTTTAGGGTTGAGCGGGTCATCACGGTTGTCGTAATGCAGACTGGCGGGGATAGAAAAAAGGCCGAATGTTCTCTCGCTCATATCCGTTTTATCCTGGATCCGGGAGAGTTCTATACCTCCACCTAAAGAGCCGGAAAGATTATCAGTAAAATCTTTTTGCAGATTTACAGATGAACTGATTTTGTATTCTTCGTAAGCATCAGAGTCCAAATGAGACAATTCAGCATCAATATTCAGGGTCTGATCTTCACTGCCAAAAAACGGTTTTTCGAAATCCGCAGATAAAGATTGCTCAAGAAAATTTGCTCTCAGGTTTGTGTCTAATTCTTCACCGGCTCCAAAAAGGTTACGGTGTTGCCAGCCAACAACGATTCCAGGCCCTTCATCCGTATAGTAACTGGCCCCTAGCCTGATCGTGCGCGGCGAGCGTTCTTTCAAATCAAATATTACAGGCACTGTGCCATCCGAATATGGCTTATCTGGAAGTGTTTCATTTACAACACTTAATAAGCCGGTCGAAATGAGTGCGTTTTTCGTTTTTTCAATTTTGCCTGCATCCCAGCACGCACCTTGTTCATATTTAATAAAATTTTCCAGATAGCTGGTTTTAATAGTAGGAGCACCTTTAAATGTGGTCGGGCCAAACGAGGCAATATCGCCCTTTTCGACCATAATTGTTACATCCCCCGTATTCATTGCCTTGTTCAGAACAACTTGGTTTTTGACCGTTAGCGAATAGTAACATGTGTCCTTACTAATTTCGTTTTTTAGCTTTTCCTGTGCTTTCAAAATAGTGGCTGCGTCCAGTATATCTCCCTCTTCAACATTCTGAAGCGTACGGTCATCGCCTTCTATTTTCAATTTTCCAATAACATATTGCGGTCCGGTTTGAACTGAAATTACCGGCTCCCCACTATTTTCAAAAGTTACATTAGGTTCATAGTACCCTTTTGACTTGAGGGCTTTTTCCACTTGGACCTCTATGCCTGCAAAACGCGATGTTATCGTTTCTTCACGCTCTTCAAACTTTTGCAGAGCGGCCTCATCCACCCAATCAGATAAATCGGAATTGTTTTCCAACCCCTCTATACGGATATCTGTTTCCTGAGCATGGGTCATAGACATTAGAGCCAGCAGATTAACTGCCAGTAAAACCAGTAAAACGCAAAAAGACCCGTATCTCATAATATGGGATACTTTATAGAAATAGTTTTAAAACACCAAGCTGAACTCCAGCCTTTTTATCATGTGTCCAATATTATTTTAAAAAAAGAGGGTATAATACAGATAAGCGGCACCAGCACATAGACCGATAAGCCCCAAAGCAACCATAAGCCCGTCTTTGGTTGTAAGACCTATGCTAAAGAAAAGAAGAATAAGGGCGGCAGGAAATACAGCAAAGGGAATAAAACCTAGCGGAAACATGGCAAGTCCCAATATCACAGACATCAGGGCTATTAAATATCGCGCGATTACATTATCGGCAAGGAGCGCAAATCTCGGCTTGAAGAGGGAATCCAAAAAACCAATGAACGGGTCAGCTTTTTCAATGCTTTCGTTGAATTTTTGTTTTTTGATAGAAAAGTTTGCCAGCTTGGCCGGCAACCATGTTTTCTTTCTACCCATTATAATCTGGCCCGAAACAAGACATATAAATAGCCCGCACATGTCAGGCACCAATGGAATTGCGCCTGTCGGCAAGGCTGTTATCAAAGCCGGTACAAGTAATAATGGGCCAAAGCCTTGATACCCTGCAACTTCATTTATTTCTTTTATAGAAATTTCATCGCCGGAGGTTTCCTCCGCCAGTTTCTTTATCAATGTTCTAATGCGCATAATCTATACGTTTGAATAAAAATAAAGCCGCGATAAACACGGCTTTATAATTTAAGAATATTTTTGATTATTAATCAAAATCAATATCATCTTCGTCAGTCAAAGCACCTGCTGCTGCACCAGCTGCACCACCGATAAGTGCGCCGCCACCAACGCTACCGCCTGTAAGGGCTGCTGTACCAGCACCGGCACCGGCACCAATAGCACCACCACTAAGGGCGCGTTCACCTGTTGTTTGACCACAAGCTGCAAGTAGAAGAATAGCAGCAGGAAGAATTGTTAATTTCATAAGATTTTTCATGATAATAGTCCTTTCTTTTTAACTAAGTCTCAAATCCAAAAAAATAGTGTTACTAAGCCGCGTTGCGCACTGTAATCGAAATCATTTTGTTTCCATTAGAGGGCTTTATTCCTGCTTCGCATTTGTAGCAATATGTAATTATATCTTTCCAATTTGAGTCCATAACTTTTCCGTTTTGTTTTGTTTGTTAACTTGTATTCAACGCATAAACTTTTGAAATCGTTCCAAAAGATTTTGTTTAATTCGCACCATACGCTATAACTGCTTTTGCTACTCTTTCAAACCCAGCAATATTTGCGCCTTTAACAAAATCACCCTCACCATATCTCAGACAGGTTTTGAAAATATCAGACATTATAGACTGTAATTTTTCATCAACCTTATCCGCCGACCAATGTTGATACTCCGCATTTTGGCTCCGTTCCAAACCGGAAACGGCAACACCGCCTGCATTTACGGCCTTTGCCGGTAATATGGTCATGGTTTTTAACCCACGCACATATTTTGTCGCATCGCTAGTCAATGGCATGTTGGAAGCCTCGCAAATTGTCTCAACCCCTGAATCCAGAAGATCTTTTGCTTCTTTTTCGCCTATTTCATTTTGCGTTGCTGCGGGAATTGCGATATTAGCACCTTCCAGCCCCCAAGGCTGCTTATCTTTGTGATATCTGACCTGGCTTTTAAACCTGCCCTCCTCCATTTCGCTCAAACGTCCACGTTTTTCAAATTTCAATTCCTTTAGAGCGTTAAGGAGGTCATGGGTGAGCCCTTCTTTAAATTCAAGAGTTCCGTCACTATCAGAAACCGATTTTACAGTGACATCCAGATCGAGAAGCTTTTGTGCAGCAAAAAGGGCCACATTACCCGCACCTGAAATCAGGGCCTTCTTGTCCTGTAGCGCCCCGCCTGAATTTTCAAGATATTGCTTCAGAAAGTAGATTGTGCCGTAACCTGTTGCTTCTTCACGTATACAGCTACCACCGAATGCGGGGGATTTACCTGTTAATGCGCCTTGAAACTTGTTTTCTATCTTCTTATATGTTCCGAACAAATATCCGATTTCCCGTGATCCTACACCTATGTCACCGGCCGGCACATCAATATCGGGACCTATATGCCTGTATAATTCAAGCATATACGCTTGGCAGAAGCGTTCTATATCCATCGCATCGAAATTTTTGGGGTTAAAATCACTGCCACCTTTGGCGCCCCCCATCGGAAGTCCGGTCAACGCATCTTTAAATGTCTGTTCAAAAGCGAGAAACTTTAACGTATCAAGCCTCAATCCTTCCTTAAACCTTAATCCTCCCTTATAAGCTCCAAGCGCGTTATTATGTTGGACACGCCAGCCTTTATTAATCTGTATGTTGCCCTTACCGTCTCTCCACGTTATACGAAACGCAATAGTTCTGTCGGGTTCGGCAAGCCTTTCAGGTAGCTTCTCTTCAGTATAGTCTTTGTGATTATCCAACCAGGGAAAAACGTCCTCATAAACATCCCTGACCGCTTGTAAATATTCGGATTGGCCGGGGTTTTTGTTTTCCAAGTTGCTCAGAAAATTATTCAAAGTCATTAAAAACTACCTTTCTTTTTGAAAATAAAGAATTTTTTTAAGCCTGTGACTTACGCCCGAGTACAGCTTTGCGTTCCTTCTGAAGTAATGCTTTAACAGGGAACTATAAGGTTTCTCTGATGTTAGTAGGACATAACAACTTAACTCCTAACAAATTAAAAGGTGCTTTATGTCAGCCGGAGAAGAAAAAGCTTTGAAAAAACTCATCCACGAATGCTGTGATGCTGAAGAATTTTACCAAGAGGCTGCGGAAACAACAGAAGATGTAGGAATGCGCCGCCTATATAATGAAATGAAGGATGTTCACACTCCGATCATCGCAGATTTATCAAAACGCGTTGAATCAATCGGTGGAACACCTGAAATAGATACAACAATTATCGGAGATATAACTAGTTCATTTGGCACGCTTAAAGCCACTCTTTCTACAAACACGGACACAACGCTTGTTAAATCTCTGGAAGATGTTGAAGAGGATCTTCTACAGCATTTTTACGGTCTTTACAAAAACAGTAGCGAGCTTTCAGATGAAACGCGCGCAATTTTGAAACATCATATCAAAATGTTAAAAGACGCCTATGTACAAATGAAAGAAGCCCGTCAGGTTATAGTCGCGAGCGCTGCGGCATAAACTAGTTTAGAGGCTGTTTTTGCACGCGGTGCGAAACAGCGTTTTTTATAAGCCATTTGAAGATATTGCGACAGAACTTTTTATAAGGCATCAGCTCAGGGTGAAACTGAACTCCTAAAATTTTGTTTCTTCTATCTTCAATAACCTGAACAACGCCATTGCCTTCCTTTGCGGTTATTTCCAAATCTGAACCAAGAAGATTAATGGCTTGTGTGTGTAGCGAATTTACACATAGTTTTTCTTTATTCTCGGCCAGGTCGTAAATCATTGAAGGTGCATCCAAATAAGCGGCCTTTCTGTAGAAAATACGCCCCAAATGACTCGTTGGGTATTTTATTTTTTCATACATCTTTGAAATGTCAAAAAACAAAGTACCACCGCGGCTTATATTTATTAACTGGGCACCACGACATATGCCGATAACGGGTTTCCCCTCACTTTGGGCCTTCTTCAAAAGGACAAACTCTAATTCATCGCGAGCCGTATCATATTTATAATATTTCTTTTCCTGCCCCTCATAGTTATCCGGGTGAACATCAATTCCCCCCGATATGATGAGACCGTCAAATTCAGGAATACTATCTCCCGGCAGAATAAATTTGGGCTTTCCGCCCAAACAAAATACAACGGCCGCACTGTAATAACGTGACAGGCGGTTATATTGTCTGGATCCGGTAATACCTATGACCGGACGAAAATCTGGTTCTTTTCCAAGCATTTCTTTACAGCTTTCAGATAGCTTTTTGTAACAAAAGTGAACAGTGACCTTCCCTTGTAAAGCTGTATTAAATCTTTTCTCAAATCAAGATGATTAGCCACCAACTCTACAACCTCCCATATCTCCCATTCTCTTTTAATACTCCAATTCTTATCGCCTATCCGGCAGTCTGGCAACCTGTAATGAAATGTGGGGCGCTTTTTTACCAAGGTATCTCCTTTAGTCGCAAGCTTTACCTTTTCTTCATCCAACATGCTCAAACATGGAAGCATATCCAAAGCACGGTTTCTGGTCGGGTTATATTTTAAGTAATCTTCAATAAAACTTTCTTCAGTAGGTGTATATCCTTCGTTAAGAATAAGGTCTTTATAAGATGAGGGGTAAAACGCAGCATATTGCGTAACTGAACGTGATATATCCGGACTAACCTTTTCCTTTAGATAAGGCTCTAAAAGCGCAAATGCCTGTATATAAGCAAGCAGTGTTTCAGTTCTTAGATCAGGCACATCAGGATTAAAGTGAAGACCAAAGGCGTATAAAGGAGATAAATGCGTGCCTTTCGCGCCCCCCATTACCAAACTTTTTCCCAAATCATCGAGTCTGGGCAGGTAAGAAATAGGAACCGGGGGAGTTACAATCTCGAGCGGTACAAGACCGTCACTTAGATCTTCCAAAACTTTTTTTGCAAATTCCTGGACCTGGCCGGGGAAGTCATTTTTTCTGTGGTTTTTAACATCCTGTGAAAGCTTTAAAAGCCTTTCAAAATCTACAAAAACCTTGAAGTCACCATGCTCAGAAGAAATTACTGCAAGGTTATCGTGTAAAAAATTGGCATTTTCGCTATTCAGAAAATTACATATGATTTCTGTTGCAGGTTTCAGCATTAATGAGGTGAATTCAAGTTCCACACCCACTAACCTGTCGATACCGTCGCTTTTCTTAATAGGATAAGATAAGTTTTTCATAGCTGTTCATATCATAATGAAATGATTTTGGTCAGCTTTTATTCAGCCTGCGCTCGTAGTGTCTTGAGAAAAAGACAGCTGAGAATTAAATTCAACGGCAGAAGCAATGTCCAACCCACCCATTAATATTATTATAACACTTCCGATCAAAAGAACGCCTGCTATAAGTAATAAAAATTTGTTGGACACGCGCATCTACCCTCTTATTTATAGATATTTTTTCGCCAAGGCAAAACCTGCAACGCCTGAGATCAGCAGAGAAGCAATCGGATTGTCTTTTATAGGACCTTCCAATTCGTTCCCCAGTTCAAGCATTGTAACTTCCATAGCATTTTGCATTTGAAGACGCTCTCGCATAATCTGCTTTTCAATCATACGCTCCTTGATGCGCATAAATGCATAAAAAGCCAAAGCCAGAATAAAGAGCAAAATAGAGGTGTAGAGACCCGCAAATGCGTAAAGCTCTATCTGCGAAAAATAAAAGAATACGGAAATTGCTAGAAAAACTGCACTCATGAACGAAAGAGCTCCAACAATACTTCCGTAGACTATGGTGTTTTTAGCCGTGTCAACACGAGAGGTGGCATACATTGCCACCCCTTGTGTTATCGCCTCTTTTGCAAAAGTTGATAATACTGACATTTATCTACGTCCTGTTTTTGAAGCCAAGAAGCTCGCTAGAACTCCAGCGCCGAAGGCAATAGCTACTGAACGTGCAGGATGTGTTTTAACTTCAGTTTCAAAGTTGTCGTATTGATCACGTGTTTGCGTTTTAATCGTATCAACTGTTTCACGACCTTGTGACAACAATGATTCATATTTGTCATTCAGACTGTCTGTGATGGAGTCTGTTAAGCGATTAGCATTCTGAACACCACCTTTTTTCAGGTGTCTTGTAAGCTCCACTACGTTTGTTCTAAGAGAATCCAGATCTTGTCTGATATTCTGTAGGTCATCAGATGATGTTTTTTGTACTTTCCTAGGCATAATTGTTTCCTTTCGTTTAATCATGTTCCGTATTGCAAACGCAGCGTTTACCAAAAGAGTTCCACAACCGGACCAGAACTTTTTGCTTCGTCATTTGTTTAACTCTTGAAATAGAAAGCGGATTAATATGGTCTCATTTGAAAAAAGCGAACTTGAAGATGTTCTTAAACAATTAGGACTAGAGTTCAGTTGTGACAGTAATAACGGCTATACGCGAAAAAAACACGGTAGTGGATTTGCGTATTACAATGGAGAGAAGACACATATTAAATGCCAGAAAATCAAAACGCGTCTGGATAAACTGGCTATACCACCATCTTATCAGGACATATGGTACTGCAAAACTGAGCTTGGCTACATACAGGCTACCGGGCATGATTCGACAGGCAAAAAACAGTATTTTTACCACGATAAATGGCGCACTTATCGCGACAATAGCAAATACAGACAGCTTGCAACTGTAGGAGAGAACCTCCCCTCACTTCGGCGGAAAATCCGGCGGGATATGAATAGGTGCGAAGATATTCATGATAAGGATTGCATATTGGCCCTTATGTCACGTTTGCTTGATAAGACAGGTATCCGTATGGGCAACGCAAAATCCGCCAAAGAAAACAAAACCTTTGGCCTTACTACACTAAAGCCAGAACATCTGGACGTCATCGATAACCACCTTGTTATGCATTACGTTGGAAAAGGTAACATGGATATATGTAGAGAGATGAATGATAAAGTTTTAGAGGATTTTGTTTCAGAAGATGTTTCAAAAGATGACAAAGCTGTTTTTACCTACACAGATACCAAGGGTGAATCGCATACGGTCCACCCATCCTGCCTAAACACATATTTAAAGCAGTCCCTCGGTGAAAATATTTCAGCAAAAGATCTGCGCACCTGGCGTTTTTCAGTAATGTTTTTGGAAGAATCTTTAAGGCAAAAGAAACTGTTAAAAAAGAAGAGCGATCCTAAAAATGTGACATTAAAGTCGGTATTAGAAAATATTTGCAAAAAAACGGGAAATACTCCGGCTATTTTAAAAGAGAGCTATATACATCCCGGGCTCTTGAGGATTGTTAAAGATCAAGACTGGGATAAATTAATCGATGACAGCAGAATCCCTGATGTAAGAGGTCTAAGAAAAGAAGAGAGGCGCTTTGCGGCTTATCTGGAGAGCCGCCACGCAAATACTCACACTTCGGCGATGAACATATAACCAATGCCGCGAATTGTTTTTATGTAACGGGGCTTAGCCGGTTCATCGTCAAGCTTTTTCCTGAGACGGGTTACCTGAACATCTATGGCACGGTCAAAACTGTTATAATCTTCTTCCTTAAGTGAATCGTATAAATATTCACGACTAAGCGCGCGGTTCGGGCTTCTTAAAAAAGTTGTCAGCAGGTCAAATTCGTTTTTTGTAAGATCTTGTACTTCATCGTCTTTATTGCGAATCTGAAGGCGTGCTGTATCAAGCACCCATTCTCCGAAATTGATTTTATCTTGTGTTGTGACGGTTCCCTGTTGCGCTCTCTCAGCTTGCTGGGCGTCCTGCACCGGCTTGACCACACGGCGGAGATTTGCTTTTACACGTGCAGAAAGCTCACGCATTTCAAAAGGTTTTGTAATATAATCATCAGCACCCAGTTCCAACCCTACAACCCTGTCCGTTGTATCAGTTTTTCCAGACACAACTATTATAGGTGCGGATATTTTTTGCTTGATTTGCGGTATGAGTGCGAGGCCATCCTCACCTGCGAGCATGAGATCAAGCAAGATGATATCGGGCTCTTCTTTATTCAACAAAGCCTTGAGTTCTGAGCCAGTGCCAGCCTGCAAAACTTCATAACCATCAGTTTCAAGATATGTGGACATCACAAGTCTTAAATCTTCATCATCATCGACCAAAGCTACTTTTGTTTTTGTCATATGAGATAAGGTTTACACCATTTGTTACAAAGTTGAAACATTCTTTTTCCAAATTGTAACACTGGCGACATAAAGGCGTTACAGACTCATCGTATTCTTTTTCACGTCAACAAATGAAAGGACAATAATAATGTTTGCGGATACAGAACTACTAAATGAGAGCGAGAACCTTAAGAAATTTGCCTTAAAGCTAACCAGAAATGATTCTGATGCAGACGATCTTCTTCAATCAACTCTTCTAAGAGCAATGGAAAAGAAAGAACTTTTTAAAGAAGGCACAAATCTATTCAGCTGGACATCACGCATCATGTATAACATGTTTGTTTCAAACTGGAGACGTAAATCCAAATTTGAAAGTCAGTATGACCCAGAGCCATACATAAACAATGAATCTATTGGCGCATGCCAGGACGTTAAAATGGAAGTTGCTTCAGTTAATGAAGCCATGAAAGAGCTTTCAGATGAACATAGAAACATTCTTATCTTAGTATGTGTACAAGGTATGCCTTATCAGGAAGTGGCCGATCATCTTGATATTCCGATCGGAACTGTCCGTTCAAGATTATCACGTGCCAGATTGCAGCTACAAGCCATCATGGACGATGGTTCAGAGCAAGGACCATTACTGGCCGGAAGCTCTTCCGAAGACAGCTACTTTCAGCAAGCAGCATAAATCATAAACAATCTTACAAAAACCGCCTGACAATCAGGCGGTTTTTTCTTTGTCTACCAATCGACCTATTTTCTGATAAAACTCATTTTCGTTGAGGGGTTTGGTAATAAACTCATCCATTCCTACGTTAAAGCATTTTTCTTTCTCTGTAGTCATTGCGTGGGCGGTCATCCCCATGATCGGAGTTTTTCTTTCTAACTTACCTTGTTCTTCAAGCTCACGAATTGAAATAGTTGCCTGTATGCCATCCATTTCCGGCATTTGTATGTCCATCAATATGAAGTCATATTCATTCTTGTTAAACATCTCCAAAGCCTTTTTACCATTTTCTGCATGGTCGAAATTAACATTTATGCTTTTAAGCATATGACCTACTACGACAACATTACCTGCATAGTCCTCAACAATAAGCGCTTTGTAATTCTTATTGGAGAATTTATTCTTAACATCGTTTGCTACTTTGCTGCTTTTATCATGTGATACGCCGACATCACCATTAGAGTTTTCATTAGTGAGGAGAGAAAGTGTGAAAATTGCCCCCTTCCCCGGCTGACTTTTCACCCGCAATGTTCCCCCCATAAGTTCCGCCAGGCTTTTCGATATAGGCAAGCCGAGGCCGGTGCCTCCGTATTTTCTTGATATAGTAGAATCACCCTGTTTGAAGCGTGAAAATATTGTTTTTTGATCTTTCTTGCTGATACCCATGCCAGTATCTTCAACATCAAAAATAAGCTTTGTTTTACCTTTGGCATTTACAGTTCTGGCAGTGAGCAGAACTGAGCCTTCATCAGTAAACTTAATCGCGTTTCCTATAAGATTAATAAGTATTTGGCGAATATGCCCCTCGTCACCGTTAACTATATGCTGCTTCAAAGCGGAATAATCCACGCTGAAATTAAGGCTCTTTTCATGGGCTTTGGCGACCATGAGGTCCTCTGTTTCCTTGAGCATATCAACGAGGTTGAAATCCTCACTCTCTATAACAACTTCCCCTGCTTCTATTTTAGAGAAATCCAGAACATCGTTAATAAGGTCTTTCAAAGAAGATGTACTCTTCAAAAGAGTTGCAATCATCTTCTTTTGCATTTTGTCTAGATTGCTTGACTGTTTTTCCAAAATCTCAGCAATACCGGCAATAGCCGTTAAAGGTGTTCTTATTTCATGACTCATATGTGCCAGAAACTCACTTTTCGCTTCATTTGCTTTTTCTGCTTTTTGCGTCGCCTCAATAAGGCTTGCCTCAATTTCACGCGTCTCAGTAATATCCCTGACACTTCCTGCGAGACGGACAGCTTTTCCGTTTTCATCAAACTGGGCTTTTCCACGCATATTTATCCATATATAATGCCCTTGTTTGTGCTGCATTCGTATAACAATAGATAGCTCAGGCAGTTCTCCGTTCAGATAGTCATCTACAATTTTCCAGTATGGGTCACGGTCATCTTGATGTATGAGGCCGCTCATAAATTCTATGGTTGGTATGATTGTATTGCGATTGTAACCAAGCATTCTCCTGTATCTTTGGGAGACAAAAAGGTTGTTGTTGCGTATATCCCAGTCAAATATACCGTCATTCATACCCTCAAAAGCCAGGTCCAGACGTTCCTTGGTTCTTTCTAGCTGGTTCATGGCTGACAGCCGCGCAAGTTGCGATTTTAAAATATAAGAATTAAAAAATAGAAGAATCAGCGCAAAAGACGCTCCACCGATAAGAAAAATCAGAAGGAATGTCTCGTTAGTCTTGTCAATTTCCCGCCCTCTTTTTTCTAGGTAACTCCTTTCCAAGGCCAGAAACTCCCTATTCAAATCCGATATTGTTGACCTCAGTGTTTCAATTTTCTCAACATCCTGAAGCAGCTCCCCCCGTGTCGGCTGAGTGTTTTCCGTAACATGCCTGTCGACCAAATCCAGAAGTTGAGCAAGATTTTTTCCTATCTCGACAGTTCTTTCTAATTGGACTGGATCATTTTGGACATTTGCCAAAATAAGACCTTCGATTTCCTTAATGCGAGCTCTATGCTCATCATATTTATCAAGGAAAAAGCTGTTCTCAGTTATCAAATAAGCACGCTGGGCGGCGAGAAGGCCGTTAATTCTGGCAATCAATCCAAGGTCGAGGCTTATTGTGTCATAGGTATGCGTTATCCACTGTTTAGAATCCTGGACACTGTTAAGTTGCTTTACAATTGTAAAAACAAGCCAGCCAGCAAACAGGATTACAAGAGATATAAAAACAAGATAGTTTCTAACATAGACGGATTTCACAGTGGGTCCTACCTTTTCTTATATTAATGACGTAGAGTATATAGTTATAGAAAAAAAAGAAGGGATGTCGAGCACCCCTTACTTCTTTTAGTACTTTAAAAGTAAACTTATTTATGTTGTGGGTCTCCCACGGAATGCATTTATAGCAATACTGACTATAAATAGCACGAGAAATACGAAAAAGCATATTTGAGCAATTTCTACAGAAACAGCTGCAACGCCTCCGAATCCCAATACACCAGCTATGAGAGCAAATACCAGAAATGTTAAAGCCCATCCCAACATAATATTATCCTTTCACAAATTACGTTTTTTAAAAGTGCCTCATAAAAAAAACGAATGTTCAGAAAAAAAATTCCATTGTTACGGAACTGTTCTTATTTGTAACCGTTTGTAACACGATTGTAACACACTGAACTGAAGCGGAGCCCAATATGTTAGCACTATGTAATGAAACACAGCAAAATCCAGTACTTATGTTTGTAACACAAAGAGATATAGAGGCACTTGTAGACAACGAGCTTTCATCTGATGAGAAAACACGAGTGATGAAAGGGATGGAAAGAAACCCTGCGCTTAAAAGCCAATATGACGCCTTGCTTGCACAAAAAGAAGCGCTGAAAAACTGGTGGGCTGAAATGGGTTGCGTACAAAATTAATAGCAATCCGGATGGCTAAAAAGACATTGGAACAATTCTTTTATTTGATCGTTCTAATTACTCCTAATAACATTTAAACGGAGTATTAACTTATGAAAAAATCATTTTTAACATTGGCTTTAACAGCTACAGCCTTGTCTTTTGCTACATCAGCTATGGCAGAAACGTCAACAACGGTCAGCTCAACCACTACAACGACTACAACAGTGGCTCCCGCAGAATTAACATTTGTAGAAATGGACCAGAATGACGATTACATGCTTGGTATAGATGAGATAGGTACGTCCCTTTTTGAATTCTATGACAATGATGGAAATGAAGTCCTTGATAATATGGAATTTGATAACCCTAAAGTTTTAACAGTACGTCCCGTAGACGTTGAGAAGTTCTCTTTCGTAGATTACGACAATGACGGAGTAGCAGAGCAACAGACATATTCTTATGAAGTTATGTGGGAACGTTCAGGCCTTGCCATGTTTGATGAAAATCAGGATGGTCTTGCACCTAATGAATTTGTTGGTCAATCTTTCCTTGAAATGGATGACAATGATGACAAAGCCATCGACCTTCAGGAATGGAGAGAAGCCTACATCATGAGCCGTGCTCCAGCCAATGCTGAGCAGGAGCGCTATCAGGATTAAACTGAATTTATTTTTACTTAGAAAGCCGGTCTTATATACCGGCTTTTTTTATGTAACGATTCTTTTTATCGAATGGTCAGCACCCTTCACTATGTAAATAATTTCGAATATCCCAAGTCTAAATTGGGCTTATGCTTAGTTGTGCAGTAATTCCATAAAACACTTGAAAATCACGCGCTATATCCTTAAAAAAGACTTAATAATAATAATAAGTATTAGAACGCATTTGGGAGACGGGATGACAAACAAGCATCATCAGCTGGCACAGCAATATTATAGCGGTAAATTCAATTATACCGAAGAGATGAAAGATCGTGTCAGTAAAACCCGTTTCAAGGCTCTCGACAGACAATTTAGAAGCACCTTCGACGACTTTTATCATGATTATTACGAAAAGCATGGTAGCGACGTAGACCCTATTAAAGCGCTAATTCGCACTCTGGCTTCCATCTTCCTTGAATATTCAGAACACCTTCCAACAACCTATAAACCTGATGCCATATCCAGCGGAACACAAGCCCATCTGATTGCAGTTCGCAAGAATCACCACACAACCGACAAGCTTGGTAATGTTGCAGGTGATGAACATAAAAAAGTTATAAAAGATAACAGCCAGCGCAATCTGGCACGTGCAGAACTTCTAAAAAATATGCTTGTCGAGGCACATATGGTTGAACCTGTGCGCCTGGAAGGCACGATGCGTAATTTTGCCGACCGGCTTGGGCGTACAATTACCGGCGGAACACCAATTGACGGTGCCGACTATATGTCTTTTTGGAACATGGTACTCGACCGTACGAAAAATTACATCTTGGACGATATCCGTGCAGATATGCCTACCAAAGAAAGGGTTTTGGCGGAAATAGAAAAAGCGCAAACATATTCAAACACTTCACTGGATCCTGTTATTCTTGAAACATGTGACTGGGTCAATTCCAGAAACTCGATCCTTGAAATGGCTCGCGGTAACTATATTCGTTTCGGCCTTCACCCCTTAAGACCCGAAGCCGACATGCAAATGTATCTTTATGACGGGGATACAGAAAAGCTTTATCCGGCAAGGTTGCTGGATACATTCAAGCCGGTGGTCCAGAATATTCTCCGTTGGGCTCCACAGGGGATCGCAACTGAAGAGGCGTGCAGAACGGCTGCGCGCCTTATTCATATTCACCGTATGCGCACGGATAGTGAATATAATGCGGCACAAACTGCGCCGCTCGTCCTCGACACGCTTGATCCTTTTGTGGCCGAGCCTACTCATAAGGAAGTGCAAGAATTTGATGCCCTTATTGAGAAATTTGAGCCCTTCCTTCTAAAATATTGCCCTCATCTTATACGCACAGGTGGTTTGCCCGATGCTTATCAGGGTGCTCAGGAAAATTGTGAAATAAAGCCTTCTGATATAGGCGAGACATCAATGAGATGGCAGCGCCGTAATATTCCGGCCACTGAAGTGGCTGCCCTTTGGGATATGACCCTTCCATCTGAATTTGATCCAAAACGCGCCAAGGAAATAAAAGAGCCATCTCACGGTAAATATGTGCCGCAAAGAGCCGTACATAGCTTCAGTAGTGAGCCTTTCGAAACGCAAAAGGGCGAGATATGGGCTGATCGTCCGTATGACCATTTGGATGAAATGTCTCAAGATCTTTCAAAAGCTCTGGTAAGCTGCCTTGAGATTTTGGTGCGCAACCCTGACAGCCCTGATTTTCATGGCGTAAGATACGACCTTAAGCGCGGTGATATCGCTCTTGATATTGCAAAAGAACATGGGCTGGCTGATCAAGCGCTTCTTCCTGCACGTCTCGGGCGCGACTTTAATAAACTTGTGCGCCAGCCGACGCTGGATATAGCAAACAATGTTTTAGCGGAAAAACGGCATGCCAATGACAATGGGGGACAACCAACGCGCGCATTTGGGAGCCCGGATGTTACCAAGATGCAAACTGTGCTTAAAAAAGAACGTCCTTATTTTGCAGGTCCGGGTCCTGAAGCAATGACATCTGACTTTCGTATCGGTTTTGAGATGGAGATGCTACGCAGGAACTATACATCTGTTCAGTTCCAGAAAAACTGGGAAACATCAGAAGACAATGCGCGCATGATGATGATGGCAACTAAATTAGAATTCGGTAAGGTTGAGCGTCCCGCAGGCAACGATACTGAAATCAAGGTTCTGGATTTTAACGGTAATTATATGTCTTTCTATGACCGCTATGACAAAATCCGCACATATCTGAGCAAACTAAAAAGCGATCCCGCCATTCAACGCGCCATACAAGACCGCAATCCAAATGTGATTGAATCTTACGGCCTGCGTCACGTGTCCCTTACACTAGCCCGTTTTGTAGAAATCTTTGACTGCCTTCAGGACGAAGAATTTAATCAAGGGCGCTTTGAGATGCAACGTGTCGAACACCAAAAAGAATTTCGCCGCGACATGGAAAAAATATTTGCCACACGAGATCAGGATATCCGCGAAATCTGCGAAGAATGGTGCTGGCTGTGGGAAAAAGAAGACCTTGAAGGACTGCGTCAGGATTATACAGATGCATGGTATGAAATTCATGGTCGTCAGGCTTTGGAGGCCGGACCGGAACCGACCGATGACCGTGTTATCACGCCGAGCTATGGTTCACCAAATGCGCCCGGCAGATAAAAGAAATATTAATGATAAAAAATAATAAAAAAACATTGCGTAACAGGGAAAACAAATCATGAATTGGAGCAGAGAGAGTCTATTGGAAGAGCTCGGCCTCGCCCAATTGAATCACCGCCTCTACAGCAAGAAGAAGCTTCATATTGACAAGGGTGAAATTGACCCGGTCAGTCACGGAGGCGTGGCCCTTATTACAGATGGTAATTTTACAGATAACCAGAGCTTGTCCGATTTGGATATGCGGTATTGGGCCGTGTATCCAGATGGACGCATTGATGTTCAACACCTTTTCCAAATTGAAACCGAGGAGTTGGATAACAATCGCGTGGCCCTAACCAGTCTTTATGTTTTGGGCCGCGAGATTGACCTCAATGACAGCTATGCCGTCGATATGGTGATGGAGGCGATACGCCAAATCAATATCAAGATGCGGGACCGTGAACCTGACCTACCTCATCTGGCGCGGATATTTAAAGACTGTAATATTCAGGAAGTTGTTGGTGAGACCCTTCCCTTGCCAGGTTTCCATCTGGAAAGCCGCCTTTACTTCCCTATTTCCCAAAACTTCAATCTTGCAGCAAATGCCGATGAAAAGCCTGAGCTTGTTCTGCCGCTAGAGGCTATACAGCCATTGGCAGGTATTCGTTATAACACGGTTGATATCGACCATTCTTACCCTACTGGCCGGGACAATGTTTTGCGTACCCGTATGACACTGCCTCAGGTCGGGCGCAAGTTTGAAATTGCCTCAAACCTCTCAAGAGATATTGAATTTGATGGTCCTTCTCCGAAAAACAGAACCATCGATCTGACACAACGTGAACCAAATATTCCCGAATATGAGACTCCACGCGAAATGATTCATATCAGATGGGACATTATTAAGGGCTCTAAAACCGGCAAATATAAGCTGGATATGGCAAGAGTTACGGATTTCAGACTACTCAAGCACTTACCGTTACGCATGGGTTTCAGACATGCAATGTCTGGGCTTGGCGTTCTAAACCGCACCCACACAGATATGCTTAAAAGCCGTGATTATCCACGTATGCTGGATCATCTCGCCCTTTACGGTCACACAGAAGCAGCCGCATCTTCCGAGTCCCCTCCTCCCAAGCGCGGGCGTATGGTTTTAACGTCCAAAGGTGGTAACAACCTGGAGGAAGTCGTACCTGGTATCGGGGAAGACATAGGCGGAAACTGCAAGGTCTGTGCCACAGAATGGATAGACCCGAAGACCGATGAGGTCAAAAAGCTTGGTGTTATATTCGATCTCGGTGCCTATATCATGAAAATTAAATCCGAGTGGACCGGTGGTGGGCCCGATATTCTTGAAGAACTTAAATATTGTAAGAATATCTTTATTTCTCACCACCATCTGGACCACCTTGATTTCATCATTCCCTATTTGAAAAACGATTTTTTCAAAGATCATACTCTCCACATGACACCTGAAGTGTATGAGAAGTTTAAAGACGTAATGACCAAATGGACAATCAAAGGCGACGACCCGAGAATCCCTGAGATCAATTTACTTGAAGATGCCGGCGTTATGGATTTAAAGGATGACAACGGCACAATTCGCATGTCTGTTGCATGGGGCGCAGATGCTGTCCCCCACTCTGCTAAGGACACACCATTTATAGCCTATGGCCGTAATGGTAAAACCATCCTTGGCTCCTACATGTATCTGGGTGATATGCGCTATGATGAAGAGTGGTTTGATTTCCACGATAGCGCGTTTTGGGATCCGGTTGGACTTATGCTCAAACATGATGACAGTCTTGACCCCGATCATCTCGTACCCACCTATACAGAAATAGACGGAACATCCGTAAAGCAGGAAGGTTCTGCTCCACGCGAAAGTCAGGTTGAGGCAAATCTCACTCATATCATTAATAATTGGTTCACGGATAAAGCCATAGGCGTCTCCATGATAGGAACTAACGATGGCCGTCGTGAAACCCTATTGCGCGTTGGAAATTCTACTGGGCGGAGAATGACATCTTTTGGTTCTGCCGTTGAAAAGATTTTTGCCATCGGTAATAAATACGGCATTAATAAATACCGTTACGATAAACCTTCATCTGGCGCATATACAGGTATAAAAGATTACATTAAGTGGGATGCGGAAGAGCGATGTTTAACACCGACAGATTATAAAGGCCGCACATCAAAGGCCGTTAAGGAATGGTTTGAACACGGAAAGCCTGAAAAAATCATGGCCTTCATGTCAGGTTCACAAGGTAATCCGATTGAAATCGAATCTATGACATACCGCCTGGCAGACGGCTTATCGCATTTCGATGCCGACCCTAAACACCGCTCGACAGCGCGGTCCCTAAAAATGAAAGACTTGGCTGTTATTATTTCTCAGAGCGCTATTCCCGGTAATGCCAAATACCAGAAGCGCATGATCAAAAAACTCGCAGGTCGTGGTTGTATTGTATTGGAGGCCTATCGCGATAATTTGCGGGTTCATATCTCCCGCACCAACCCTGTCCGTCAGCGTATTTTGAATGATATTGCCAAAATGGGACGTACCGCGGTCATTGAAGCAGATGGTGCAATTGTGGTCGAGGACTTCCCTATTCATGCTTCAGGACATGGGCGCAAGGAAGACTTCAAGAAATGGCTGAAAAAGATCAAGGCCAAGCAATTCGGTTTGCACCACACAGATGATAAAGAAACAGTTATGGATGCTTACCAGACCATCGAAAGTGAGGGTAAGGCACATCCTGGTGGTCTTTTCGAAAATAATGTCCGAGTCCAAATCACCAATGAGCGCGTTGAACGTATTGGACGCACGTTAAATTCGGTCATCATGACCAAAGAATTGGCGGAAGAAGGAAAACACTATAATAAAGAGCTACGTGCCCGCCGCATGATTAACCTTGATAAGCGTTCACCGCATGCTGATCAGGGTCTTAGAAGCTCTAATAACGGGGTTTTTGAGACAGAATTTGGTGCAGAAGAAATGGAAGAGCTTAAAAAGCGCTCAGACTCCAAACGCACTGCAAAAAGTGAATGGCCGGAAAACAGATCGCAAAACTGCCGTGCCAAGGACAGAAGACGCGGCCGCAGAAAAGTAGAACAAGCCAATAGCTGGTCAGCCATTAAAGACCAGATCAAGGTGACATTATGAGTAATAAAAATCCAAAACCTTTTAAAGACCCTTCACTCAATCTGGATAATCTGCATGTCGCAGATTGGTCCGATCCGGTATTCCGTGAAGCTATTGATATGGGGCTATTGTTTATTGCCTCTTATGATACAGAAACCACAGATCTTAATAAAAGATTTGCCGAAATCACAGAATTTGGTGGCGGTATATTCGATATTGCGGGTAACAAGTTGCACGATGTTGACGCAAAAGGCCGTGTTTCACCATATACAGTAATATCCCCCTATGCGTGGATTATCCAACGCATGAAAGCCGAAGATCTGGACAAGGGAGATAATCGTTATCTCTTTGCAGGAAAGATGATGCAGTTTTTCAGGCAGGCCAGCAATCTGGATGAAGCTCCTTTCAAGCAAGATTTTCTTGATAAATGCCGCGTTGTATACAATTACGAAACAGAAGATGGTGAACCCGCAGATGTAAGTCACTACGCCTATCCAGTGAAAGATGGAAATGGTGAAATAGATTGGGACCGAGTCCATATAGATCCAAAACTGAAAAGGTTTCACTATAAGGATGATAATGGCCGCTGGCATAAACGTGACATCCGCGCGATGGATGCCGGATATAACAATATCAACGCTGATGATCACTGGTTGTGGACGGCGCTTCACATGGCCGGAGCCGACAATATCTTTGTCACACACCTGACCTCACTCGGAAAATACCGCATGGACGTTTTGCGTGCCGTGGAGTCGGCAGTGATTGCTGGGGCTAAAGGTTTAAATGGGATCAAGCCGGGCTTGAAGAAAAATCCGAAGACGGGCGAAGAATACTATTCTTTTTCCCAAGGTGATATTCTGGAAGCCAATACACATATTGCCAGCGAAGTTCGCGGCGTGCTTGAAGGTATTACATTACCAGACGGTTCGTATCCTGATTTAACCCAGCTGCATGGCGCGCATGTCGATGCACTCGCTTTGTTTGGCATTATTCGTTACATGTGGAAAAACGAGCCGGAAATTATGAAACAAATGATCCGCAATATGGACTGGAAAAAAGTTGCTGAAAAACTTGAACGTAAAGATGCCGCTTTTGGGACGCCTATAAAGACATACATAGATAAAAGCTTTCCCCGTTCTGAAGGTAAAATGGTCTCTCTTATAGGAACAGATCAAATACGCAACAGACCGAAAGTCGCCCTTGTCTTCAATCTCAGCCATGATCCTAGACAGTTCAAGCGTTGGGGAAAAACCCTTAAAGAATTTACTGCCAGTGATTGGGCCGATTTGATTAAATCAGCAGAAGGCAACCCTGAAGGATTCGTCAAGGTTATACAGTTGCATAAATCACCGCGCCTGTTTGATGCTGAGCTTGGCTATAAAAATGGCTTTAATATGGGACTGACCAGAACAGAATTGGCTGCAAGGCATACTTTCCTTGATGATAATAGCCTTAAAGAAGTGGCAATGGCCGGATTGCGCTTGGCGCGTCCGCAACTACATGGTCCTGAAAGACTTGTATTGCCACAACTGGAAGAAGAGCTTTTTGGAGCGTTTAATACGCTCGAGGTCTTTGACCCTGAAGCGGGCGAAGACCGTCAGGTGCATCTATTCCTGAACGCATCAGAGAAAAAGGCAATGGATTCGCGTAACCACGCCCTTAAAATCCGCTCTTTCTGGCTGAGTGCCATGAAACCCGATGAAGACATTCTCCTTTGCGATACGTCCGAAGATGAATACGCTTTGGCGCGTAAATTTGCCGATCGACTGGAGGATATAGATAAAAAACTGGACAGGGAAAACGGACCCTCACTGCCCCCTTATCACCACATTTGTGACCGCGAGAGCGCTTTCCTTTATAAAATTGAACTGATGTTTACTATGCGTCAGCACTTGATGAATAACGATATTTTGGATGTTGGCCATAATTTCTGGTTTGAGGACAAGGATGGAATTCGTTATTCCGACGATGATGTCCGGTCATGGTCACAAAAAGAAATAGATGAGGCATATAATAGTGGTAATTTAAATGTACGCCATGAAGTAACCAATACCACAATTGGCATTATTGACCGCATGATCGAAGACTTAGGTTACGGGCAACATCTAGGTCAAGAAGTACAGGCACAGCTTGACGCCTTCAAGGTTCTTCGCCGTGAAGGAAAACCTAACCACTCAGGCAATGACAGCCGCTGGTATACGCGTCAGCAAGCCCATCGCGACCTGAATAAGATCCGCAATAACGAATTGATGGAAGATGATTTACGTGCATTGGAAGAATTTGCCCCCGGTGCTGCTGATAAATTCCTGAATTCCCACACAGACGCGCTTTCGTTACTGGCTGAATACGAACATGATTATCTGGCGAAGCTTCCCACCGAAGCCCTTTCCCCATCCCAAAAAGTACGGGTGAATATAAATCCGATGGATGATTACGAAATCCCGCAAATCGAATATGAATTTGCCATGAATAAGGCGGAAATACTGACAGTTCCTGATCGCTATGTTGAAGACCCCGTACTTGATCCGGTTACTCAACGACCTTTATGGATTCTACCGCTAGATGAAAACTTTAATAAGAAAGCTCTCAACAGAGGTGCACCACTCGTATTAAAGGCCGAAAATACAGGAAAAACATATCATATAGCACAGGCAAAACTTGTTGAGCGTCCTGAACGCAATGGCATTTATGGAGATTTCTATGAGGCCGTACAAACGCGTTATGCAGACTCTGCCATGAAATTACCGCCAAATACAAAATGTGTTGCCGTAGTTGGTGATGGCCCCTACGCCGTTCATCATAGCCGCCTTCCAAATGAGGCTGCACAAAGCCTTAAACTTGAAAAGCAACAATTTGAAGGTGCTCTCGCTCCCCAACTTGCAAGTTACCGTAACAAACCCCAAGGTGTTTTCCTGCATGATGACGGGCTAAGTTTAAAAGAGGGATCTGTTCGCCTTCAGGAAAAAGAGGCGAAAGACGGTGAAATGACCGGCTGGGAAGTGGAAACAGAAATCACCTCCGTTAAATTGATCTCTCTTTCAGATGTTGAAAAAATGACAGATGAGGAAATAAAATCATTCGGCTTTAACACGAAAGAAGAAGCCATTGATAAATTATCGACATCGTTTTCGAAAATGAATAAGGATCCGCGCGATAAAAGCAATAAGCTATGGGCCGTTAAATTTGATAAAATAGATGCACAAGATCCTTATAAAGGTATTTTCTATTATAATCCCCGCGCTGAAATAAATGCTGCAGAATTAGTTGATTTCGATCACATCGCAGGCTTGATGGAACAGGGATCCACGGCCAAAGAAGCCTATCTAATTAGTCGTGGATTGTGCAAAGCACCATCCAAGGGAAAGACCGCTCAACCTGGCCCATCCTGATTTTTTCAAACAAAACATAAACTTGCATGGAACTGACTTCATAATTCTTTTGTTTATCTAGTAACGAAACTAAAGAAAGGAAAAGTTATGGAGTACGGAATTTTAGGACTTATAGTTCTTATTCTGGACATTATTGCCATTGTAGGAATTGTGCAAAGCGGACTGAGTGTTCTTGCTAAAATCATATGGGTATTAATCGTCTTGCTATTACCACTAATTGGAATGATTTTGTGGTTCTTGATAGGGAACAAAACCCCAGCCTGACCCCCCTAAAGGCGAAATAAAGGCTCTGGTATATTTCAGGTTCTTTGTCATTAGAAAGTATAATTTACTATTTAATGAGAAAGCTCCGAAAGTCTAGCCAGAGCCTTTTTCTATGTTTAGAATATTAATCTGGAATGATAGGTGATAGTTAAATCTGACCCAGAGTTTTAATGCGCGCTTTAGCGTGAATTTCATTTTGTGACATAACGACTGTTTGCGGACGGAAGCGTTCTATAACCGAACGCACATAAGGTCGAATACCGGGCGAGGTTAGTAAGACGGGATTTTCTCCCATTTGTGAGAATTTATCATAGGCTGTGCGCACTGCTGTAATGAAATCCTGCAACTCGGACGGAGCCATAGCCAATTGCTTTTCTTCACCATCACCTAGCAGACTTTCCCCGAATGCGTTTTCCCATTTGGGGGTCAATGTAACGAGGGGAACCATACCTTGCGAGTTGACATTCTGATCACAAATCTGGCGGGACAGACGCGCACGGACATGTTCGGTCATCAGGGCTATGTTTTTCGTGTATGTGGCTGCCTCTGAAATACCTTCCAGAACGGTGGGCAAGTCACGCACGGAAACGCGCTCAGACACAAGGTTTTGTAAAATACGTTGCAATCCCGTCACAGATAGCTGGTTGGGAATGACATCGGCCACGAGCTTTTGATAATCCGGTGAAAGTTCGTCCAACAGGCGCTGTGTTTCGGTATAGGAGAGAAGATCGGCCATATGGTCTTTAACAAGTTCTGTCAGATGCGTCGTAATAACAGTCGGGGCATCAACAACGGTATAACCTTTAAAGTGCGCCTCTTCCCTGTAACGCTGGTCAATCCACATAGCAGGTAGACCAAATGTCGGCTCTGTTGTTGTTTCACCGGGCAGCTTAATGGCCTCACCCGTTGGATCCATTGCCAGTAACATATTGGGTCTGACATCACCTTTGCCAGCCTCGATCTCTTTTATACGCAGCACATATTGATTGGCAGAAAGCTGTAAATTATCCTGAATACGCACAGCCGGAAGAATATATCCCATTTCCTCAGCCAGTTGCCGGCGCAAACCTTTCACCTGTGTTGTAAGTTTGTTGCCTCCCTCACCCTGCACTAAAGGCAATAGGCCATATCCAAGCTCAAGGCGCAATATGTCCATGGAAAGGGATTTTGAAATAGGCTCTTCTGCTGCCTGTTTAGGTTTTTCAAGTGCCAGCTGTTCTTCACGCTCCCGCTCTTCGGCTATATCTTTTTGTTTAAAAGCAAGATAGGCCAGACCGCCTGTGACACCTGCAAGGGTAGCAAAGGGAAGAAAAGGAATACCGGGCACAATACCTATTGTAAACATCAGGGCTGAACTGATTGCCATTGCTTTTGGGTATTTACTGAACTGGGCGAAAAGCGCCTTGTCTGCTGTTCCCTCAACACCTGCTTTTGAAACAAGGAGACCTGCAGAAATGGAAACAATAAGAGCAGGAATCTGACTAACAAGTCCATCACCAATCGTTAGTATTGTATAAGTGGAGGCTGCATCGGCCATCGACATGTCATAAAAAGTTGTTCCGATTATGATACCACCAATTACATTGATAAATGTAATAAGAAGACCTGCAATCGCATCACCACGCACAAACTTGGCCGCACCGTCCATTGCTCCGAAGAATGTGCTTTCCTGGCTTAATTCAGCCCTTTTCAGCTTTGCCTCATCTTCTGTGGTCAGACCGGCAGACATATCAGAATCAATCGCCATTTGTTTACCCGGCATAGCATCCAGAGTAAAACGTGCGGCAACCTCGGCAATACGGCCCGAACCTTTGGTAATAACGATAAAGTTAATGATAACGAGGATCGCAAAAACTATACCTCCGACGACATAGCTGTCCTGAATGATAAAGCTTCCGAAAGCCTCAATGACCTTGCCAGCTGCATCCTCGCCATTATTACCATTAGATAATATCAATCTCGTTGAAGCCACATTTAGTCCAAGCCGCAGTGCTGTGGAAATCAAAAGAATGGTTGGAAAGGTAGAAAAATCAAGCGGACGGTTAATAAACAGAACGGTCATCATAATCATCACAGAAAATGTGACTGAAATGGATAACCCTAAATCCAACATGAAAGTTGGCATTGGAACCAACAAAAACATGAAAATGAATATGATTCCAACGGCAAGCGCTACGTCACTACGGAATATCCCACGGCCTGCGCCGCGTGCCTGTCCCATGAAACTTGAAGATGAACCAGATGTATTAGACATGATTATAAAATATGCACAAACTATATCCGCGAGGGTTTTGAAAAATAACGCGAAAGATGGTTTAGTTTAAGCTTTGCAGGGGGGTTTTGTAAACTTAATAATCAGCTATTTCCGGCTTCTGCGAATTCGTGGCCCTCATCCTTATACTGGTTGAGTTTATTTCTGAGAGTACGAATGGAAATACCAAGTATTTTTGCTGCGTGTGTACGGTTGCCAAGGCAATTATCAAGTGTGTTGATAATCATATCCCGCTCTACATCGGATAGAGTTCTGCCGACAAGCCCCTCAACCGCACCTTCATTTTTAATTTCTTTTTCCGGTGCCGCCGTTTCATTGCCTGCCGCTTTTCCTACATCAGCAGGGTCGGGCGCATTGTTCGCTGACTCCCCACCTGAAGACCCTTTTGTAAAAGCGCTTTCTGAAAGATGAATAGCATCGGCCTCAAGTTCATCTTCCAGAGAAATTAAAATGGCGCGATGCATGGTATTTTCGAGTTCGCGGATATTACCACGCCAGCGGTAGTTTTTAAGCTTTTCAACAGCCGCAGCTGACAACTTCTTTTGCTCAACACCATTATCTTCTGCAAATTTATCTGCAAAGAACTGCGCCAACGGCAAAATATCAGATGGACGCTCGCGCAATGCCGGAAGCGGAATATTCACCACATTCAAGCGGAAGTACAAATCTTCACGAAATTCGCCCTTCTGAACAGACTTTTCAAGATCTCGGTTTGATGTCGCAAGGATACGCACATTGACTTTGACAGGTTCATTGCTTCCAATTCGTGTAATTTCTTTTTCTTGAATAGCACGCAGCAATTTAGCTTGGAGTTGCGGGTGCATTTCCGTTACTTCATCAAGTAACAATGTCCCGTTTGATGCTTCTTCAAATTTACCGATACGCCTGCCGGATGCACCAGTAAAAGCACCTTTCTCATGACCGAAAAGTTCTGACTCGAGAAGATTTTCCGGAATGGCGGCACAGTTGACCGCAATAAAAGGTCCATCCTTACGCTTGGATTTGTTGTGGATATGGCGTGACATAACTTCCTTACCTGTACCGGATTCACCAGTGATAAGGACAGTCGCGTCTGATACGGCAATTTTATCCGCCAATTGAACAACTTTTTGCATGGCTGGGTCGCCTGCAATCATTTTTGAGTTTTCTTCGGTCACAGCTTCCAGAATTGCGGCAATCAAATCTGTATCAGGTGGTAGGGGAACATACTCCTTTGCCCCTGCTTCAATAGCTTTTACCGCTGAAACGGAATCTGTACCTATCCCGCAAGCAACAACGGGAACATGNATACGCTCTTCTTCAAGCTTTTTAATAAACTCGCCAATTTTGAGTTTCACATCAACCATGGCAACATCAGCACCTTTTCCGTTACGTAAGGCACCTAAAGCTTCAATAGTATCCTCGCAATGCACAACCTTTGCTCCGCGCTGCAAGGCGATTTTGCCCGCTGTGGAAATATAGCCTTCTAATTGTCCGACTAACATTAATCTCATAATGATTTAATCTTTTCGTTCGTTCTATCTAAAATAGTTTATATGGTCTTTTACAGGTAAAAGCGAGTTCAGAACTGTTTCCAGATGTCTTGGATTTTCCTGCTTTGCCATTGATAAAGCAGATAGTCTTATCATAGTCATGGTCAATAACTCCTGCTCGGCTGCACGCTCCATCTTAACAGACAAAGGTGTTAGCAAAACAGTACCTAAAATGGCACCGTAAAACGTAGTAAGAAGCGCAAGCGCCATGGCAGGCCCAATGCTTGACGGGTCTTCAAGCTGCGCCAACATTTGCACAAGTCCCACCAATGTCCCAATCAGTCCCATGGCAGGAGCCACCTCACCCGCCTTGCGCAAGGCGGATGCTGCAAAAAAAGCACTCTCCTGAAAAGTCTCACTTTCGGTCTTGAGAATAATTTCAATAGATTCAGGTGCTGTTCCATCTGCAACCATTGCCATTGATTTGGCAAGCATCGGCTCTTTACTGAGCTCACCTTCGATTTTTGTGAGAGATAAAGGCCCGTGTTTTCTAACACGCACAGCCAGATTAACAAGCTGTTCGGCCATTTGTTTATCTTTGGGGATTTTACGCACAAAAACGCGGTCAAGCGCTGAATAAATATGCTTTAGCTCTCCTGCCGAATAAGAAATGGCCGTTACTGCCAAAGTTCCGCAAACAACGATTAATACTGCAGAAAGCTGGAAAAAGTCAGCACCTGTTTGCCCAAGATACGCAGCCGCAAATATAAGTCCCACAGCTACAAAAAGGCCAATAATCGTAGTTAAATCTAAAATTTTATCTGATGAAGGAATATCAACAGGTAATTTAGCGCCGCCGCCAGTGTCAGCCGCTTCCGAACTCAATTGTGGATCTGTTTTTGCTTTTGCCATCTTGGCTTACAGCTCCCCGCCGCGGTCAGACTTGACAATTTCAGTCATAGTTACACCAAGCTTGTCTTCAACGACGACAACCTCACCACGTGCTACGAGGCGATTATTGACGTATATATCAATAGCTTCCCCAACTTTGCGGTCAAGTTCGACCACAGCACCACGACCAAGTTTCAGCAATTGTGAAACCTGCATAGAAGATCGCCCTAAAACGGCAGAGACCTGAACAGGAATGTCATATATAGCAGTGACATCCTTGGTCATCGCCTCCCCATCCTCAAAATCATCTTCTTCTACAGCAGAGGAAGATTCCTGAATTTCATCAAGATCAAAATCCTTTTTGCTTTCAGATGTATCGGGCGCCCCTGTTTCTACAGTCTCTTCTCCAATTTGCTCGTCAGTATTATCATCGCTCATAAATTACTCCTGATTTCCTTCACTATCTTGCGGGTTTTGGTCATCCCCTGCAAGCGTTTCGATGAAAAGTTTCTCAATTTTACCCTGGAAATCCTCCAGATTGACCATCGCACCACCATGCGACCATTCCATTGCAACCTCTTTCGGCCCCATATCTTTTTGTTTTTTCAACTCAACAAATTCACTGCGGTCAGAAAATTTTGCATCTATATAATTTTGTATCGGCTCGACATTATCGGAATGAAGCTTTATCACAACCTTCCCTTTGCCCAGATGTTCATCCAAATTTGTTCTGATAGCTTCACGCAGTTCTACAAGCGTATAGGCATTATTCAGATGTGGAAATGCTGCCTGCAATATCTTGAAAGTCAAAGAGATGACCTCTTTTTCAAATAATTCTGCGCGATCCTGCTCATCCACGAAAAGCCTTTCGAGCTTTCCTTCAATATTCTGGATAACAGCATGAATCTGACCTGTAAAACCTTCCTCGGATTCCCTGAAGCCGTCCTGCTTGCCTTGCTTGTAAGATTCTGCTGTCATGCCCTCAACTTCCTCTTCCGAGAAAATCACAGGCATATCTTCTTCCTCAGTGTCTTCCGGCTTTACGACCGCATCACTGTCGAAACTGTGCGTATCAAATAAATAAGGTTTTTTAGTAGGCATTGTGCAAAACTTTTTCTAATAAACCAGTTCGTCTTCGGCATCACCAGAGGCAATGATGATTTCGCCGCGATCTTCAAGGTCTTTTGCAACATTTACAACATATTGTTGCGCTTCCTCAACGTCTTTCAGGCGAACAGGCCCCATTGCAGCCATATCCTCTTTCATGATTTTGGCGGCACGTTCCGACATATTGCTAAAGAACAGGTCTTTAATGGTGTCTGCCGCGCCTTTCAGGGCAGTTGGCATTTTATCTTTGTCAACAGCACGAATGAGTGTTTGTATCGCTGTCGAATCCAACTTAATAAGATCATCGAATGTGAACATCAAAGACCTGATCTTTTCAGCGGAATCCGGCATACTGCCTTCAAGCTGGTCCATAAACTTGCTTTCAGCCGATCTTTCCAAATTGTTAAAGATGTCAGCTACAAGTTCATGAGAGTCACGTCTTTGCGTTCTAGCAAGGTTCGTCATAAATTCAGTACGAAGCGTCTTTTCGACATCTTCCAATATATCTTTTTGCACAGATTCCATGCGCAGCATACGGTGGATAACCTCCAGCGCGAAATTGTCTGGCAGCATAGCGAGCACGCGCGCCGCATGATCTGTCGAGATTTTAGATAAGACCACTGCGACAGTCTGGGGGTATTCCTTTTGAAGGAAGTTGGCGAGAATTTCCTCATTCACATTCCCAAGCTTTTCCCACATTGTCCGACCCGCCGGCCCACGGATCTCCTCCATGATTGCGCCGACCTTGTCTTCACCCAGAACACGCATCAAGAGGCGCTCTGTACTGTCCAGGGTTCCAACGAGAGAGCTCGTACTGCTCATCTGCTCGGCAAAGTCTATGAATAGCCTTTCAACGACATTAGCACTGACGCGCCCCAGATTGGCCATAGTTTGAGACAATTCCATAATCTCTTCATCATCCATATGTTCCATGACTTTGGCTGTATTTTCCTCACCAAGAGACAAAAGAAAAATGGCGGCTTTTTCCGTACCCGATAGTGTTCTGTAATCTTCTCTGACGCGTAAACTCATCTAACTACCTATTCCTGTCCCATCCAGTTCCGAATGACCGAGACAGTTTCATTTGGATAATTGGAAACAATATCTTCAACCTTTTTAATAGAGGAGGCCTTAACCTGACCCTGAACCTTTTGCATGTCAATCATGCTGTCATCATCCTCGTCAACTTCATCAGGCTGAAAACCTGCGGCATCGCCTGACCCGCTAGGTGCGGCCAATGCCGGATTTTGCTGTGCCCCCGGCAAAAAGTCAGGTTGCGGTGTTGGCTCATCCTTTTTAGCAGGTGATGATGCTTCCAACAAGCGGCCCACCATAGGCTGAAGAACCAGTAACACCACCAAAATAATCATAACAGCAACAGCCACAATTTCAGCTGCGTCAAGAAGGTCTTCACGCTCAAAGCCCATAATCCGATCATCGCCAAGCATGTCCTGACCCGCATCTATATCGGCAAACTGCATACTTTCAACGGTTATTGAGTCTCCACGAGAATCACTAAAACCAATTGCAGAGCGAACGATGCTTTCAATCTTCGAAAGTTGTTCTTCACTGCGCGGCTCATATACCCTTTCACCAGCTTCCGTCGTTGTGTAGGTTCCGTCAACGATAACCGCTACCGAAAGCTGATTGACCGCGCCTGCCTCACGAACAGTATTTCTAACGGTTTTGCTGATCTCATAATTAGTTGTTTCTTCAAGTCGGTTTTGTTGGGATGTCGGCTGGTCATCAAGAAGCAAATCGCCACCTACATTAGGAAGGTTGTTTTCGACACCCACATTTTCATTAGCTGGCTCGCGCTCAGAACCACTTTCTTCCACAAGGGAGGATGAGCGTACAACCTGGCTTTCGGGATCAAAAATTTCCTCGTTCTGGCTGATGCGGTCAAAATCAAGATCTGCAGTCACCATGGCACGAACTTTACCAAAACCGACGGTTCGACCAACAAGGTTCTCGATTGAGTTTGTCAGGCGTTGCTCATACTTACGACGCATTTCCTCGGCCTTGACCGTCATGAGGCCTTCATCATCAGTCCCGCCCTTAGCCAAAAGGTTACCTGCACTGTCCATAACTGAAACAGTAGAACCTTTAAGGCCTGGAACGGCGGAGGCAACAAGTGCCTGAATACTTTGTATCTGGTTAGCGGTAAGCTCAATGCTACCTCTCAGATTAACGAACACGCTGGCACTCGGGGGCTGCGTTTCACGGCTAAACAATTCACGCTCAGGAATCACCAGATGAACACGAGCCGTTGAGACTGGCTCAAGCGCACTAATTGTTCTCGCAAGCTCACCTTCCAGTGCGCGCTGCTTATTCATCATGTCCTGAAAGTTTGTGGTGCCGAAACCGGACTGGTTATCGAAAAGCTCATAACCTGACGCCCCGGTACTAGGCAGGCCTTCACGAGCAAGAAGCAATCTGGCTTGTGCCATATTTTCTTCACCGACAGAGACTTGCGTGCCATCCTCTGATATTGTGTAGGCAATGTTATTCTCATCAAGCTTCACTGCTATTGCACTTGTATCTTGGGAGGATAAGTTATTATAAAGCATCTCCATATCAGGAGAGGCCACGCGAAGGCTGACAAACACGAAAAAGAGCAGCAACATAAAGACAACCGCACCCATTACGCCAAGTCGGGCGGGCCCTAACCTTCGAAAGGTGGCCATCATCCCGTTATCGGCAGGCTCCATTGAATTCTCATTTGTAGTGCTATCAGCCATTTTGTGTCCCGTGAGTTTCGCCAGATTCCCCTCAAAGAAATTGAGTCGGCGTTATATTTATACTTTATTAGTATAACTGTTTTTTTTTGCTTTTTCCACTTGTTCCACATCATTCTTAAGAATCACGGTTTTGCAGACGAAAATAGCACTTTCCAAGCATACGGAAATCATTAACAAATTCTTAATAACATATTAACAAACCCTTAAATATTCTTCATATATATCAAATAGTTGACACAGGTTTACGAATTAAGTATACTGTAGGTAGGGAATAATAATGTGCTTAGTATAAGCATTACAAAAAGTGGGTCAGAACAACCATGTTAGAAGCTGTAAATTCAACTTTATTAAACTCAGGTAATTTGAAAGTTGCCTCCTCAAAGGCGGCACAGCAAAAAGTAGAAATACCAGAGGCCGATTTTTCATCACTTAAAATGGATCCTTATTTGAGCCGCAATGTCGAGTTTCAAAACGACCTTAGCCGCGCGATTGTACAGATCAGGGACACATCCACCGGAAATACAGTTAAACAATTTCCGACTGAAAGCCAGATACAGGCTTACAAGCAAATCTCTTCTCCGCCCAAGGAAAGTCCGAGTGTTGATTTTAATGACGTTGAAATACGCGCCGAGGCTAAAGTTGAGACACAACAAAATCTCTCACCCGCCCCTTCCGACAGCTCGCTTGATATGGCTTTGGTAAATGGCGCGCAAGGGTCCAGTTCAAGCGCATCAGTCAATATCAGCGCTTAACTCTTCAAGCCATCGGCAATTTCGCGGTTTAAACGGGCCAGTATAGCGGCCTGGCCATAATCTTTTTTATCCAGAACCACTGCCGTTTTCTTAAAAACAAAATTGGCAAGCTTTATAATATTTTCATTCAGCTTATAATCTTGAAATTCCATGCTTTTACTCAAGGCACGGTCTGTCATCGCCTTGTCATAGAATAATCCCCAAAGGCGAGAATTTGACCGCAATGCATCTTCAAAAGAACCATCTTTTACTTCATTTTCAATTCTGTCTGCCAGTGAGATTAAGGCTTTCACCTCAACATCTCTCTGTTCCAATAGATCAGAATGATTGTCAGTTTCTGATATGTCAGAGCCTGAATGCGGTAAATTATGCTGATGATTTATCGTTTTTAGTGATGTGTTACCCATTATCCTCAAGAGTTCTTAAGCAAATTATCTTCAAATTCGATCAGTGACTGACCTTCCTTCAGGGCTTTATAATAATGCCCCTTAATAATTTGCTCGTTGATCTTGACAAAAATGGGCGAAGTTGATGGCGCTGCCTGTAGAATATCTTTGACTATCGCAAAATATTTGGCGTGATACTCCCTTGGATTACGTGCCAGATACATGCATTGAATTAAAAAATATATTTTTTTACAAGGCGTATCCGCCTCTTCTTCTTGCAATACGTCCTTTTCTCTTAAAATAGGGGCTTCTCCGGCGATATGGATGCGTGTGCGCTGCTTATCATTGGTGATGACGGCCGTACCTATCAGAATTTTTTCACCGGGCTTTAAATCGATTACAAGAGCCATTCATACCTCGTTGCGAAGAGTCCATTATGAGGGAAAGAAATCCCCAGAGCCTCTTATGATAAAGATGTTATACGGATGTTCAAGTCAGAATTGGTCAAGAAGGGATTTTTGACCTTCACCGGCCAGGCTCGCTTCACTGTTTTGCAGCATCTGCTTGGTCTGCAATGCTAATAATGCAGCGCCTTCGTCGCTAACAGATTCTTGCTCCACAGGGTTTTGTATAGAAGATATCAAAACCTCAATAGTTGATTCCGAAAAAGCTTTACGTGTATTCATTTCATTAACGTCCCCGACGAGCTGTGCACGAAATACCCTTACCTCATCGACTGCCTGCGTTACAGACGCATATGCTGAATCTGCAACACTTGCCGAAGAAAACTGCTCAGGACGCAAGTTTAAAGCATCTGACGACAGTTTAAAGCCTTCCACTACATATTTAGATCCTGCTCCGCTACCGACCTCAAATACAAGGTTATCACCGTTTAATAGATTTTCACCAGCAAAACCTGTGTTTTGTGCCAGATTATCAATATCGTTTAAAAGTGCCGCAAAACGCTCTTCCAAAGCAGCTACATTATCTTGTTGCACCTCACCTGAGAATGCCTTTTTAATCTGAACTGCTGTGCCGCCCGCCTCTTCCAGTTTATTTAAAACTGTATCAACGCTTTCAATAGACATGTTCAAAGTCCGGGAAATGTTTTCAACATTCTCCAGAAGGCTTTGAATGCCGGAGACTTTTTCAAGAATATTTGTAGAAGAAAGGCTGACCTCATCCTTAATGGGACGACTTTGCGAGGCTTTGTCTGCGCCGTTAACATCATTGCTTTTGCGAGCATTAGCTGTTTCCGAGGTCGGTTTAGCAACCTGCGGCTTGTTAAGCATCGATGATGTTAGCGTTAATTTATCCAAAGCCTTACCTTTCCTAGGTTGGCAGATAGTATTTATCCTTTATGCGTTTTGTCCTAACGCACATATATACATTTAATATATACCGCTAATGGTAAAGGAAAAGTTAATGTCGGGTCAAGAACTCAATCAGGCCAAAGCATTATAGCGTAAGCGCCCCGTTGATGGATCCGAGTAAAGGCCCGGCGCATTCATTCTGGCCTGCTCTATCTCATCGGACGCTTCATTGTGATTTCCTGCACCACTTCCGTCACCCCCTTGACCACGACTATTATTATCGCCCTGCCCTTCACCATGCTGTTGCAGGGCCTGGTCAAAGTTGAAGCTGCCATCATCAAGCGCGAACTGTAAATCACCCTTGTTTATATCAATTCCTGCTTTTTGAAGGGTTTGTTCCAGCGCGTTCATATCTCTTTGGAACATATGTAGAGCTGATTCTTTCTCAACAGCCACTGTTACCTTCATCTTTTTCTTCGCGTCCATTTCTATATCAACAACGACCCGTCCTAATTCTGAAGGGTTTAAGGAAATAGCCAGCCTTTGCACTCCGTCTTTGGCCGCTCCTCTTTGCAAGGCAGCCGCCAGAACCTGAGAGGGCTGTGACATCTGCGCGGACGCAGTGGCCTGTCCTACACCGGTAATCGCAGAATGCGTATTCAAAGGCGTTGATGAAACACTGACCAGCTCTATATCGCCGCCCAAATCACTGCCGTCAAAGCTTTGTAAAGAAAAAGCCTGTCCGTCTTCACCCGCAAAAAGGGAAAAGCCTTGCGCGTTCAACATCGGATTGTTATTGGCACCCGGTCCACCTAGCATTTGAGGCTGTTGCGGGGATTGATTGTAAGACATCGACATACCGGTATCATTGCCAGCATTTTGTGTTTTTACGATATTGGCAAGGTCACCTGTTGTAAATTCGGATGCACTCTCACCTGATGAAAAGCCGAAATTTCCATTTTTCATTGCATTCTCGAACCATTTACCCGGCATAGCAGATGCGGCTGCCTGTTGTTGAGGAACTGCCGTTGCCGGAGAATTCAAATGCATTTGTGCTTGTGCTTTTGCCTGACCGTCCGGAGAGGCTGCCTGTGAAGCCCTTGTCTTCAGGGCTTCTATATCGAAATTCATATCAGAATCACCTGCCCCGACATCCATGGCATTTAACGCCATGGCTAAATCTTCGGACATGGCTATATTGCCTTCACTGGCGCTTATAAGAGCGGCCATGTGAGATGAAATGCTGTTGCCCGCCCCACCCTGATTGGCAGATTGAGCGACTTGTTGAGCTTCCGGTTTGGAAACATTAACCCTCTCCATAAAGGACAGGATTTGCTCCTGCATATCAGCCGGAGCATCACCAGCCTGCCCTTGAAGGAGGTTTGACATGGAGATTTCATTTTGTGAGCCGCTAAAATTAACAGGAGTGCGTAGAGGGAAATCTGAATAGCCCAGCGCATTCACAGCAGCTATAAAATCTTCATCACTGATATTTTCAAGCTGACTGAACAAAGGATGTGTTTGCCTTGAATTAAATGAGGCTAAATGCGTGCCACCTTCCCCGGAAGGAGCCTGGTTTCCGGCAACTTGCGCGTTCAGGGCCTCAAAAAGCGCTGCAAAAGGTGACGCCTGATTTGCCGTATCACCACTTGTACCGGACTGACCTTGCTGGGCCGAGCCAAATACACCTGAATGAACCGCTGCCATGAAAATCGCCGGTGAAACCATAATCTTTTATCCTTCTTTATTCTGCTTTTTTTAAATTGTGCTTCCCGCACCTGACGAGAGGGTTTTCCTCACGCTGTTTGTCTTTTTACCTGCGGCTGTATACGCAATGTCTTCTCCACTTAAAGCCTGTCGCGCAGCCCCCATAATTCTTTCATTCAATCTTTGGGCACTAATTTGTCGCCTCATAAGAATTGCCGCATTTTGCTCCGAACTTTCCAAAAAGCTTTCCTGAGCTTTTTTGACGCGTTTACGCAAATCTTCGTCGGCCTCTCTTAACTTTTCACGCACAGAAAGCAGTTTTTGGGCTTCAATTTCATAATTTTTTGCCAAACGTGCCTTTTCCATTTGATATTGAACAAATTTTTCTATGTCATGATCTTCAAGGCTTTTTGTTTCACGTTCAATTATGCTTTGGAGCTGATCCGTAAGCTTTTCTATAACAGTCAAACTTTTTTCAATATTCACAGCCCCCTCGGCATGTGACGTATGTGAAGCGTTAGTTTTGGCTTTATGCTCTTTCCTGTTATTCATTATGTTACGTCCTTTATCTGTAATCATTTGGGTTCTCCCTTGCCTTGCGCTTCCTGCAGCTTAAGCAGCTCGGCCTTTATATTATCGGCAAGGCCTATACCGCCTTTATCTGCCAATATCTTACCGTACTCATCGAGCATCATGCCCCGGAAGACTTCTTCCCCCTTACCGCCACCAAACATGCCATCAACTTCCAAACCTTCAAACATCGGCTTCAGCATTTCTGTCAAGAAAACGGCCTCAAAGTCTTTGGCAACGCGGCTTAGCTCTGCATCTTTGGCGGCTGCTTTTGCCTGGGCCTGCAGAGAGGAGGTTTTATCACTATTAACCTGTCCTGCCTGCATCGCGCTTAGTGCCGTATCGGGGGATAGCATCATATTATTCATCATAGTAGTTCAATCTCCGCCTGAAGGGCTCCCGCTGCCTTGATGGCCTGAAGGATGGTTATAATATCCTGCGGTCCTACACCAAGCCTATTCAGGCCAGTGACGAGATCCTGCAGGGACACACCCTCTTCCATAACGGCCAGTCTCACGTCCTCACCCTGATTAACATCTACTTCTGATCTTGGGACCACAACAGTCTCACCTACGTCAGAAAAAGGGTTGGGCTGGGACACTTGAGGTGTTTCAGTGATTTTGATGGTCAGGCTACCTTGCGCAATGGCCACTGTGCTGACACGCACATCCGCACCCATTACTACTGTTCCTGTATTCTCATCAATCACAACCTTGGCAACCTGATCTGGCTCGACCGGAAGCTGTTCAATGTCTGTTATAAGATCCACTATGGTTCCTGCATAGCTGGCAGGCTTTATCAAAGTTACACTGGCAGGATTTTCACTGCGTGCCACATTGCCTGGAACAAATCCATTAATGGCACCCGCCACACGGCGTGCTGTCGTAAAATCAGGGTTTCTTAGTGCAAGCCTTACTTGAGATAGATTCTCAAGCGCAAATTCTATTTCCTTTTCAACAATCGCACCCTCAGGGATACGTCCTGCGGCCGGATTGTTCTGTGTAATTGAGGCTGCCTGTCCTTGAGCCTGAAAACCGTTAATCATAACCGGCCCCTGACCTATGGCGTAAACTTCGCCGTCAGCACCCATCAAAGGGGTTACCAGCAATGTTCCGCCGCGAAGTGATTCAGCATCACCCATCGTGGACACTGTAACATCTATTCTGGCACCTTGATTGGTAAAGGGTGGCAAGGTCGCAGTCACCATAACGGCAGCAACATTACCGGTATTTAAATTCTGTTCACGGACGTTAACACCCAGGCGCTCCAGCATGGCTGTCAGTGACTGTCTTGTGAATGGCGAGTTGTTCAGGGAATCCCCTGTGCCATTCAAACCGACAACCAGACCATAACCAACCAGCATGTTGTCACGAACACCTTCTACATCGACAATATCTTTAATACGCGTAGTGGCGGCTTCGGCACGGAAAGATGTGCCCAGTATGACAAAAGCCAGAAGGAATAACAGCCAGAAAGCAATTCCCAGCGCATTATGACGCAAGGTCATGCCTGCCTTTGAATGTGTTTTATCGTTAAATATCGTACTCATATCTGTACAGTCCTTGTTAATATTTGACCCAATCTGTCTTTTTCTTCGCTTCCCCCTCTTAAATAAACAGGGAGACCGCAGTTATTACCTTGCGAAAGTCATGCCAACCGCAAAGTAATTTAAATCATTGATATATAACGATTTTATAAATATTTCACGGAAACAGTAACTTTAGATCGGCAATTTTTTCCGGTGAGAGTGCACTTTTTTCGAAATGGGCGGATTAGTTTTTTTCGTGGTGGCTTTTATTGGATTGTCAGCGCCATATAGTATATACTTATATATAAGAGACGGGTTTGCCTCTCTTCTAAGAAAACGGAAAAAACTATGAAAATTCAGGGCCCAGACAGATCACAGAAATCCTCCAGCTCCAAGAAAAGCGGTAAAGCCGGCTCAAGCGGAGATGGTTTCGGCGTCTTTCTTAAAGAAAGCGATGTTGCTGGCACATCCTCTACATCTCAGAGCCAAAGCATCAATAGTGTAGAGGCCCTTCTCGCAGCGCAGGCTGCCGAAGACCCTACCGAACGCGCAGCGCGCAACCGCATGCGTGAGCGAGCAGATGATATTCTTGCCGAACTTGAGGGACTTCACATGCGCCTTCTTAACGGAAATATGACAGTAGGCCATCTTTTGAACCTTGCCGACATCGCCTCCAGCCATCGGGAAAAAATCAACGACCCCAGACTGACGGAAATATTGGATCAGATCGATCTGCGCGCTCAAATTGAGATCGCGAAAATGCGCATCTCTATGGATAACGTCGTTTAAGACATTTATTTGCTTTTTTTCATCCCCCGCCTATATCCTTAAGCTACGCGAAAATGCTTGCCTTTTGTAAGGGTATTGAATAGTGTTTTGCGGTTTTTAAATGATTTTTATTGGAGGTTTAAAATGTCAAACCCATCAAGCGCGATTGTTCCTCAGGATTACCAACCAAGTGATGACGAAGAGTTTATGAATCCTGTTATGCAGGAATATTTCAGAAACAAGCTTATAGCCTGGCGTTCTGAGCTTATTCGTGAATCCTCAGAAACAATTAAAGAAACACTTCAAGGTGTTGAGCTGAACAAACCAGACATGACTGACCGTGCCTCTGCCGAAACAGACCACGCACTTGAGCTTCGTACACGCGACCGTGAACGCAAGTTAATTAACAAAATCAACGAAGCCCTGATGCGTATTGATGATGATTCCTACGGGTATTGTGAAGAAACAGGCGACCCAATCTCGGTTAAGCGTCTTGATGCACGTCCTATCGCGACACTCAGCCTTGAGGCTCAGGAAAGACACGAGCGTATGGAGCGCACACACCGCGACGATTAAGGCTTAGAAACTTAATTTTTTACCAATTTTTCATAAACCACGCCTATAATAGGGGCGTGGTTTTTGTTTGGACTAAAATATGAGTGGAAATTTAATAGATAGCGGCTTTGTTGCGCCCGTTCATACGGATGAGGAATTATCTGCCGAAATCGGTCGACCCGTTTTGACCTATTACTCCGAAGATCTAGGCGTTTTCAAAGACACACTTTACGATTTTTATTCTGATACAGAATTATCAGAGCGTGCGGCGAATTTAAAACGCCGCTGGCTGGAATTCTGCCCTGCCTCAGACCATATTTCCCTGTTTGAAGTGGCTAAAGATAGTGCTGATTATGTTGGTGGCCTTCTTAATACTTTAGGGACAAGGGAAAAACATTTGGCTTTTGGGCTTTTAAAAGCATCGAAACTCAGTACTCCTACAGATAACTTACGATACCAATTAAACGACACGCGATACCTAATAAACAATCCTATTCCCAAGGAGGATTCCGATTATATTACATTGCGGCATGAACTTCATCACGCCAGATTAAGGGCAAAAAACGAACAGCCTGACGAAATCAATGCGGAGGAATTTGAATGCGATAAACGCGCATTACAGGATTATCTGGACGCTGGCGGGTCAACTGAGGTTGTCAGAGCCCATGTACAAAACCGTGCTTTAACTACTTTATTTGGTGAAGTCGGCGTCTACGATTTTGCACATAATTTGCACAGGCATTTTTTCAGTCATGATTCTGAAACACCTGATCCGCTAACCTCTACCCGTGTCATGGAATTAAGGGTAAGGCTTTATGCTGAACTTATCGGGCATAAAGCAATCACACATTGTCCCTCGGAATATCTGCAAAAAGAAATTCACGGCAAATATTTTGATGATGGTTTTAAATGCGTCGACCCAGTACTCGATAAATTGTTGGCCACAGAAGACGACAGGGAACGCATTAAAGATTACCGCGACCCTGACCTTAGTTCGCTAGCGGACCGTTTGGAAAAAATCGCCTCAAATCCTGCCGTAGACAGCAATACTCAGCTTTACGCACAACTTGCACGTAAAGCTGCTTTGCAGGGTGAGCTTAGGCAACATAAATATAATGTTGATATTTTAGGAAAAGATTTAAGCAATTTGGAAGGTCATGATTTACGCCAGGCCGAATGGGAGGACATTAAAGGAGCACCATTGGCAAGCAAACTTAGCAAAGGCTTTGATTTTGTAGCTAAAAGGACACCTATTCTGGGTGCGGTTTCCACATTAGTTGATGGCACATTTAAAGCGACAGCACTTATGGCACGAAAGGATTTTGAAGGTGCCGCTAACGAAGTAAAAGTCTACGGCGCCGAGGCGGCGGGAAATATCTTTGGATTTTGCTTTGGCGATGATGCCAAGGCCCGCGCTATAAACAAACTCAATGCGGACATAAAGCAACCATAAAAAAACGCCGGGCTGACCGGCGCTTTTTCTATCTGAATAGCAAAGGTATTGAGGGTATCAGGTTATCCAGATAAGGGTATTATTTTATTCTGCTATCCTCCAAACATGCTGGTTGGCAAACATATATTATCCTGGCAGATCACGTTCTCTGTGATAATCAGTCCCGAGCCATCATCAGAATCATGGCCGGAAGACGCAAGTGCCATACTTAAGGAGGCAGCCAGTGCTAAAAACAGAAAAAAAGCAAAGCATAAGGCATGAAATTCTTTTGATTTTAATGTTTTTGACATTTAACTCTCCATAATAAAATTATCTCATTTACATAAATTTATCATAGCTTTGTAAAAGCCGTTTTTCGTTTTAGCGGTAATTTTATGGCATTTTGTATCTATTTTGTTAACGAAGTATATGATAAACTTCTAATGAGTCAGATAATTAAAGCTATACAATACAGGTTTTCCATGGGAGCACACATAGTCTTTATTGAGGACGATGAAAATATAAACTCCATGTTTACAGAGTTTTTATCCTCGGAAGGTTATAACGTGACACCCTTCTCAGATGGCCTGAACATTGATGAGAAATGCATTCTCGAAAAAGTTGATTTATTTCTTTTGGATTATGAGCTACCCGGCAAGAACGGTCTTGATTTAGTGCTGGATATTCGTAAACAATCCCAAGCGCCTATAATTCTGCTCAGTGGTAACAGCACAGATGTTGAAAAAATTATCGGTCTGGAAACCGGCGCAGATGATTACTTACTAAAACCAATTCTCCCCCGCGAACTGGCTGCACGCATCAAGGCTGTACTCAGGCGCTGTCAGCCTGTTATTCAGGCAGAAGACGAGACCAGAGACACAAAATTCGGCCCTTGGTTTCTTGATGACAATCAACATCAGGTCATCCATGTGGATGGTCATGACGCGGGTCTGACTGCAACAGAGTATGATATTCTCTCCATTCTTATAGCAGCAAAAGGGCGCAAAGTGTCACGTGATCAGATATTTCAAAACCTGGATAAGCTCGAAAGTGACAGCTATGACCGCAGTATCGATATTTTAATTGGACGTATTCGGAAAAAATTAGGTGATGATCCCAAAAACCCCGAATATATCAAAACTATACGGGGCATAGGTTATTTATTTATAGGGTAGCCTTACCAGTCCATTTCCAACATGTCGTGGCAGCCATTCCCAAGACACAGATATTCCACTGTTCCATTTGCATTCATTTCAGTGCCTAGAATGATGGGACCGGAACTCATATAAGCCGTACTCAAACTACCTACGAAAAAAGCCATGAGAAAAAAAGAAAATGTGATTGCCTGTAGATATTTCTTTTGTTTTCTTCTGAGTTTTATCATTTTTATCTTTCTTGTTAATTGCCACCCATAATTTCAGTTTAGCCTATTAGTGCAATCTTATGATTTCCCGATTGTGCTAATTTCAAGACTATTTGTATACATTATGTAAACGGCAATAAAGAAAAAATGCGCCGGGGGTTTATTCCCGGCGCTTCAAGGTAGGGTGGTTGGGTCACTGGTGATGTTCCTGCGCTCTTATTTCTTTGTCTGCGAGCCGGAACAAATTCTTTTAAGTCAGTCTAGAATGGGAACAATATGTCATAAGCTTGTTGTCCGTATCTAGGCTGCTGGACATCTGTAATCTGTCCCTTACCTCCGTAGGAAATTCTTGCCTCAGCAACTTTTTCATACGGGATTGTATTGTTAATTGTAATGTCTTCAGGTCTGATAACACCTGCAAACTCCAATATACGTTTCTCAAAGTTCACACGCACCTCCTGACGGCCGACGATAACCATATTGCCATTTGGTAATTGTTGTGTAACTACCGCTGCGAGCTTCAGGTCAACCTGCTCTTCCCGCTCAGTTGAACCTTGACCGCTATGGGCTGAGTCTGCGCCAAGTCCTACAAGACTGTTATTATCGATGGCCTCGGGAAAGACTTTGTCCAAATGCGTTTCATATCCAAGCAGGCTGTTCAGTCCTGCATTCTCATTGCTTGAGCGTGAGCGGCTTGTCTCGTTTTCAAGTTCTGCCTCATCATCAATATTGATAAGAACGGTAAGGATGTCACCGACATCAGAGGCGCGCTGGTCTTTAAAGAAGCTCCGCTTATCAGATGACCATAGTGAATTTGCTTTCTGTGTTACTGTCACCGGTGCAGGCATCGGCATGGATACCGCATTGGCCGTTGTTGAATTGGCAGGGTTATCTATCTGGCTGACATCCGGTGTCGCTCCGATATTGGCAAGGCGCTCCCCTGCCCCACAGGCACTAAGCATTGTGGTTGTAACCAGTGCCAGTGATAATCCTTTAAGTGTATTTTTCAAATTTTTCTTCATTGTCTTGTTCATAATGACCCACCTTTTTAGGTTTAATTTTAGTGTTTTTATGACCTTATTTATTATTGTTATTAGTAAATTGTGACTTCGTGATCGCCTGTAACCATACCTTGAAGGTTCTTGTTACTGGCCAGGTTAACCACTCTTATCAGCTCTCCACGGGCTCCGTTTTGTAAGGCTTTACCCTTGGCAGTAAGGCTCATTGTTCCGGCCTTGTATATGATAGTCAGTTCACCGCCGCGATCGACCAGTTGTGGCAGTGTTATATCCATTGTGCGGATAGGCTGCGAGGAACTGATATCTTTGGCTGCGGCCATGCCCTGCAAGTCAGCTAGATTGGTTATTACGTTACGTGAAAGCATATTTTCGCGCAGTTCCACCATTTGTATGTCAGAGGCCGATATAATATCGCCACGTTTTACAGATGAGGCCAAAGTAGGCACTTCTATCAGCTTATGGGCATAGCCTGTGACCTTAAAGCGCTTAAGAGGACGCTCGGCAGAAGGTGCCAGCAAGGTCGCAACAAAGCTGTTATCTTGTGGGTTATAGCGGATATCCTGAACATCGGCTGTTGCAGGCTCGCCCTTAGGCAACGTCATACCTGCCAAGCTTTCATTAACAACCAATTCAAGATTACTCAGACCAGCCTTGTCATTTAAGGCTTGCTTAAGACTTGTGTTGACTGTGTCAAAGCCGATCATTGTGGCTTCACGGCGAATAACAACCTGATCAAGCACTGATTGTGGCTGCCATGAAATATTCAGAGATTTCGCAATGCGCATCAATGTGCGTGCATTTAAAGTCATGTCCTGACCCGGTAGTGGTGCGCGTCCGATTACAATATCTGCTTTACCAGAGGCATTTTCAAAAATATCGCCTACTCTTAAAACATCTTCGTTAATGACACTGACCATTTTCAGGTCTGCAGCTGTTGCCTGCTTAATATGCAGCATGGCATAAATAAACAAGGCGCCTACAATAATTGATATTATCAGTGACTTGAATGCTAGAACACCAATGGCGGCAATGCCATTTTCTGTACTGATCGGTGTTGATTTTGCTACATACACGTTCATAACTCCAAACTCCCTTTTAAATTATTACCTTTCTATTCTTTCTTGCCTTTTTTAAGGCGCGGAACTTTTTTCCGTTGTTTTTATCTTTGCAAGCTCCGTGCCAACTTCTTATTTATTTTTATCTAAGCTGTGTAATTGTGCCCATCATCTCATCTGATGTTGAAATCACCTGAGAATTCATCTCATAGGCTCTCTGGGCTGTAATCATGTTGGTGATTTCTTTCACCACATCGACATTGGATTGCTCCAGCGCGCCTTGCAGGATGGTTCCCATGTTTTCTTCACCCGGGTTACCGGCCATTGGATCACCAGACGCCTCGGTTTCGGCAAACATCGTGTCGCCTATGGCTTCTAGACCTGCCGGATTGATGAAGTTTACAAGCTCCAGCTGACCAACATTTTGCATTTCTGCTTGTCCACGCAGGGAAATAAAGACCTGTCCCTCGGCATTTACTTCCAGGTTAACAGCATCATCTGGGATGGTTATGCCGGGTTCGACACGGTATCCTTGTGATGTTACGATTTCACCATCCTGGTTAAGCTGGAAAGAACCTGACCTCGTGTATGCCGCATCACCGTTTGGCAGTTCAATCTGGAAGAAGCCCTGCCCGTCAATGGCAAGATCCAGCTCACTATCTGTCAGGTTTACTGTTCCTTGTGTGTGAATACGATATGTTGTCGCAGGTTTCACACCAAGACCAATCTGAAGTCCGGAAGGGACGATTGTGTCGGCAGAAGACGATGTTGCACCGGGGCGTGTCATGTTCTGGTACATAAGGTCCTGAAACTCAATACGCTGTCTTTTAAAACCGGTTGTTGTCATATTAGCAATGTTATTGGAAATAACGTCAACATTCATCTGTTGAGCCAGCATTCCTGTTGCGCCTATATTAAGTGATCTCATTGTCTACACTCCTTGTTTAAACTTGTGTCAATTATGTTACTTCGTCAGTTTTTTATATCTGTTTATCCTGCCGGACGTCCCAGACGTTGAATGGCTGTTCTTTGTAAATCGTGGTCACTCTGCATAAAGCGTTGCAGTGCCTGATATTCGCGTGAAATCTCAATCATACGGGTCATTTCAAAGACCGGCTGTACGTTGGATCCTTCCAGCTGCCCTTGGAATACTTGTGTGTTCTCAGGCGGTATACCCTCATCTGCTGATGCGTAAAGACCGCTTCCACTTGGTGAGAGCATTTGTGGATTGGTAAATTCCCTGACCATGATCTGACCAACTTCGCCCTGCTCGGTAGAGACACGCCCTTCACGGTCAATTTTGATTTCCTTTGCATCTTCGGGAATATTAATTGCCCCTCCTCCGGTATCTGCAACCAGATAGCCTGATGCTGTGATTAGTTCACGCTCATTATTCATTGTGAAATTACCGGCCCGTGTATATTGAAGTCCTTCCGGCCCGTTTACCCCGAAAAAGCCCGGACCATTTAATGCAACATCCAGCTCTCCGCCGGTCATCCGCATCGGGCCCTCTTTTGTACTGTCGAACTGTCCGTAATCAGTTACCATTGAGATTGCCTCACGGCCACCTTTAGGGTCAGCCAAATGCTCTGCAAATAAAGGTGTTTGTGTGCGGTAACCTGGCGTGGACGCGTTGGCAATATTGTTTGCCACAAGATCCATACCTGTGCGGAGAACCATTTGTCTCGATAATCCTATATATGCACCATTTTCCATGAACGACCTGCCTTTTAATATTTATTCAAATTCTGTTGTTTGTATCGGGAGGTTTTTAAACTACCCCTTAAATCCTCACCCATTTGTATATGCACGTAGCGTGCCAAACACCTAAGTAACTGATGTATATGAATTTTTATAATTTCAGAAGACGTCAGCTATACTGATAGCGGAAGAAACACAGTGACAAAAATGCAGTGCAGGGCATTTTTTTCCGGTCAAAAATGGCATAACTGACTTGTGAGTCATTTCAAACGCGCCCTTTTTTCGTAAATCAACCGTGATATGATAAGAGTACATAACTGTTTTTTATGAGCTCTGAAATCTTAAAGGAAAGCGTTACCGATGGACATACAACCTAATAATGAGCAAAACATGTCTGCACCAGACAGCCCGCAATCATTAGAAGGCAGGGAAAATGAAGAGGTCAAATCCCTGGATGATGACAATGGCAAAGGCGGCAAGAAAAAGATTCTTTATCTTCTGGTTCCCCTGATCCTTATAACAGCAATCGGAACAGGTCTTTATTTCAGTGGTATGCTGGATAGCTTCATGGGGAGTAGCGAAAATGCTGATGAAACATCGGAACAGGCTGATCGAGAAGAACGCCCGGTCGACCCCGGATCCGTTGCTTTTCTTGCCATACCGGACATGGTGGTCAATCTTAGTTCTGATAACGGGCAGCCCCGTTTTTTAAGATTAAGTGTTCAGCTTGAGCTGGAAAGTCCGGAAGATGCCGCTGCTGTGGAAGCCGTTTTGCCGCGCGTCATTGACCAGTTTCAAACCTATTTAAGAGAGCTTCGTGTTGAAGATCTACGCGGTTCTAAAGGAATTTATCGCCTGCAGGTGGAGTTACTCTCAAGGGTTAATGCGGCAGCTTACCCGACAAAGGTTAAGGATGTTCTGTTTCAGGAAATACTTATACAATAGTCAAGAGACCGGGTAATATGATATTATAATAAGTCAGAAACAAAATTTGGCAGAAACCACAATTCAAATATTATGAGCGACACACAAACAGCAGAAAAGGAAGATCAGACCGACGAACTGGATAACCAGGTCGATGACATGGATGCAGATGCGTCCATGGACGATGACGGTATGATTGGTGAAGGTGATACCGGTGCGCGCATCCTTAATCAGGCGGAAATAGATTCCCTGCTTGGTTTTGATGATGATTTTTCCGACATGGAAGAAAATTCAGGTGTGATGGCACTGATCAATGCCGCCCTTGTCAATTACGAACGCCTGCCTATGCTAGACATTGTCTTTGATAGGCTTGTCCGCTTGATGTCAACGTCGCTGCGCAACCTCACTTCCGATAATGTCGAAGTTTCGCTTGATCAGGTGTCTACTGTTCGTTTCGGCGATTACATGAATTCAATTCCTTTGCCTGCCATGCTTTCAGTGTTCAAGGCCGAGGAGTGGGACAATTTCGGCCTTATGGTGACCGATAGTTCACTTATATATTCTATTGTTGACGTTTTACTTGGTGGTAGGAAAGGAAGCTCAGCCATTCGCGTAGAGGGGCGCCCTTACACCACCATCGAAACAAAACTGGTTGAACGTATGGTGAATGTTGCACTGGCAGATCTATCCTCTGCTTTTGACCCGTTATCTCCAGTAAGTTTCAATTTGGATCGCATGGAAACAAACCCGCGTTTTGCAACGATCACGCAAGCCGGAAATGCCTGCGTGCTTGCGCGTATGCGTATTGATATGGGGGATCGCGGAGGACGTGCGGAAGTTATAATTCCTTATGCGACGCTTGAGCCTATTCGTGAACTTCTTCTCCAGATGTTTATGGGAGAAAAATTCGGTCGTGATTCCATCTGGGAAAACCACTTAACTCATGAGTTGATGAAAACGGATGTCTACTTACAGGCAATACTCGGTGAACTAAGTATGCCTTTATCACGTTTATTAAACATGAAGATAGGGGAAACCCTGTATTTTAACACAAAGCCAGCCGACAAAATCGAGCTTCGGTGCGGTGACTTTCCTATATTCAAAGGTCCGATGGGTCAGAAGGAATCACAGATTGCCGTGCGTATAGAAAACTATATACCGCCGAAAAAGGATTAATATTCAGGCTGGGTATTTAAAGGGAGATTAAGGTGGAAATAGGGTTAATTATCGACGTTGTTATATTGCTGTTTCTGGCAGCAACGATCTTTTATGCCATGCGCCTGTCTTCACAGCTTAAGATTTTAAAGGATAGTAAGGCCGAATTGGAGCAACTCGTTTCAAATCTGGCTATTAATATTACGCGCGCGCAGGAAGCTATTCAGGAAATGCACGATGTTGCAGATGATTCCGGCGCTCAGCTCCACGGCTTATTGAAAAAAGCACAAGGTTTGTCGGAAGAGCTTGAAATCATCACTGAAGCTGGGGACAGCCTTGCAAACCGCCTTGAAAATCTTGCCGGTGAAGCAGGAAAGAAAACGCGTCCTGACAATAAGGTTTTTCAATCGGATACTGATTACGAAATTGATGTGGTTGATAGTGATGCTGAGGACGAATATGTATTTGATCGGCGTGCCGCTGCAAAGCCCCCTACCCCGCAAAGGCGCAAAAGCGATAAGGCAACAGCAGAAAATGAAAGCACTGTCGCAGGAAAAACTGCTGATACCGGAAATGTGGCATCTTTTGCTATCCGTGACCGTGAATATGAAGAATTCTATGGTGAGGATGACGATGAAGAAATTGAAGCACGCGTCGATGCGGAATTTGAAGCACTGACCAGCCGAGCCGAAAAAGACCTTGCCAGCGCGCTTAAGCGTCGCCGTGGATATGATGCCTGATGAAAGAGCATAAATATAATGTTTGATAAAATTTTGAAACATTTACGCCTTTTGCCACTTTTGATTTTTGTGGCGATGGTCGCTTTTGCCGTTCGTCTGGGTGATGTTATCGTATCCGTAAATCACTCTATGGGTGGTGCGATAGCTCAGGATGCGCAACTTCCACCCGATCCATCTCTTTTGAATGCGATTACCACGAATAATCCGTCTGATGATGCTCCTCTGGTCCAAGTTGAAGAGACAACCACCACAACTACCACAACCGAAGTCATCGAAACCGGTGATGAGGCACAAGCAGATAATACCCCGCCTATGAGCCCGCCCCCTGCTGTAACTGGCGGGCGTCCATGGGTTGATGCCATTGATGCCGATATGGAGTATTCGGAAGTTCGTGCCGAGTTATTTGAAGCTCTGGCAGAAAGACGGCGTTCTTTGGATGCACGTGAAGCTGAAATCACAAAACGTGAGGCCTTGCTGGCAGCAGCGGAATCCGAGATAAACCAGAAATATGATGAGATGGAATCCTTGCGAGAGGAAATTCAAGGACTTCTTCAACAACAATCTGAAGAAGAAGAAGAAAGAATTGTCAGTCTTGTTAAAGTTTATGAAGGCATGAAAGCAAAAGACGCGGCAAATATCTTTAATACGCTGGATATGGATATACTTATATCTGTTATGGGCCGTATGTCAGAACGGAAACTTGCCCCGATTCTGGCTGAGATGAACCCGGACAGAGCAAGATCGGTCACTATATTTCTGGCAGAACAGAAAAGCCTACCTACGCTCCCCAATCAGCTACAAGGTCCATAATACCATAAGAGAAATATGCGCCTTGATTATAAGAAAAAAGATGAGCAACAATCCGTTTCCACTGTCATAACGACATTGGCGCTGTTCATAATCCTGCTGTCCTTTTTCATTATTATGAACAGCATCTCAACCGTTGAGGAGCAAAAAGTCTCATCCATAATGATGAGCATAGAAGATGCCTTTACAGGGCGTGTCTTAAAAAACTTTGAAGGTCCTTCAGAAAGAGCAAGCCCCTTTAAAGGTACTGAGGAAGGCCGCAGTAATTTAAAAAGGCTTGATGCGTTGTTCAGAACAGAATTTCCTGCCATTGAAGATGTGCAGTACAATGTTAATCGAGGCCTATTTTATGCAGAGTTGCCCTATGAAGATTTTCTGGCAGCAATTGAAGCCTATAACGAGAACGAAATCCCACCTCCTTCTACCGGACGGCAAGCCAACCGATTTTTTGAATATATTACTAATCTCACCAACCAGACTGAGAACCCTTACCGCCTGGAACTTTATGTTTTATCTGAAGACGACCCGTCTTCAATGATTGTCACAAATCGCGCCGAACTTGAAAATATGCGACGCTCAGCTGCGATTGTTGCAGCCACACTTGAAGATGCAAATGTTGAAACGAAGCGCCTGACTATAGGTCTAAAGCAAGGGACGGCAAATAACATTCTTTTGGTGGTAAAAAATATTGTCCAGGAAAATCCTGCCGATAGCTCGGATTGGATTCGCCAATGAGTATGGATACCGACATAGACAAAACATCAAAAAACAGTCACGAATCCGGTGGCAGTGACCAGGCTCCACCTGACAACTTTGATTTATCCGTGATGACAACAGGACGAAAACCTTTACCGGCTTCAACCTCGTCCAACTTATGGCTGACCACATTTACCGACATGGTTGCCCTGATGCTTACCTTTTTTGTAATGACTTACGCGATGAGTGAACCAAAGATGGAGCTGTGGGAAGAGCTTACCTCTAAAAAGACACAGGAAGAAAAGCAGTTTTTGGGAGACCCCGCCTGGCAGGGCTCTGAAGACACTATATCTCTAAATCGCGCCCAATGGGGAAGCGCACTTGACCTGGATTATCTTGAGGCTCTTTTGAGTGACCGTTTGAGCGAGTCAAAATACGCATCAGACCTTAATCTCGTGCGCGATAATCAGAATAACCAACTGGTTATCTCTTTACCTGAACATCTTCTGTTCAGCGTTGGGTCTGCTGATGTCACGCCTGATGGTATCGCAGCCCTTGAAGAACTCGCGCCGGTGTTTTCAAGGTTAAGAAATGCTATCGATGTCAGCGGGCATGCCGATCCGGAACCTGTATGGCGTAACGAGCAAATCCAGTCTAACTGGGATTTGTCACTTGAACGGGCTATTTCTGTCGCAGGTGTTTTAAAAAACATGGGATATAACAGGCCTATAGATATGCTGGGTCAATCAGATGCTCAATATGCCTTACTGTCAGAAAATATGGATGAAGACTTTAAAAAGTCCCTTTCCCGTCGCGTCGACATTCTTGTTCAGGTTGATAACGGACGCCGTATCGAACGCCTTGGGATAGATTCAAAACAATAGCTATGATCCGCTTGTAGACAGGCTTTAACTATGGCATCGTCATATCTGCCATGGTCAAATTGATAATACATCATATATGGGTCGCTTCTATTGTCGCGGTTTTAACGGCACTTTTTGCGACATCATCTTATTCCGCTGATTTCAGGGCGGAAGATAAAGGCGAATTTGCCCGTATGGTATTCGATTACGGTACCTCTGTGCCGTATGACGTGTCTGCTGTTGAAGGTGGTGAATTTACATTAACCATACAATCCGCGGAAGACCTTGCGGGCCTCGATGCTTTTAATCAATCCAAGGCCAGACTGATATCGTCAAACATAGAGGGGGATACAGCAACATTTGGCTTCCGTGTCAGTAATGGTGCTGATATCCGCCATTTTGCAACATCATCGCGCATCTTTATTGATGTTTATGGAGAAAACCTCTCTGCATCAGAAGCCGGTAACTCCGTTACAGAAACGGACACTTCGCGGCAAAATCCTGACAGACAAGAGACTGCGCCAGATACATCAGAGAGTTCGGCCGACACGCAAGAACAAGCCCGCCCTTCTCAAGATGTCACTTTGAGTGAGCAGGCTGAAGCAACCGCCACAACACAATCCTCCATAGAGGATTTTACTAATCCATTTGTTATAACGCTCAGCTCTACAGCCAGTATAAATGTTGCCGGTTTTAAACGCGGGAATGAACTTTGGTTTGTGATTGACCAACCGGATTTTGCTGTTCCACCACAACTCAGCAGGGAAAATAACACAGGGCTAGGAAACTTTCGACGGATAGAATTACCGGAAGCCACCGCTTTTGTCGCTCCTATGTCGGAAAGTCTGATGAATACCTTTATTTATACAGAGGGTGGCGGCCTTGTTTGGCGGTTCATTGTTACCGATGTACCACGTGATGTTGAAAATCTGGCTCTGCAAAGGGCACAATATAATCGTCAGGATTTCCTGACATGGCCCAGCGAAAATGCTGCGAAGGTTTTAAATTTTGATGACCCTGAGACAGGTCTTCCGCTTTATGTCGTTACCGTTAGAAGCGCCGAGGATTCTGTTACACCCGCTCAAAGCTTCGTACAGATGGATGTTTATAACAGTTTTGCCGGATTGGGTATACTTTCGCTTGCCGATGCTCTCGCCAAAAGAATTACTGAAGACAAGGTTTGGATAAGGGTTGAAAACGGAGAAACAATACTTTCTCCAATAGAAGATTATACATTACAGGGTCTGGACACGCCTGTCCTTCAACCTTCGGATGATGACGTGGATTTAGGGGATCTTACTGAAGAAATAGAAAGTGACGGCACAAAGCCGATATTTCGTTTTGATCGCTGGCAAAAAGGTGGTGACGCAAGGCTACGTGAAAATGAGCGCATATTACTGAGAGCAACGTCAAGAGAAGAGAACGAAAACAGGCCGGATGAACTTATGGCCATGGCAAAGCTTGAACTGGCAAATAACAGGGGCATAGAGGCATTGGGACTTTTGCGTTATGCGAATCAGATTATGCCTGAACTGGAAGACACACCCGAATATCAGGCTTTGCACGGTGCGGCAGCAACTTTGGCAAAACATTATGACACTGCCTTTTCCTCGTTCCTCAAATCAGGGCTGATGCAAAATCCGGAGATACAGGCTTGGCAGGCTGTATCACTGGCAGGACTGGAAGACTGGAATCAGGCGGGAGAAACCCTGCCGCCCGAAACAGATTTTGTAGCAAATTACCCCTTTCCTGTTCGTCATATCCAGGCACTTGCTATGTCTGAAATTGCCCTTCGTGCCGGAAAAAGCGGGCAAGCAGCAGACCTCCTCGAAATAGCCGAGCAGGATCGTGAGGAGATGGCTGGCAATGATGCTGCCTATTATGACTACCTACAGGGTGAGCTGTATCGCCAGGAAGGCCGCATGGATGAGGCGGTTGAAATCTGGAAACCGCTTACCACAGGAACAGATGACCTACATAGAGCTAAGGCTGGCCTTGCTTATACAAGACTGCTTTATGATAATAACCAGATAACAGCAGAAGAAGCCACTGACCGCCTAGAGAGACTGCGCTATGCCTGGCGCGGGGATGATATTGAGACGCAAATTTATTATAACCTTGGTAAAATCTATATTGAAAACGGCAATATTATAAAAGGCCTTAGCATCATGCGCATAGCAGCAAGCCGTTCAATTGATCGTGAACTTGCCCGCGAAATCACACAAACCATGACAGATCAGTTCGAGGCAGCTTTCCAGCCTGAGAACTTGTCTGAACTGGGACCTTTGGAGGCTGTTACACTTTTCGAGGATTTCAAGGAACTTGCACCGACTGGTGATGAAGGAGATGCTTTGGCAAGACAGCTTTCCGGCAGACTCGTTGATATTGAATTACTTGATCGTGCAGCCAACCTATTAAAGGATCAGGTAAATAACCGCCTTGGTGGCATGCAAGGGCTACAAACAGCCCTCGATCTTGCTCGTATTCAGTTAACAGACAGGAAACCAACCGAGGCATTGCAAACGCTTGCGAAAGCCGATGAATTTTATGCAGAAGTTGCCAGTTCTGAAGATAATACTCCGGCTACTTTGGAAAATCTTCGTGAAGACATTTCTCTTCTTCGCGCCCGTGCCTATACACTTGAAAATAAAACTCAAGAGGCACTCAATACGCTTTCAAAGCTGAACCAGACACCTCCTGTTATCCGTATGAGAGCCGATGTTGCCTGGCGTGCCGGTCGCTGGGATGATGCGGCAGATGCAATGGAAGAGCTTGTCATGCGCGAAGACATTTCAGATACAAGACCCTTCACAAATGAACAGGCTGAAATGGTGCTGAATTGGGCTGTGACGCTAAATCTTTCCAATAACCGCTATGTGCTCGCCAATGTGAGGGAGCGTTACAGCGATATGATGAGTGTTACACCTTATGCCGAACAGTTTGAAGTTATCACCCGCCCGCGCCAGAATATTTTTCTGGCTGACCGCGAAACAATTAAGAGCATAATTTCAGAAGTAGATATCTTTAAAGGATTTCTGGACGAGCCGGCAGAAACCAACTCTTCAGCCACCGAAACGAACTGATTACAAACTTACTGATCCGGCGGTAGTGTCGGAACTATATCGAAGCTTTGGATAAGTGATCCCGCGATAAGATTCCAGCCATCAACCAGCACAAAAAACACGATCTTGAACGGTAGTGATATCATAATTGGCGGCAGCATCATCATACCCATGGACATCAGTATAGCAGCCGTCACCATATCGATAATCAAAAATGGCAGGAAGATCATAAAGCCGATTTCGAAAGCGCGGCGTAGCTCCGAAATCATAAATGACGGCACAAGAACCGTTAGAGGTACATCCTCTGCTGTTTCAAACGGGCCTCTTCCGCTTAGTTCGCTGAAAAGCTCAAGATCCGAGGGACGCACATGAAACATCATAAATTCGTGGAACGGCTCGGTCGCGCGCTCAAATGCTTCAACTTCGTCAATTTCTTCGTTAATTAAAGGCTGAAGCCCTTGATCATAAGCTGCCTCTAATGTTGGTGACATGATGAAAAATGTCAGGAACAATGCCAACGAGATCATTACCGTATTGGGCGGTGTCTGCTGAATACCGATGGCTGTTCTAAGGAAAGACAAAACAACAATAATACGTGTAAAAGAGGTCATCATGACCAGGATGGACGGGGCAAGTGACAATATAGTCAGGAGCGCGACAAGTTGGATAACACGACCTGTCACAGTTCCCGGGTTATCACCGCCGAGATCAAGGCTCACAGTCTGTGCGAGCGCGGGGCCGCCGATAAAGATAATTGCGGCCAGCAATATTAAGCAGGAACTGTGAAGGGCTATTTTTTTCATTTGGCGGCCTTTGCCTTTTTTGTTTTAGTCTTATCTACATTCTCACTATTTATGGAGCGTGTCTCTACTACAGTTTCGCTATTTGCACCCAAAATAACAAGGTGCTCTTTTTCATCGCATTGCAGTATAACAGCGCGTCTTTTATGGTCTATCGAGAGTGTCTCTGTAACAGATAGGCGCTTCGTTCCATTTCCGCGTATTACGCGACTGTTGCTGACATATTTCAGGATAAGTCCAAGGCCGCCCATCATGATGAGGACGAGTACCAGCGCAAAGAAAAATCTTAAAATTGTAGGTGTATCCATGAAGCCTGTGCCCGTTATTCGCTTTCCAGCTTTGTCTTTAAAGAGGCCTGCGTATCTTCAAGCTCTCTCACGAACTCTTCTACCAGTAAAAGAAGGCTGCGTAAATCCTGCTCGACTTCTCTTGCCTCATCAGGTTTCAGTTTACTTATATTCTCACATAAGACCGATATATCCTGCTCTAGCGGCCCGACCATAGGTATCTGTCCATCCCGCAAGGTTTCCAGAAAACGTTCAACCCGCTCTCTTTGGCTATGAAGAGATTGCACATAAATCTGTTTTTTTGATAGGGGCCCGTCCATTTACTCTTTTTTCTTTTTATCTGTTCCGGATATATCTTCTATAGCATTATCTGCCTGCCCCTGCCAGTTGCTTAAGACATCTTTTAAAACGGCATTGAACGGGTCAGGTTCTCCATTTGCGCGAAATACATAGGATAACACTTCTGCAATCGCTAAAAACGCCTCTGATGGTATAGGGGAATCAAGGTCGATTTTGGCAAGTATTTCGGCCAGATCTTCATCTGAACGCACCTTCATGCCGTTTTCATAGGCCATTTGCAAAATTTGCTCGGCAATTTTTCCCCGTCCCGAGGCAATTATACGCGGAATATCTTCAAGTGTTGCACCGGACTGCACAGCAACGGCAATCGGATTTTTCTTATTTTCCTTTATATTTAAAGGCTTTAGGGGGTCATCCGACCGTAAACCGTCTTTGAATTCATCATCTCTACTCATATTGGCACGTATCCTGCAACGAAATTGGGCAGGGAAAAACAATTTTTTTGAAATAAGGGTTCAAAAATCATGACAATTCAAAATATAGCATTATTTCAGGCTTTGGGAGCAAAAATGGACTATCTGGACACAAAACAGAAAGTCATTGCCCAAAACATTTCAAATGCTGATACACCAAATTACCGGGCACGTGAGATCTCTGATGTTGATTTTGGTCGCGTTTTATCAGATGTCACAGGCAGCAAAAAAGTCCGTATGGCATCTACAAACGCAGGTCACATGCCTGCTGCGGGGGAAGTATCAAAAGGTAAAAACGTCAAGCAAAAGACAACTTACGAAGTGGCACCCAGTGAAAACTCGGTCATTTTGGAAGAACAGATGATGCGTGCCAACGAAACCAGCATCGACCACACATTAATGATGAATATCATGCGTAAAAATATAGGCATGATCCGCACGGCCCTTGGACAGGGCGGCGGTCAGTAAAAGCCCATATTTTAAAGAATAGAGATTGATTAGAAATAAGGAGATAAAAATGACAAACATGTTCAGCACAATGACAATTTCAACACATGGTATGCGCGCGCAGGGCGAGCGTGTAAGAGTAATTGCACAGAACCTGGCCAATGCCGATACAGCACCTCTTAAACCCGGTGATGACCCTTATGTCCGCCAGGTGATTACCTTTAAAAACGAGATGGACAAAGCGTCCGGAGAAAAGCTCGTTCAGGTTGATGAGGTTAAAAAGGTCGATAAAGAGCAGTTTATTACCAAATATATGCCTGACCACCCTGCTGCAGACGATCAGGGCTATGTTAAAATGCCAAACGTAAATATGCTGATTGAGATGACCGATATGAGAGAGGCCCAACGCTCTTACGAGGCCAATCTTGGTATGGTCGAACAGTCCCGTGATATGATGATGCGCACCATCGATATGCTGCGCTAGACCTTACAAAACTGGTATATATGAACTTTTTATGATATAATGAGTATGTCTTTAAGGAATAAAGAAGGTTAAATTATGGATAAAATCGCTTCACAAGTCGCTGCTAATATCTACGGAAACACTGCCAAAATCGGTGGCGCCGGTGGCGGTATGTCCGGTGCCTCCCCTGCAAAAGTTGAAGGCGGAAGCTCATTCGAAGACATTTTGAAATCAACAGCAGAAAACGTGGTTGATACCATGAAAAGTGGAGAGAAAGTATCCGCCGAGGCTGTTGTAGGTAATGCCGACCTCAATGATGTTGTTCAGGCTGTAACAAGTGCTGAAATTACTCTACAGACTGTTGTTGCAGTGCGTGACCGTTTGGTTGGTGCACTTCAAGAAGTCTTGAGAATGCCAATCTAATAAATTTAAAACGCTGCTCGACATGAGTTCTCCAAAGGGATAGACTGTTTTTCATGTCACAGGCAGATGTTATATCACTTATTCAGGAAACGATCTGGTTAACCATCCGGCTATCTTTGCCGGTAATGCTTATTGGTCTAGTCGTCGGTGTGGTTATTGCCCTTGTGCAGGCACTGACGCAAATTCAGGAAATTACACTTGTTTTCGTGCCTAAGATTATAGCCATTTTCGTGGCTATTTTTGTTTTTCTTCCAGGTTTTGCCGTTACACTTATTTCCTTTATGCAGCGGCTATCCGACCGCATTATCGGTATACCCTGATTAAAAGGGGTTGAAACTTTCCGATGGAAAACCTTACCGAATTTTTTGATACGGGCGTTTTTTTCTTCATGCTCACCTTTGTGCGCATTGGAACAGCTATGATGTTTTTTCCGGGTATCGGAGACTCTTATACACCCACACGTGTCCGTCTTTTTATGGGGTTGGGGCTAGCCCTCATACTCTTCCCTGCAACCCGCGGATTTATGCCCGCAGAAGTGCCTGGAACATTTACTTTTTTTATGTTGCTAATGGGAGAATTCGTTGTCGGCGCCTTTATAGGAATGATCGCAAGAATTTTAATGATGGCGCTTGATACGGCAGGTATGGTGATTTCCTTACAAGCCAGCTTGTCCAACGCCCAGCTTTTTAACCCGGCATTATCTTCCCAGTCCTCTATCGTTGGTACATTTTTCCTTATGATAGGAATGCTTCTTATTTTCGTGACAGATTTACACCACCTTCTCATTTATGGGCTGGTCAACTCCTACCAGATATTTCCCGTTGGCGACATGCCTGACAGTTCATCAATGGCACAATTAACCACACGTGCTGTGGCCGCCGCCTTTTACACCGGTATTCGCATTGCGGCACCGTTTATGGTGATTACAACAGTTCTGTATATCGGGATGGGTGTTCTGGCGCGCCTTATGCCCCAGGTTCAGGTTTTCCTTCTTGCCATTCCTGTTCAGATCATGCTGGCCTTTCTGGTTATGGCGATCACAGTTGCAGCGGGTCTGGCCTATTGGTTATCATTTTACGAGGAGGGTATGCGCTTTTTCTTCATGGGATAAAGCTTATGGTATACTAAACCCCTTATGAGTGATGAAAATCAGGACGATGCCCAGAAAACCGAGGAACCGACCCCGAAAAAACTAGAGGAGTCGCGTAAAAAAGGGCAAGTTGCACTATCCCGTGAGGTCAATAACTGGATCATGTTATTGGCCGCCACCATCATAGTTGCCCTTCTTATACCAACGGTTTTTTCCAAACTCTTTGTCAATTTGAGGACTTACCTTGAGCGTGCCGCCGAATTACCGGCAATTCCGGGTGGTTTTACAGTTCTACTGGCGGATAATTTGTGGAATATCATGGGTATTATAATGCTGCCGTTCCTTGTGTTGATGCTGGCCGCGTTTATCGGGCCATTTGCGCAAGTCGGTCCCCTCTTCGCTCCTGAATCCATCAAACCTGATATCAGCAAAATATCTTTTAAAAAAGGATTTGAGAGGCTGTTCTCTGCGCGCTCTCTTGTTGAGTTTGCAAAAGGGGTTTTAAAACTCGGCGCAATCGGCGCAGTCGGGACAATCCTTGTCATTCCTTATTTCAGCGGCATTGAACACACAATCGGTTTGCCTATGCCTGAACTGCTGGGGGAAATAAAAAGTCTTGTTTTACGCATGATGGCGGGAATTTTGATCGTTCTTCTTATTATCGCCGTGATCGATCTGCTTTTTCAGCGTTATGAACATTATAAAAAAATGCGCATGACCAAGCAGGAGGTCAAGGATGAGTACCGTCAGACCGAAGGTGACCCGCATGTGAAAGGGAAACTTAAACAATTAAGAGCCGAAAAAGCGCGCCAGCGCATGATGCAGGCCGTTCCAGAAGCAGATGTTATCATAACTAACCCGACCCATTATTCTATAGCCTTAAAATATGATGCCGCAAGTGGCGGGGCACCTGTCGTAATTGCGAAAGGTGTTGACAATGTCGCCATGCGTATAAGGGAAGTTGCAAAGGAACATAATATAACTCTTTACCCCGATCCTCCCCTTGCCAGAACGCTTTATGCGACTGTGGAGCTTGATGAACCCATCCCGACCGAACTTTATAAAGCAGTGGCGGAAGTCATCTCTTTTGTCTTCAAAAAGCGCGGCAAAAAGCTGAATTAAATACTATTAGATATCACTCACTTTGCTGACCAAAGAAATTGACATCGCCATCCACATCGCGGGAGAAGGCTTTTACAAAACCATTGCGGAAAATACTGCCTACCACCTGCCAGGGATTGCTTTCGGGGTTATCAAGTGAACCTTCCAGCGGTATCCTCATGGCAAATTGGTCTTCTTCCTGATTTTCGGTGACTTCCGTGAAAACCGATACAATCGATTCCCAAATCACATCGAAAGGGTTTGTATCCTGCGTTTCAGTATCAACCATGTTGACCTCAGTCAATACAGGCTTAACATATCCGTTGACCCGAGCATCTTTAGCGGCAATCTCAGAATATATACCCAGATTGCCGCCTGCAAAATCTACGCCAATTAATTTATTCGTAAAGTTATTGATTGCAGGTAAAGCAACACTTTCCGCCTTTATATTAAGATCAAAATCGGGTGTCTTCTTTAAAATATTAAGTTTTCCGTTCAGCGAAAAACGTCCTTTGCCAATAGTCCCGGCTGTTGCCGTAATATCGGAAGGCAAGGCAACATTTTCCTCCTCAACATTTCTCAGATTGGTAACTGTTGCATCAAGTGAGGACAGGTAAAGATTTATATCTGGCGAAGAAGTGAAATCCTTGTAATTAATACGGCCACCATGAATCCCAATTCTGTTAATGTCCAGCGGCATCAAATCTTTTATGGCAACCGTCCAGTCAGTGTCTGTTCCTGTTTGCACCGCATTGGTGCCAGCAAAAACCATATTCATTTCAGGGGAGTATAAGTCAACTTCTGCCACGACCTCACCCTTAAAAAGCGCACGCCATTCAACAGAAAGATCCGTCTTTTTGATTGTCAGAAAAGGCGTTTCTTCGGGCCCGTTATCTTTTACAAGGATTAGATCATCAATCTGATATGCGCCGCGCCAAAGGGCCAAATCAATATCAGATATCGAACCACTATACCCGTCAATATTGTCCAACGCGCGGTTCACATAGTCTTTCACCCAATAAGGCAGATAGATGCGACCTGCAATAAGCAAAATGGCAATTGTAACTACAAAATATCCGGTTTTTCGCCTTTTATGTTTCATGACATACTAACGCCCGGAAATAGTTTAAAGTTCTTTAATCAAAGCATGAATATTATGCAAAGATGCGTCTTTCAACGACCTCGGGGATCTTCCCAGATAATTTTTCAATACGCTGGGGAGTGACTTTTCCTGAAACCTCATCTTCCGGCAACCCGTTTGAAAAAACATCATTTGCCTGCCTGGAGGCAAAATCCTTGATCTTTTCAATTTCAAGAGCTGTATGTCTTATCAGGGAGTCTTCCTGAATATTTGCCTGAAATATCAGATTAGCTGTAAAACTAAGGACATATAAAAATGAGGATACTGCCCCGG
>NZNU01000062.1 GCA_002695035.1 Micavibrio sp. | reverse complement strand
TACTGTATCAACCATGTGCTCAAGCACACGAGGCCCCGCCAGCTGGCCTTCTTTGGTAACGTGACCAACCAAGATGACGCAGATTCCTTTGCGTTTACCGATCCGGATAAGTTCCTGCGCGCATGTGCGAACCTGGGTGACGGTTCCCGGCGCGCTGTCTACATTGTCTGCATACATTGTCTGGATAGAGTCTATAACAATAACGTCTATATCCTCATTCTCCATTGTTGCCAGAATATCTGTAACATTCCCTGCCGCTGCCAATTTAACCGGAGCCTCTGCAAGTCCAAGGCGATCTGCGCGCAGCCGTATCTGGTCCACAGCCTCTTCACCGGAAACATAGGCACATTTTGTTCCATGTTGGGCAAGCGCACATACCGCTTGTAAAAGAATAGTTGATTTACCTATCCCGGGGTCGCCGCCAATCAACATAGCCATGCCATTGACAAGTCCGCCGCCCGTGACGCGGTCAAGCTCTGCAATGCCAGTTTTAACGCGTGGTCTTTTTTCGCTCGCCTCTCCTTTTAGATCAGAGAATTGGAGACTTCGCCCCTTTGCACGGGAACTGGCCGAGACACCTTTGGGCACGCTTGCCTCAACAACTTCCTCGTGGATGCAATTCCAGTTGTTGCACGCTTCGCATTTACCAGCCCATTTGGTGGTAACATTCCCGCATTCCTGACAGACATATGTTGTTTTTGACTTTGCCATTTAAGAAGTCTACACCAAGAACATATCAGGAACAAACATTATTTTAAAAGGACAGGTTTTATACGCCTTCGCGCTGCAAAGCCCATTTGATAACCGTATTTTCATCTTTAGCTTTGCCGGAGATTACAATCTGGGATGTTTTGACGGGTTGATAGCCTTCATCCAGATAAATGCTTTCCTCCAGGGATAATATTCCCCCTTCTTGCTGGAAACGCCAGCCGGTACCTGAGGGAAGTGTGAGGAGTGCCTCGGTCTCATCTCGCACCAAAAGAACTTTAACACGTGGATGAAGGTGAAAACGAACGGCATAATCAATTGCTTCTAAAGGGGGACTCTCACCGGAGAGGATATCCTCCCCTCGTAAATCTTGTCCGCGCTGTGCCAGATAAAGTCTGCGCTTATGAGTTAAACCATTAATGGTTTGATACCCGTTATGAGAGGCTTCCACCAATATAGAGTTTTTCTTTTCATCGCGTGAGGATGATATTTGTCGGGGTTTGCGTCCCAGATGCCCATCATCGCGAATTTCAGCCGCATTTTTCCTGTCCAGTGTGACAGTGCTGTGAGCTGCGGTTCCGCGCAATGCCACATTCCATTCGGGGCTGAGAGGGTGTGCGCCACAATTTACAATCATACGCTCTTTGCCATAGGCCATTTCAAAGGCAAGTGGTGCGGCCGAAGATAATGTATCATGAGGCCAGACCGGCATCTGCCCCGTATCGAATAAGATGACCGTTCTTCCTTGCGAAAGGCGCTCAAATCCCATATCGGAAAGCGTTCTCAGTGAGGTTTTGCTGGCACCTGCCTGATGGGCAATAAGGTCAAGAACCTTGTCATGGCCTTTTTGCGATGAATGGAAAAGAGCCAGAGATTTATCTGTATATCTGAAAAATTCCAATGCTTGCCCCATCCGTTTGATACAGTCGGATATATAATCAGGGTAAGTCAATTCGGTCTGTTTATACATTCTGCGAACATCCAGCATTGAACGTAATACGGATGCAAGTCTTTCCGGTGAGCGGGAAGCATGCCCTCCGTCTGGAAGAATTTGCGCCTTCAAATTACGGATAAGAATATCTTCGCCCGTGGACAACCATTGATCTTTGCCGGGTATGCAAAGGGCGGCAAGGATAAGGGCGCATGATGCTTCCAAAGTATCGCGGCTTGCGCGTGCAAGAACGAGGTTTTTGTTCAGATATGCGGCATGTGTAGTAATTAATTTTCCTATTATCTTCTGATATGAATCGGTACCGCTGCTGCCGTGGAAATCATAAAACAGGATCAGGGAGGAAAGCCTTTTTCCTACGCAATTAATGTCCCAGACAGGCTTTGCTTGCTTATTGCTATGCTTTTCGACCCAGCTTGCAATAAGAAGACGTGCCGTTTGTCGTGCCTGATCGCCACCCGCGGCACGCAAATCAGATAACCAGGTAAAACAATGCCTGCCAGGCGCGTCAAGTGGCTCCCAAAATGCGTTGATAGCCGATTTCATACCACCCGGATATTGGGCAAGGCCGCTCAGAAGCCAAGATCCATTTTCAGAATTGCCGGGCCATGGGTAACTTGGCCATTGAGTTAAAGTTACAGGGTCTTCTTCTATATGTCTTGATGAGAAAAAAGAGGGTAGGCTGCCCAGCGTATTGGCAATCCCGCCAAGCACTTGTGAGGAAGTCAGTTCAGATATGTTACGCAGTAGCATATATTATCATTCACCCCTTATGGCCTTGATGTTTTCCGCGTATTTATCTGGCCCACCTTTGAATGTGGCCGTCCCGGCAACCAGTACATTGGCGCCCGCCTCACGCACCAGCTTGGATGTTTCAGGATTGACGCCGCCATCAATTTCAAGATCAATGTCTCGGCCCGTGGCATCAATTTTGCGGCGCACTTCTTTAACTTTATCAATCAATGGCAAAAAGGATTGTCCGCCAAAGCCCGGGTTGACCGTCATAACCAAAACAAGATCGACCAGATCCATGACATGATCGAGCACATCTGTGCCAGTATGCGGGTTCAAGGAGACGCCAGCCTTTTTACCTAAGGCTTTTATAGTTTGAAGCGACCTGTGAAGATGGGGCCCTGACTCCGGGTGTATAGTAATAATATCAGACCCTGCATTTGCAAAAGCCTCCAGATAAGGGTCAGCCGGGGCAATCATCAGATGCGTATCAAAAGGTTTGTCAGAATGAGGCCGAAGGGCTTTGACCACATCGGGACCGATTGTGATGTTGGGAACGAAGTGCCCGTCCATAACATCAATATGAATGTAATCTGCGCCTGCCGCGTCAACTGCGCGAACTTCCTCGCCAAGCTTGGCAAAATCGGCTGACAGAATTGAAGGTGATATTTTCACGCTCATGTCAAAACTCTTTCAAATTTACAAGTAATGGTCTTTCCCGAGTGGGAAAGAAAAGAAATCAACTTTAAACATAGCAGGTTTTTATGTCTTGCGTCAAAACATAGTAGGCTATACGCGAAAAAATAATAGAAGGCTTTTCTAGCGTTTAATAAGACGCGAAATAAAAAACCCATCAATGCCACCAAGACCTTGCAGATGATGTGGTAGAATGCGCAAATCTCCTCGTTCATCTATAAATTCAGTCAGGCCCCCGACTTCATCGGGAGTGATAGGTTTACGAGAAAATTCGGCATGTGTGTTCAGAAATTTCTTTACCTGGCGTTCGCCTTCATCCTTGAAAATCGAGCAGGTGCAGTAAACAAGTATACCGCCTGACCCCAGCATATTTGCCGCGTTGTTTAAAAGCTTTCCTTGCGTGGCGACCATGGTGGAAAGATCCTTTTCACCTTTCAACCACCCCATATCAGGATGTTTACGCAAAGTGCCCGATGCCGTGCAGGGCGCGTCCAGCAATACACCGTCTATATTGACCGAAGGTGACCAAACAGAGGCATCGGCCGCTTCGGTGCGGACATTCTTTTCAAGTCCAAGTCGTTCAATGTTTTCACGAAAGCGCACAAGGCGCCTTGCTGAGCGGTCAAGAGCAATAACATTGGCTCCGCGGCTGGCAAGTTGAGCGGTCTTGCCACCCGGTGCTGCACATAAATCCGCAATAGTCTTATCACAAACATTTCCGAACAAAGTGGCAGGTAAAGCGGCGGCCGCATCCTGAACCCACCATGACCCGCTGGTGTAGCCGTCCAGATCTTCAATACGGCCACCTTTTTTCAGGCGCAATGTACCCGTCGGTAATTCCGTGGCGTCCAGATGGGCTTTCCAATGCGCGGTTTGCTCATGGTTTTTCAGAGTAAGATCAAGCGGGGCCTCGCTCATATGAGCCTGACCTATTTCAACAGCTGTTCCCAAATCATAGTCATTAACGATCAGACGTAATATCCATTCCGGCGTATTCAAACGTGGTATATCCTGGCGCGTTGTCCATTCCTTACCGTGACTTGCAATCTTCCTGAGTACCGCATTCACAAAGCCTTTGGTTTTGGCCAGATTATTTTGCTCTGCCATAATCACACTAGTGTTTACTGCCGCATGGTCCGGCACATCCATGAAAATAATCTGCGTTACACCTATACGCAAAATATGTTTCAGGAGGGGAGGTGAAATCTCTTTTCCGGGATTTGATGAAGCTTTCCGGATGAGGTCATCAATCTGGCCAAGCCTGCGCAGCGCGGTTGTTACAATCATACGGGTGAAAGCCCGGTCCCTGGGAGTGGGCAAATCCATAAAACCATTACTTGTCTCCAGCGCCGTATCCAGCATGATATGCTTATCCAGAACGGTGGAGAGAATTTGAAGCGCAACATTACGCGCTTCCATTGGGTCGGTTTCAGGTTCGTTGCTCTGTGCCGGGTTTTCATTCATAAAGCTATTCCCGTCCAAGTATGTCTTTTTCCATGGCACACGCATAATCTATCAAGATTTTATAGATCGCGCGGGCCACATCAGGCGAAAGATTTTTGTCCGCAGCAATGCCGGCCACGTGATCCAAAACCTCGTTAATACGCTCAGGAATAACGACAGGTATATTGTGTTCGTTTTTCACCTTTACAACACGGCGCACGATGTCGGCGCGCTGGGCCAGAAGATCAACAATCTGGCGGTCAAGCTGGTCTATCTCGTTTCTTAGTGGTTTTAGGGCTTCAGACATTTCTTTTCCTGTGAATTTGCACTATATATATTCTCATGAGTTCTAAAGAAGCTGACAGAAAAATACCAGCAAAACAAGACAAGCTGACTGAAAATGAGACCAAACCTACCGAAATCGGTGGGCGCAAAGGTCCCGACCCGGCGCGCTATGGCGATTGGGAACTCAACGGCAAATGCGTTGATTTTTAACCCAAAAGATACGCTTTAATCGTAGAGGTTTTTCAGGGTTGTAACAGCCACGACCAGCATGGGAAGTGTGACTGTGCCTTCTGATTTCAGCTCGTTAATCGTCTCAAGCGCATGTTGTGAAAGACTGATTTCTTCCGCAGAATAATGCTGTCTTATATTTTCCTCTGAGAGTTCGCCTGCTTTGGGCCCTGCCTTCTTAAGCAGTTTTTTCGCCAATTCGGACTGACATCTGTAAAGCTGGTCTCTTAGCCGCTCAAGCGCTTGCAACTCCCATGGAGTAGTTGTTTCCATGAATTTGGCCTGTTTGCGCAGCCAATAGAAGCTGTAATATTCACCTGCCAGATAATATGCGCGCGCGGCCTGTTCCACTGTTACTTTCAATTTTGATGAAATAAGAACAATGTCACATGCAGCACTCATCGGTCCAAGCAGGGCAAGTTCATGGGCAAGCTCTCTCGGGAAACCATTGGCCTCGTTCATTTCAGTAATCTGATTGATCTGGCTCTGACGGGTTTCCGGTAAAACGTCTTTAAGTGTTGCTTTCAGCTTCTTTACCCCCTTGGAGAAAAATTCAATATCTTTTTCCGGGGATATGGTGCGGGACAGGCTGCCCAGAAACCACATCATAATGCGCTCTGTCATAGCTTTGGTTTCTTCCAAGGCTTTTAACTGCGCCATTGCAGGCATTTTGCCGTCTTGGGCCTCGATTTTATCCCATATATCCCCGAGGTCGAATATGTCATAGACAACAAGAAATGAATTCAAAACTGTTTCCAGAGAATAATTGTCCTCTCGGCAGAGCTGGTCAACAAAGGTTGGTCCCATGCGGTTTACAACCGTACTCGCAAGAATGGTTGAAAAAATCGCGCGTTTCAGACGATGCTGAAGAATGGCTTTTCCGTATTTCTTCTGTAATGGTTGCGGGAAATATGAAGTCAACCAATCCTGTGTGGCCTTTTGGTCCGGAAGTTTGGTTTTCATTATTGCCTTGGTCAAGTTGATTTTGGCATAGCAGGACACGACCGCCAATTCAGGACGTGTAAGGCCGCGGCCTTTTTCCTTGCGTTCGGCGATCTCTTCATCATCGGGCAAAAATTCAACTTTGCGGTCAAGAAGCGTTTCGCTTTCGAGATAATGCATGAAGTTTGCAAACTCACCGAGTTTGCTTGCAGCAGATAACTCCATAAGGCTGAGGGCCTGGGCTTGCTGGTAATTATGTTCAAGCACTAATGAGGCTACCTCATCTTCCATTTTATCAAGGAGCGCATTCCTTGATTTCATGGTTAATGGAGCCGGGCGCCTGTCCATAATTTTGTTAAGCAGAATTTTGATATTGACCTCATGGTCAGAGGAATCTACCCCGCCGGAATTATCAATAAAGTCGGCATTTATGCGACCGCCATGTTTGGCGTATTCGATACGCCCTCGCTGTGTAATGGCGAGATTTGCGCCCTCTCCAATGACTTTGGCACGAACCTCATTGCCGTTAATGCGCATCGCATCATTTGATTTATCACCCACATCCCCGTGGCTCTCTTCAAAAGATTTGATATATGTGCCAATCCCGCCAAACCATAAAAGGTCTGTTTGTGCTTTGAGCATAGCGGTCATTAATTCATTCGGGCTGACCTTGTCTTCTACTATCTGAAATCGTTCTTTGATTTCGGGCGTTAGTGTCAGGCTTTTTTCACTGCGGTTGTAGATGCGCCCACCTTTTGAAAGTAGTTTTTCATCGTAGCTGTCCCAACCTTTAACCTCTTCAAATAGACGCTTTCTCTCCTTGAAGGACTTTTCAGTATTAGGATCCGGATCGCAGAATATATGCAGGTGATTGAAGGCACCGATAAGGCGGATATGTTCTGAGAGCAACATACCATTTCCGAAAACGTCGCCCCCCATATCGCCTACGCCAACCACAGAAAACTCCTGTTTCTGGATGTCGTAGTTTAACTCGCGAAAATGGCGCTTAACAGATTCCCATGCGCCGCGGGCGGTGATTCCCATTTCTTTATGGTCATATCCAGCCGAACCGCCGGAGGCGAAAGCATCTCTGAGCCAGAAATCGTAATCCTCTGAAAGGGCGTTTGCAATGTCTGAAAAGCTGGCTGTTCCTTTATCCGCAGCCACCACCAGATAAGGATCGTCACCATCATGGCGGACGACATTTTCGGGATGTTCGATTTTATGACCTTTTAAGTTATCTGTAAGATCAAGAAGGCCCCGTATAAATATACGATAGCATTCAACACCCTCGCGGTACATGTCCTGACGATCTCCACTGGCAGGGGGGTGTTTTACAATAAATCCGCCTTTTGCGCCCATGGGTACAATGATAGAGTTCTTGGTTTGTTGTGCTTTCATCAGTCCCAGCACTTCTGTGCGGAAATCTTCATGCCTGTCGGACCAGCGAATTCCACCACGCGCAATCTCATCGCCACGGAGGTGTATACCCTCTGTGCGACGTGAATATACAAATATTTCCCTGAAAGGTTTTGGCTTGGGAAGCGATTTGATTTCAGCGCTTTCCAATTTGAAAGACAGATATGCCTTTTGTTTACCCTGCGCTGATTTTTGAAAGTAATTTGTTCTTAAAGTATGAGAAATGACGTTGATGAAAAGCCGGATTATCTGGTCATGATCAAGTGAAGAAACCTTTTCGAGTTGCTTATCAATGGCTTTTTTGATTGCACCTTGCCTGTCAGCGCGCGCATCATCAGATATAGAGGGATCGAAACGGGCAAAAAACAGATCAACCAGAAGTCTGCATATTTCTGGAAAACGTGCGAGTGTGTTTTCTGTATAAGATTTGGAAAAAGGGAAACTGGTTTGTCGCAAATATCTGAGATATCCGCGCAAAATAACGATATGTTCGGAAGGAATACCCGCTTTTATAACAAGCTGGTTAAAGCGGTCATCCTCGACCTCACCTTTTAAAATACGGAAGAGAGCCTCTTCAAATATAGGCTTGACCTCATCCACGGTTAGGGAGTTATTTTCGCTATTTTCAAGGCGCATCGAAAAGTCATGAACCCAAACTACCTTACCGTCACTTAAGGCAACCTTTGATGGCAACTCACTATTGACACTCAACCCCATATTTTCCAGCACCGGAAAAACGCTGGACAGAAGAATGGGCTTATCAGGGTTATAGGCTTTTAGATTGATTTCACCCGGAGGTGCAGTTTCCGGCTTGAAGAGATTAAGTTGAAGACGACCTGTTTGCAGAACAGTTTCAATTTTCTCTATGTCGTACAGGGCATCCGTTGCGGGGTAAATTTCCTGATATTCGCTACTGAAAGAATTTCCAAAAGATTCCCGGATATAAAAGGCGCGCGCATCATCGCCAGTCTTGCTTAGTGCTGCATCAAAGAGTTTTTGCGGCCAGCTATGTGCAACGTCCTGAAGTTGTTTTTCCAGCTTGTCTTGATCGAACTTAACGGCCTTAAATGGATCAATATTTATCGTGTACATCACACGGGCCAGCGGGGAGTCATCGATTGAGAGATGATAACTTATGGCTTCGCCATTAAATGCGTTTTCTAAAATAGTTTTAAATTTCAGGCGTAATGCTGTTTCAAAGCGGTCTCTGGGCACGTAAACGAGGCAGGAGACATATCTTGAAAAAAGATCCTCACGAACGAAAAGAGCAACCTGCCTGCGTTCATGTAGCTTCATAATTTTTTCACAGAAGCTGGTCAGCTTGTTTATCTTGATCTGGAAAAACTCATCGCGAGGATATTTTTCCAATATGTGGCGTAAGCTGCGGTAGTCATGTGTGCCTGGCTTAAAGCCGGATCTTTGCAGCACCTTTTCCGCCTTGCGGCGCAGATAAGGGATGCTGCTAAGTGAGCGGTTATAAGTTACAGATGTGAAAAGCCCTATAAATATGCCTTCACCTTTCAGTTTACCTTTTTTGTCAAAAAGTTTTACAGAAATACAATCCAAAGGGACTTTGCGGTGTACAGAAGACTCTCTGTTTACTTTTGAAATATGAAGGGCGGGTAGGTCTTTTCTCTTGATCTGGAAATCAGTGGGCAGAGAAATTTCTTTTTTATTTACAAAGATCGGCTTGCGCTCGTTTCTTAGCAAACCAAGACTTGAACCCTCCACAGGCTTTGAAGACAGAAGCCCTTTCTTTTCAGAAAAAGAAAATTCACGGTAGCCAAGAAGTGTAAAGTTATCCTGATATAAATACTCTAAGAATTCGAGGTTTTCTTCTATATCAAGGTCATGGTGCTCGTCCGAAGGGGCGTTGCTGAGGGATTTTTGGGACTCACGCAGCATAGCCTTCATCATAGGCCAATCTTTATTGGCCAGTTTCACATCATCCATAATGTTGGTAAGTGTTTGTGCGAGTTTTTTCTGTTCACTCAGCGGTAAGGCGTTGGAAACTGTGATGTGCAGGTGAGAGTAGCTTTGGGCTTCTGCCTCATCACTATCTTCGTCATCCCCACTGGAAAAAGCCGATGTCAAAGGATGGATAAGAGAGGTGATTGAATAATCCCGTGAAGTCAGTTCTGCCGTAACTGAATCGACAATAAATGACATATCATGTGAGATGATATCTATAATAGTTCCGGTTGATTTGCCTTGTGCATCTTTCTGGCTTTGGACCTTTATGGCAAGGCAGCCGTCGGTTGAACCTTTGCTTTCTTTAAGCATTTCCCAATGTGTACGAATGATTTTGGCCACAGCCTGGGCAGGTCTTGCAGAAATTTCAGATGTGTCACTGGCCTCTATAAAAGTTTTTGCAAAGGCAATAAAGTCTTTATCTGATTTGCTGTCGAGATGCGTTAGAATTGTATCTTTGAATGAAGGTTTAGAAGCCATAGAAGTTTTGGATAAGAAAATTTAAGTTACGTTTACGCATAAGGTAGAGCGAAACGCTGCTTGCCGCAAGACGGTAAAACAAAACAATTATATTGCGAATGCAAAAAATCAGGCCATGACTTTTTGGCGGTCGTTCATGGCGTCGGCACCGTTCTTCTGGATATGTTTTCTCAGATCAGCTATATCCACAAAGTAATCCGCCTGCCTTCGCAGTTCATCGGCAATCATTGAAGGTGACGTCTTTATTGTGGAGATGAGGGTGACGCGGGTTCCTGCACGCTGGGCTGAATCAACCAGGGCATGGAAATCGGTATCCCCGGTAAAAAGAACAGCATGGTCTATTTTTCCGCACATTTCCATCATATCAACGGCCATATCGATACCGATCGTTCCCTTCACCTTCTTGCGGCCCTGGTAATCAGTGTATTCGCGGATGGTATTGGTGATAATATTAAACCCGTTATAATCCAGCCAATCGACCAAAGGGCGAAGGGGGGAGTAGTCCTGATCTTCTGATAAAAGGGTGTAATAGTTTGCGCGTAGCAAGTGGGAGCGGTCGGAGAAATAGCTCAGAAGTTTTCTATAGTCTATTTCAAAATCAAGGGCTTTGGTGGCAGCATATAAATTGGCGCCGTCAATGAAAAGCGCTGTTTTTTCATCTTTATAGAAAGGGAAGTCATCTTGTAATTGTTTGTCTGCTTTTGCCACGGTTATTCCTTTTTTTATGCTGTGTCCGTTTGCTCTTTCATACGATTTTCCTACATTAGGTTTGACTTATATATGAAAGAAACCGTCATTTACAAGAAAAGTTTTGAAAGTTATGTCATTTAACTGGGAGTTTTGGGTGGATTTGTATTTTTACCTTGATTTCTTTACGCTTATTCTTCTATAACAAACAAAATTTTAAAAAGTTCTTAATTTGATTTGGAGGAGTGATGGCACGCGTCACAGTAGAAGATTGTATTGAAGAAGTTCCTAACCGGTTCGAACTGGTCATGCTTGTATCACAGCGCGCCCGCAAGATTGGTGCTGGCAGCCCGCTGACAGTAGATCGTGATAACGATAAAAACACTGTTGTAGCTTTGCGTGAAATCGCAGCTGAAACTGTTAAGCCTGATGATATGGAAGAAGAATTGATCCGCTCACACCAGCGTATCCTTTTTGCCGACGATGAGGATGATAATCCTGAAATTGATCTTATGGATGGCGAGGCCGAGTGGAGCACAATGAGCTCATCAGATGACTCTAAGGATGGAGAGGGCGAAAATGAAAAAACGCCTTCGCTTGAAGGTCTCGCGGGTCTCACTGAATAATTTTACCGCTATTTTAAAAAGAGGCCCTCCTGTGTGAGGGCTTTTTTTATATTTCATATGTCTTAGGGCTTGTTTTAAATGGCAAGCTGTATCATTTTAAAAGACAGAAATTTTGTCTAGCCGAAAGTAATTATGCATCAGGAAGTCGCCCCCTTAGCCGAGCAGGTACAAAAGTATAATCCGGACGCGGATCTTGCTCCCGTTGAGGCGGCTTATCACTATGCGAAAGAAAAGCATGAAGGTCAGATGCGATCTTCTGGAGAGCCTTACTACACGCACCCTTTAGAGGTGGCGGGTATACTTGCGGATATGCGTATGGATCCGTCAACTATAGTGACAGCAATTTTGCATGACACCATAGAGGACACGGATGCGACCTTTGAGGACATAAAAGAAAATTTCGGCGAAGAGGTGGCTACACTCGTAAACGGTGTCAGTAAATTAACACGTATTGAGAGCCAAACTGTTGAAGGCAAACAGGCCGAGAACTTCCGTAAGCTTGTGCTTGCTATGTCGGAAGATATCCGCGTTTTATTGGTTAAGTTGGCGGACAGACTGCACAATATGCGTACGCTTCACCATATCGGCAAGCCTGAAAAACGAAAAAGAATTGCCCGCGAAACCTTGGAAATTTATGTGCCCTTGGCAGAGCGAATTGGTATTCATAAGCTGAAAAGTGAGTTGGAAGATCTTGCCTTTTCTTACTTGAACCCGGAGGCGCGTGAAAGTATTTCAAACCGTTTGTCTTACTTGCGCAGTGAAGGTAACGACTTGGTTGATAATATCATCAGTGAACTCAGCGGTTTGATGAACAAGTCTGGTATTGATGCACAAGTAACAGGACGTGAAAAGACGCGTTATTCCATATGGCGCAAGATGCAGCGCAAAAATGTGTCTTTTGAGCAATTGTCAGACATTATGGCCTTTCGTATTGTGGTTGAAAATGTGTCCGAATGTTATCACGCTCTTGGTATTTTACACTCGAAATACCCAACAGTTCCCGGTCGTTTCAAAGACTTTATATCGACGCCGAAACCGAACGGTTACCGCTCCATTCACACAACATTGATAGGCCCGTCCTCGCAGCGCATTGAAGTGCAGGTGAGAACCGTAGCAATGCATGAAGAGGCAGATCTTGGTGTGGCTGCGCACTGGGCTTATAAGCAGAGTGATATGAACGCCGCTATCAGGGACGCAAAAAAATATCGCTGGTTGCGCGAATTGCTGGATATTATTGAGCAGGAAGTGCGCCCCGAAGACTTCCTTGAGAACACCAAACTGGAGCTTTTTCAGGACATGGTGTACTCCTTTTCGCCTAAAGGAGACCTTATGGAATTGCCCATGGGGGCAACACCAATTGACTTTGCCTATGCTATTCACTCCGATGTCGGGAGCCGCTGTGTAGGGGCCAAGATTAACGGGCGCATTGTACCGCTTTCAACCAAGCTTAATAACGGTGATCAGGTCGAGATTATAACGTCAAAAACCCAAAACCCTTCCCCTGCCTGGGAAAGATTTGTGGTTACAGGTAAGGCGAAATCCCATATCAGGCGTTTCGTCCGCCAGCAGCAGCGTGATGAATATATTTCGCTTGGTAAGGCCATGCTTCAGAAAATCTACAAAAATGAAGGGTATGATTTCGCTGAAAAAGGAGTGTCCGGGGTTGTTTCTCAATTCAAGCAGATGGAAAACAGTGATGATATCTATGCCGGTATCGGGTCTGGAAACCTGAACGCACGTGATGTTTTCAAGGCTATATTCCCGGCTCATAAATCAGAGCCATCGGGTCAAAAAATTGATGAGAACTCGTCTGAGTTTCAGGGGAAGAAGAAAAAATCTGCTGACTCATCTGTTCCTATTAAAGGTCTTATTCCGGGAATGGCCATGCATTTCGCACGATGCTGTCACCCCATACCTGGCGACAGAATAGTTGGTATTGTCACAACAGGAAAAGGCGTAACAATTCATACAATTGACTGTGAAACGCTGGAGCAATTTGCCGATACGCCTGAACGTTGGCTGGACGTATCATGGGGTAATGAAGATGTAACAGAAAGCCATATAGGCCGACTGACCATCACTATTGCAAACGAACCTGGTGCTCTGGGAACGCTATCAACGGTGATAGCCAAAAATGGCGGCAACATTACGAATTTAAAAATCACCAACAGAGCGCTGGATTTCTGGGACATGCTTGTTGATGTCTATGTACAAGATACCAAGCATCTCAATAACCTTATGGCGGCATTGCGGGCAACGCCCGAAGTCGTAGAGGCTGAGCGCGCACGCAGCAGATAGGATTTTAACACAAAGTAATGTTTTCCCGCCGCCATCCAAAACCAGTATTTAAGAAGATTGCAGATGCGGTCTGGCCCAGAATGGGTTGGAAAAGGACTTTTAGATATGCAAATTACCGCCTTGGTCGTTTAACGGCTTCGACGCATTCTCTGGCAGGCGGGTTTGCAACAGGCGCGGCCATATCATTTTTGCCCTTGCCCGGTACTCATATTCTTCAGGCCGTCTTTATATCTTATATTTTTCGCTTCAATAAAAGTGCAGCCTTTTTAGGGACCGCAGCAGGAAACCCCTGGACCTTTGCGTTTATATGGTATCTGGCCTACAAGGCAGGTGAAATGTTTGTAAATTTCTTTGATGACAGGAAGTTACATGCAATGCCTCCTATGAGTGATATGTCAGCTTTTTGGGATGTTCTTCTGGAACATCCGCTGATGCTGCTCTTGCCGTGGACAGTGGGGGGGTATATTTGTGCGGCAATAACATGGCCGTTCTTTTACTGGATGTTTTACGGTATGATTTCCAATGCCCGTGCGGCGCGCCTGAAGCTGAAGCTTTCCAGAGCCCGCAAAACAGCCCTTGATATTACCGAGCCGAAAGAGCCTGTTGAGGCAGAGGATCCTCAGCCATGATTATTGGAATAGGTCACGACATTGTAGATATCGGTCGTATTGAACGCGCAATAGGAAACCATTCCGAAAAGTTCATGGAAAAATACTTTTCAAAAGAAGAGGCCGATCTTGCCTTGTCTCGAAAAGATTTAGGGCAAATGGCGGCAACGCTTGCAAAAAGATTTGCAGCTAAAGAAGCCGCAGCTAAAGCCCTGGGGACGGGTTTTCGTGACGGGCTTTATCTGAGGGATATTTGTGTTTCTTCCGATGCGAGCGGTCGGCCTGAATTGGCGTTTTTTAACAAAGCGCAGGATATTCTGGAGGCCCTTACACCGAGTGGTAAGGAAATCAGGACATTTCTCTCGATAAGTGATGAGCCGCCTTTTGCCAGTGCATATGTCGTTATTGAGGCCTTGCCGATAGGCGGGTAATCCTATAGAAAGTTTACTAAGATGAGTAAAGATACAAAAACCGATATGACCGAAGCCTCAAGTGAAAGCAAGGTCGAAAAGCCAGCTGAAAACCGTGAGGACTGGGGCGAATTAATGCGTACCGCGTTTGTCGCCCTGCTGCTTGCGCTGGTTATCCGTACATTTTTGTTCGAGCCTTTTAATATTCCCTCAGGGTCTATGATCCCGACATTGAAAGTTGGTGATTATCTTTTTGTATCCAAATATTCCTATGGGTATAGCAAACATTCTTTCCCGATGGGTTTGGGTGGTTTTGAAGGGCGCATTATGGCCGATACACCGCAACGTGGCGATGTGGCTGTTTTTAAACTGCCAAGCAACACATCGGTTGATTATATAAAACGTGTCATAGGTCTTCCTGGAGATGAAATCCAGGTCTTGAACGGCAGGCTTGTTATAAACGGGGAACAAATAGACCGTGAAGAGCTCGGCATGGCAGAATATGACAGCGGCTACGGTTATATGTCACGCGTCAATGAATATATTGAGACACTCCCCGAAGGTGTGATGCATACAATTTACGAAGAAGATGATTATCAGGCTTTGGATAACACACTTAAGTTTACTGTACCTGAGGGCCATTATTTCATGATGGGAGACAACCGTGATAATTCACGTGACAGCCGTGTTATGGAAGAGGTTGGTTTTGTTCCTTTTGAAAATTTCGTGGGCCGCGCCGAATTTATCTTCTTTTCCACAAATGGCAATGCACGCTTCTATGAAATCTGGAAATGGCCTATGACAGTTCGCTGGAACAGGTTGTTTACACAAATTGGTCCAGAGCATTAAACCATCATTTTTATGAAATCCGATTTTCAAACAGTCGAAAAAATTCTTGCCTATACGTTCAAGGACAAGACCCTGATTGAAAGGGCTTTGACCCATTCCAGTCTGGGGGCTCCCGATTATGAGCGGCTTGAATTTCTTGGAGACAGGGTTTTGGGTCTTATAATTGCCGAAGAGCTTTTCAAAAAATTTCCAAAAGAAAAAGAAGGTTTGCTGGCTAAGCGTTTCTCCGGTCTCGTTCAGCGTGAAACCCTGGCAGCAATCGCAACTGAGACTAATCTGGCCGAAAATATCCTTTTATCGGAGCAGGAGCGTCTTGCAGGTGGCTTGAAAAACGAAAACCTTTTATCGGATATAGTAGAGGCCTTGCTTGGTGCAATCTATATGGATGGAGGAATTGCTCCATGCAAGGATTTTGTTCTTAAAGCATGGCGGTCTCATTTTGATGATATGAAGTTGCCGCCACAAGAACCAAAGACTGCCCTGCAGGAATGGGCGCAAGCACGCGGGCTTAATCCGCCCAGTTATAAAATTATTGATCAGGAAGGTCCTGACCATGCGCCGTTATTCACAATAGAGGTAGCATTGGATACTTTCGGTGTGGAACATGCCAAAGGACCATCGCGCAGGGTGGCTGAGAAAGTGGCGGCACAAGCATTTCTTAACAAATTGAATAAAGATGATATAGGGTAAAATGAAGGACAAGGATCAAAAACAGAGCTGTGGCTTTGTCGCAGTTTTGGGCGCGCCTAACGCGGGAAAATCAACATTGACCAATGCCTTGGTCGGTGAGCATGTATCAATCGTATCTTCAAAGGTGCAAACTACACGATTTCCGGTGCAGGGCATCTATTTAGGCGAGCATAATGAACAGGTCGTGCTCGTTGATACGCCTGGGATATTCGATGCCAAGAAGAACAGCTTTGATGATTTGATGGTCAAATCTGCAGTAACCGCAAAAGATGATGCGGATTTAATCATACTTGTGGTGGATGCAGCGCGTGCTCGCGGCAGAAAGCCAACAATTGGAAGTGATGCGGGGCTGGCGGCTCTTAGCGAAGCTGACATGGATATTTGGCTGGTTTTTAACAAAATTGATCTTTTGTCCAAGGAGGATTTGCTTAAACTTTCTGCGGATTGGAATGCCACTTATGAATTTGGGCGCACCTATTTTATTTCCGCAGCCAAAAATCAGGGGGTTGATGATCTGAAACAGGATATGGCAGGAGCTATGCCTGAGGGCCCGTGGCTTTTTCCGGAAGACGATATCACTGATCTGCCGATAAGATTATATGCCGCGGAACGTACCCGGGAAGCTGCTTTTGAACGGCTACATAAAGAGTTGCCCTATAATCTGGCCGTTGTCACGGAAGACCTTGAAAACAGGGATGATATCATCATCATAAAACAGGTCATTTTTATAAAACAGGACAAACATAAAGCCATCATTTTGGGCAAAGGCGGGCAAACCATAAAAGCAATTGGTTCCATCGCAAGGCGTGCCCTTGAAAAGGATCTGGGTAAAAAAGTTCATCTGGAGCTATTTGTAAAAGAAAAAAAGAACTGGGACAGTGACAGGGATTTACTGGCCTCCTGGCGACTTGGTGAGTGATCTTTATTTTCCCTTGAATTTTTTTTACTGTTTCGTGTGGATAAGCAGTCCAAGATTCTTTTGCTCGATTCAACGCTTTGTTACAGTCAGTGTATTCAAAAATTGCAGATGCGTTGAACCGCCATATTTAAAGGAATATTTTACAAATGAGCAAATGGACTGAGGACAGGGTCAATCTCTTAAAAGAACTCTGGGGAGAAGGCAAAACAGCCAAAGAAATTGCCCAGCTACTGGGTGGCGGACTGACAAGAAATGCCGTTATAGGTAAGGCCCACCGCATGAAACTGTCTGGACGGGTCTCTCCTATACAGCAGAACAAAACAGTCGCACAGGAAAAGAAAGAAGCCAGTGCCCGCAAAAGCGGAAAGCTGAAAGATATACGCACTCCTATCGTTCCGGCAGCTAAGAAACCTGTGCCTGCCGCAAAAGTAGCCACACCTAAAAAAGATACTGATACAGGCGTAAAGACCTTTACAACGAGACGTCGCCCAACGCCGCCGGAGGCGAATGAAGCGCAAGGGGCAGGGGTGGAGCTTGCCGAGATTAAGGAAAAAATGTGCAGATGGCCTATTGGTGATCCTAAGGAAGACGATTTTCATTTTTGTGGAGGACGTGTTACATCCTCACTTCCTTATTGTGATGTTCATGCACAGATTGCCTATAATGTGAATATCCGCTCACGTTCAATTAATGTGAAAGAGAGTGAAGGTAAAAACAGACGCGACGAGGCTGATGAGCTACTATCCTCTATGGCTAACTCTTCTTGATCAGTCTTTAGATAAGAAGAGATGAGAATTTAAACCCGCTTTATGGCGGGTTTTTTTCAGGATCAGGGATTTGAAATGATCGATATTTTGGTGGCCTCGCGGCCTTTGGCAACTGTCTTATAGAAAACTTTAACCGTTTGTCCTGGAAGGAGTTCTTCTATATCGCATTCTACCAGACATGATTTATGTACGAAGATGTCTTTCACACCATCCTCAGGCACTATAAAGCCATATTCTTTGCAGGGCATATACCTCTTTACTACGCCAGTGGTAGCTAGCGTCAATCCCTCTGCGCTATCTTTTTCTTCCTTCTGGATAAAGGGTGTGTCGCCGCAATTATGAATGTGGACGATGTTCTTTACAAAATAGCCGTTTTGGCTTTTTTCAACATTACAGGTGAGTTCGGCACCGTCTCCGATAAGGGGATGGTTGTTCCTTTGCAGAGTGCTTGCATGGATGAAAATATCGCTGTTAATCGCGTTTGAGACGACGAACCCAAACCCCTTTGATGTGTTAAACCATTTAAGGCTGCATTCCACAGACTCTATAATTTCGCTTTTTTTGTTATTTTGTGGTGTCCCCTGCAACGTAAAAAATCCTAATAAAAAATAAAATCAATTTTCAAAAACCACACTTATGACGTGTAGTATAGCAATAAAAAATTAAATTTATAGACAAAAAAGAAATTTTTTAATGTGTCCCTTATGGAATTATCAATGAAATTGATATATCTTAATAAAATAACAATAATATCAATAGTTTGTGCAATGCAGTATTTTTTGTGTTGTGCTAGGGAAAAAGCATTATGAACAGGCCTTGGACAGAAAATTACCCCGAATATATGGATTGGGACGCTAAACTGCCTTCGCAGCCGATCTTTACTTTATTGGACGAAGCCGCAAAAAAATTTCCAGAGAAAAAAGCATTTTACTTTGAAGGAAAAACATGGACGTGGCGCGAGATAGATGATTTGTCACGCCGCATGGCCAAGGGGTTTCAAAACAAGGGTGTCAGTAAAGGTAAGAAGGTAGGGCTGTTTCTGCCGAATTCACCTTACTCACTGATTGCCTATTATGCTATAGCCCGCACTGGAGCAACTATCGTAAATTACAGCCCACTTTACGAGACAGACCAGCTGGCACACCAGATCGAGGACAGTGAAACCGATATTATGGTGACTTTGGACATGAAAATTCTTTATGACAAGGTTGAGCCGCTCCTCAAAACATCCCGGTTAAATCAAATGGTTGTCTGCCCTATGGAGGGCGCGCTGCCATTTCCCAAGAACAAGCTGTTTAAGCTCCTCAAGGGAAGTGAGCTTGCTTCTGTACCTAATGATGACAGGCATCTTAGCTTTGACTCTATGGTTGACAATAAAGGTGACATTGAAGAGGTCGAAATTGATCCTGAAGAAGACGTAGCTGTATTACAATATACGGGTGGAACTACAGGCGTTCCCAAAGGCGCTATGCTGACCCATCAGAATATCTACGCAAACACATTGCAAACCGCAATATGTCTGCCTGACCGCATCAAAGATATTGAAGACATTAAAATGGTGGCTGTTATACCGTTTTTTCATGTTTTTGCAATGACGGTGGCTATGAATACGGCTGTGCATCTTGGCGCACAAATTATTGCCACTCCACGTTTTGAGGAAAAGAAAACGCTGCACCTGATAGACAAGCTGGAACCGACTTTGTTTCCCGGCGTACCGGCAATGTACAATAAGCTTAATCATTATAAAGGTGAAAAAACACTTTACAGGCTTTTTGGAAAACTAGTTTCAAAAGTCGAGGACGCATGCAATGTTGACCTGAAATCAAAGCCGATTATTTCATCCATCTATAATAGAAAGAGCCGGTTCAGAACAGTTTCTGATTACAATCTTCGCTCTCTGGAGGCATGTATTTCCGGTGGGGCGCCTTTGCCTGTAGAGATTAAGCAGAACTTCGAGAAGAGAACGGGCTGTGTGGTTGTCGAAGGTTACGGTCTGACAGAATCTTCGCCCGTGCTCACTGTTAATCCGATTGATGGTAAGAATAAGCCCGGCTCAATAGGCCAGCCGCTTGTCGCAACTGACATCGAATTACGTGAAGCTGAAACCGAAAAACCGGTCGCGCAAGGTGAGCGTGGCGAATTATGGGCTAAAGGTCCTCAAATCATGAAGGGGTATTATAATCAGCCCGAAGAAACAGCACATGTTTTGAAAGACGGCTGGCTTCGTACTGGCGATATTGCTGTTATGGATGAACAGGGATATTTCAAAATTGTCGATCGTATAAAAGACATGATCATCATCAATGGCTTTAAAGTTTTTCCTGGTGATGTCGAAAAAGTGACCTATCAGCTTGATGCTGTTGAGGAATGTATTGTTGCAGGTATTCCGGGGCGGGGCGGCAACGATGTCGTTAAAATGTGGGTTAAACCTAAAGACGGGGAATCTGTCAGCGAAAGCGATCTGCGAGAGTTTCTTACTGGGAAATTGGCAAAAGTCCAAATTCCTTCCCAGATCGAAATTCGTGACGAGCCTCTTCCAAAAACGATGATTGGGAAATTATCCCGCAAAGATCTCGTTGAGGAAGAAAAGGCGCAGCAAAATGATGATGGCAATTCACCTTCATCGCCGCAGCCTTAAAATCTTATAGGGTTTAAGCGCGGAGCTTTCCGCCTGTGCGCTTTTCAATTTCTTCTATAATGGATTTGGAAACGGACTCTATTTCCTTGTCTGTTAATGTTTTATCATATGGTTGCAAAGTCACACTTAATGCTACTGACTTTTGGGCTTCATCAATATTTTTACCCATATAAACGTCAAATACAAAAGCATCAGTCACCAGCTTTTTATCTGCTGACATTGCGGCCCTTACAAATTGCTCAGAATCTACATTACGCTCTACAAGAAAGGCAAAGTCACGCATGACTGGCTGGAAACTCGATGTTTTAAGAAGAGATTTTTGCGAGCCTTTATTTCGCGGTTGCGGTGATTTATCAAGGAACAGTTCAAAACCGGCCACCGGGAATTCTATATCCATATCCTGTAATATGCCCGGGTGCATTTCACCAAAAACGGCCAGAACATTCTTGCCTAGCCTCAAAGCGCCAGATCGGCCAGGGTGGTAGTGACCGGGGGCATCGCGCGTAACCTGAAGATTGGATGCCGGAGCACCTATCGCTTCAAGCGCAAGAAGGACGTTGTCCTTCGCATCAAAAACGTCGGCTTGGCGCGGTTTTGTATCAGACCAGTGTTTTGTCGCTATGTCGCCATAAATAATACCTGTTGCAACCATATCAAAACCGTTAGGTTTTGAGGATTGGAAGACGGGCCCGACTTCAAATAGCTTACCGTTGGCGAGACCGCGATCAGTATTGCGCTTTGCTGCTTCCAGCAAATTGGGCAGGATTGATGGGCGCATCGTATCCAGTTCTGAACTTATTGGGTTAAGAAGGGAAAGTCCTTCTTTATTCGGATTGTCATTGGCACCAAATCTATCTGCATTCTTGCACCCCATAAATGACCATGTAACACATTCATCAAAACCATTGGCGGCAAGCGCCGCGCGGGCAAGACGTCCGCGGGAAAATGACACTGTCTCGCTGGCCGAGATATCGCTATCCGAGACAGCAGGTAAAGGCGTGTTTTCAATATGCTCATAGCCTTTAATCCGACCAATTTCTTCTACTATATCGGCCGCACCCTGAATATCATTGCGCCATGATGGATTGGTAATTGTCCAGCTGCCGTTACTTTCTTCGACGGTAAATCCAAGCTGTGTAAGGATAGTTTTCTGCTCATTTTCTGCAATATCAAAACCCAGCATCTCTTTGGCACGGGAGGGGTGATATTTGACCTGATGGGTCACATCAGGAGCGCTTCCCGCCTCTACATTTTCACTGGCCTCACCACCACAAAAGTTTAAAACCATTAGCGTGGCAAGCTCCATACCGTATTTTGTGAAATCGGGGTCGATGCCGCGCTCAAAACGGTAACGAGCGTCGCTGTTTATGCCTGTGGCGCGTCCTGTTTTTGCCGTTCTCATCGGATCAAAATACGCAGCCTCTATAAAGACATTTTCTGTCTCTTCGGTACACCCTGTTGGTTCGCCGCCCATGACGCCGGCAAGCCCAATGACGCCGCTATCATCGCAGATAACGGTCATATCTTCTGTTAGCTCGTAAGTTTTTTCGTCCAGACCTTCCAGTTTTTCGCCTGTTTTTGCCAAACGCGCATAGACATCACCTTTAAGCTTGTCAGCATCAAAAACATGTAAAGGTCGGCCATGATCAAGCGAAAGGTAGTTCGTAATATCCACCAGGGCCGAAATAGGGCGAAGTCCGACAGATTTCAGGCGGTCGCGCAGCCATTTAGGTGAAGGCTTGTTTTCTACATTTTTCACATAACGGCCGATGAAATGCGGACACGCATCTTTTTCTGCCTCATCGAATTTCAATGAAACATCAACTGGGGATTTAAACGCGCCTTTTATTTCAGATATGTCCAGAGGCTTTAGTGTGCCAAGACCTGCTGCGGCAAGATCGCGCGCAATACCGCGAACTCCTGTGCAGTCAGCACGATTGGGTGTGATTGCTATATCAATAACAGGGTCATCAAGTCCGTAAAGCTGTGCCAGGGGTGTTCCGATTGGTGTATCTTCTGGAAGATCAATGATACCTTCATGTTCATCTGACAAATTCATTTCGCGCTCAGATACCAGCATCCCGTTGGATTCCTGGCCGCGGATCACACCTTTTTTCAATGTAACATCAAGTCCAGGAATATATGACCCTTCTGGTGCAAAAACGCCCTTCATGCCCTGTCTTGCATTTGGTGCACCACACACGACTTGCACAATACCATCGCCTGTATCGACTTTACAAAGTTTGAGACGGTCAGCATCGGGATGTTGTTCCGCCTGCACGACATGGGCAACTTTGAAAGAGGTAAAATCTTTGGCACGGTCTTCTACGCTTTCAACTTCAAGGCCGATATCAGTCAGTTTTTTAGAAATTTCTTCTAGGCTTGCATCTGTGTCCAAATGATCTTTCAGCCAGGATAATGTGAATTTCATTGGTCTTTATTTCCGGTTAAAGGTTTTATTCTTTTCAATCATTTTATATAAACCATTATGAACGCCACAGCGCAAGAGTCGAAACACGATTAACAAGGGAAAAGTAATGCAAAAAGCACTGATCGTTTTTTCAGGCGGGATGGACTCAACAGTAGCTCTTTATGACGCACTTAAAAAATATTCCCACGTTGAAACTCTGTCTTTTCACTACGGCTCTAAACATAATGACCGGGAACACGAGCACGCTCTTAAAACCTGTAACACGCTTGGAGTTGGAAACACGCTTATTGATCTTGGATTTATGGGGCAATATTTTCAGTCCGACTTATTAAAGAGCGGGGGAGATATTCCCGAGGGCCATTATGAGGAAGAGACAATGAAATCAACTGTTGTTCCGTTCCGGAATGGTATCATGCTGTCAGTCGCGGCAGGACTGGCCGAAAGTCGTGAAATGAGTGTGTTGGTACTTGGCAATCACTATGGCGATCATGCAATCTATCCAGATTGTCGTGCAGAGTTTATCGATCCCATGGCGCGCGCCATAAAGGCCGGAACTTATGCAGAAGTAGAGCTTCATTCCCCGTTTTGCAAAATGACAAAGACAGATATCGCAAAGCGTGGCGCGGAACTCAATGTCGATTTTTCACTTACATGGTCTTGTTACAAAGGCGGGGAAAAGCAATGTGGGCGGTGTTCGACCTGCTTTGAGCGGAGAGAGGCTTTTTATGATTCAGGAATTCCTGACCCGACCGATTATTTAGACAAAACCGATTTTGAAATTTTGCGGGAAGAGTATGAAGTGTGATCTTTAATCGCGCCTTACACACCTAACATATTGAGTACCGTTTTTGGTGGCGGATTGAGTTCCTCCATCAGTCATCCTTCTGATTACTGCTGCGTGTGTTGCCGCTTCGGTTGAGGACCAATATACATCATCATCAGGAAGGTTACCGATGAGCGCGCGATGGTTGAAGAGATTTGATGTTTCGTTAATAGCGGGTAAATACCATTGTGGGCCTAATGTGCGACACGCTCTAGCGGCTCTATAAGGGTAATCAGTATGCGAAGTCAGGTTGATCAAAAGGTCTGTATTTGCGGCGCCATCGGAATTATTATTGGCACTTGTAGATTGGTAATTCGTCCCATTTGACCAGGGTCTTTTACTGCTGTAATTCGAGGGGGTGGTATATAGGCGTGAGCCATTGTTCATACCGGCATATATGATCCCTGCACAGCTCTCGCCAATTTCCAAATCAAGCAGGCAAGGAAAGTTGCCTTCCGCATAAAACGCACAAGGACTTAGATTGGCTCCTTCTGCTGTAAACAAATCACATGATCCATCCGTAGGTGCGTTGACATTTTCATTGCTGCCATCGGGCAGTTCGAAATTGATCTCGCTCATATCACAGCCTTTTAAAAGTTCCAGTTTATCAATGCCGTATTCTACATAGGCAATACATTGCTCTACAACGGCTGCATCTATCAGTTCCTCTTCAACTTTTGTATTATTTCCTGTATCGCGCATCGTTGTTGTGACGGCATATGATAATGCCGCAAATAAAACCACTGCGATTAAGATAATAAAAAGGACATTCCCTCTGTCTGTCTTTTTAAACATGAAAACAGTATAGTAAGACTTAAAAATTATTACAAATAGGCTTTTACCTGTTTACAAAAACCATCTGAATAGGCTACAAAGCTAATCTCATAGTGAAGGGGTATAGCTCAGTTGGTAGAGCGAAGGTCTCCAAATTCTTTGTTCTACTATAAAACCCTTTGTAATCCTTGCCTTTCAGTGTATAATTTCCTGTCGCCTATATGTCGCCTAGTGCATTTTGTCGCCTATATGTCGCCTAAAAAATGAGGTCAAAAAACAGGATAAAAACATGAGCAAATCGATACGAATTACCAACGCAACTTTAAGAAGTTTACGCGCCAAAGATAAAGACTATTTCATCCGTGATAGTCAGCTCAGAGGGTTTCATATTAAAGTGCCTCCTTCAGGCCGAGCTGTTTACCAAGTTGAAGCCCGTATGAGTGGAGTAGGTAAGTTAAAAAAGTTTAAGATAGCCTCAGTACAAGAAATGGACTTACCACAAGCGCGTGAGAGAGCCGTAGAAGCACTTCAAAACATCAGAGAAGGAATTGACCCCAGCTCAGTTAAGAAAGCCCGTGAATTTGAAGGTATGAAGTTCTCAACACTCTTTGAGGATTATATTGAGAATAAAGACTTAAAGGAAAGTACCCTCAAAGAGTACCGCTCTCTTTACAGAGGCAGAATGCAACATTGGGCTAGGAAAAGAGTAATTGATATAACAAAGCATGAAATAAGAGATTGGTTTAATCAAGGTAGGCGTAAGACAGTGAGACAAGCCAATAAAGCATTCACGCTCTTAAATTCTTTAATGAATTATGCCCAAGTTTCAGAGATTATAGACAAAAACCCTTGCGAACTTGTGACAAAGGCAGGTTTGAGGCAATCAAGTCCAAAGCGTACAACCATTATTAGTTCAGAAGATTTAGGAAAGTTCTGGACAGCTTTTACTGATTTTGATTTTCAGAAAGATAGCCAGAAGGTTGCAAGAGACGTTATAGTTTTACAACTATGTACTGGCCTGAGACCTATTGAGGCAAGAAGCTTAAAGTGGGAAACTGTAGATTTTGAGAGGAAAAAATTTAAAGTCTTGAATACTAAGAATGGCTCTGACCATTTACTCCCTATGACACAACTTACTTACGCGATGTTTCGTGAAAGGCAAAAAGATAAAGCTGGCTCTGATTATGTGTTCCGCATAAAAGGTGGCAATACAAAATCCCCTCACGTCACTGACTATCGTAAGACATTAAATAAAATTTGTGAGCTTGCTGAGATTGAGAGAGTTCGACCTCACGATTTAAGAAGGACTGTCGCAACAGCCTTAAATGATATTGAAGTCGGATATGCAGACGATATGCATATTATGAACCACAGTAGCGCACATATTACTGCCAGCACGTATATTCAACAGAACTTAGAGAAAATAAGAAAAATCCTGCAACGCCTTGTTGACTATTATGATTTGAAGATACCTGTTATTGAAGACGAAAGATATTCTCCGTACACAACAGGTACTATCAGGAATAAAGTTTACAATATCGGGGAGTTATCGGCTGACCTCCTTCGCCCAGAAGAAAGCCGAGTACTATCTAGTATGGTTGAAAGTGAATATTGGGAGGGTTGAGTTAATGAAACCAAAAGTAATTTATTCTACAAATATACTATGGATACTAACCATTGCTGTACTAATGTTTTTCGTAGGACTGTCCTTAAAAAATCAAGAGTGGATTGATTTATGTGCTATGGCATTATTTCTTTTGGCTTTAGTGTTTAGGCCGTTTTTTATAACTATAGAAAAAGATAGGGTTTATTTTTTCCCTATTGGTGAAATTAACCTCAACAATTTATCCGGTTTGTCCTTTAACAACAAGAAGGCCAGTCTTTCTATAACCACTGACTTAAATTTACCCTCATTTAAAATCAGGCTTCTCAATCTGTTTTTTGGAGTAAGAATTAAAAAAGTATCTGGGAAGCATGTGGTTAATTTGAAATACTCTAGAATTTTTATGAAGCAATCTTTTGAAAAAGTTACTGCTCAAATATATGAAGCATATGAAAGAACTAGAAAAATTAGGAAAGAAGAAAAGCGTAGTTCAATACGTCATCAGAAGCTTTCAAACGATAATTAAGCTAAAACCTCTCGCTTCTCAACGATTCAATTTGTTCTTCGGTTAGATTATAAGGGTAAATGTCCTTACTATGCTTTTTAAAGTACGGCTTATCTAATATCATTAATCCTAAAACGATAAGCAGGACAACTATCATTACAACCAAAATTTCTTTCTTATGTTGAGGTGATATTATCATGCTAAACCTAGGGTTTTTCCGATGTGGAGAATGCTCAGCTCAATTATCCTTTGAGCAACAAGAATAAAAATCATCATAACTGGTATGCCAATGAGCTTCTTCTTCCATTGAGATGGATATTTTAACAAGATTAAGAAACTGGGTGTAAAAATAAATAACATAAAGGTGATTTCTAACACTTCCTTTTTCCATTGTACTTCCAACAATGATTTAAAAATAAGGTAGTACGAGGCGGTCATTACCAATGGTATTAAAATACTGGCTAAAAGAACATCAACCTTATTTTGAAAAGAAAAACTTTGTCTGTAGAGTTCTTTGAGTGAGCTATTGGTGCCTATCTTCGTCATTATCCAGAATGATATTAGGGCTGCATAAAGTGCTAACAGGTAAGCAAACTGTTTTAAAAAACTTTTAACTGGAACTAGAGGTGATTTGTCTGCAACAGACCATGAAGGTATCAATGGAAAATAGAACGCAGTTTTAGGGTCTTTGCAGTTTAGACTTGAAGAGTAAGAGTGTCTTGTCAAAGGGTATGTTTTATCATCTACTTTATAGACATGTCCTAGTTTGGAAGTGCCTGCCCCACAGCCCTTTTTTAGATATAAAGAAGCGCTTTGAACACAGGAAAGAGCTAAACAACTAAACATTTGAGTTTTGTACTTTTCATCAAATGTAACTTCTACGGGCTGATAGAACTTACTTGCAAAGTATTGTTTAAAAGTCTGAGAGTGGGCATTCAAAAATACCAAGGTGAAATACAACACCATAAAGGTGAGTATTAGTAAGATTTTTGAATAGCGATTATTTCTTAAAATCTTTCCCAAGCTCGACCTTCTTCTCTCATCCCATCTAACTGCTGTTGAGACATATTGTAATAGCTCTCTTGCTTTGTAGAATTTTCCGATAGAAAAATTTTAAATATTAAAGCAATGAAAACTGCAAATATTGCCACTATCAGTACAACCAGAATCTCTTTTTTATGTTCAGGGTTTTTAAATAACATTAAGATTAGAAGTAACCTATATTATATTTAATTTCTGTTTCATTGCTTTTGATTTCTGAATTTTTAATCTGTATCAAACTGAGGCAAGTCACTACAATTAAAATTGCTAATATTAGTTTCAGAATGATATTTTTTCTCCACATTTAACTAAGATACTAAATTCTACTTAAGAATTACTTAGCAGTTTATCTGGTGAGACCTTCAATCCTTGTGCGATTTTTAAAAGGACAGGTATGGAAAAGGCTACGTGTCCATTTTCAATTCTTGATATATATCCTCGGTTAACCTCAGCAATTCCTGCAAGGTCTTCTTGGGATATACCTTTCTCAGCTCTTATTTTTGCAATATTTCTGCCTATGGTTTCCAATGTAATCATGGACACATTGTTCATTATGGTATACAAAAATACCGTACACTATCGTGAACAAAATGAAGGGAATTATATATGAGATTTTATTTGACTACTATCACTTTGCTATTGCTTACCGCTTGCGGTGGTGGGTTTCATACTGGCTTTGTAACAGCACAAGTTAATGGGGCATTGGAAAAAGAATGGGCTGGCTGGGATAAAGTTACTGCTGTTAGAGAAAAGGACTGCCCTCGTGGAACTGAAGAAAACCCATTACTACCCAGTGAAGTTATGCAATCCTTTGAATGCTGGGAGAGCGCAGTGCAACAGTATGTTATGCCTGTAGCAGTCGCACCTGACATACTTATGAGTTACTTAATAGATATAGAAGAAAGTGTTTTAAACTATAAAAATGGTATAATCGATAGGGAATCACACAAATTAGCTTCTAAAAAACTCTGGTCTGGTTATGTATCCAATGTAAATGCGAAGGTAAATAGTATCCTCAATCAGGCTAACCAAATAGATATGCAAGCAGCTCAGCAACAACAGCAATACTTTCAAAACCTCTCACATCAGATACAGCAACAGGAAACTATGCAGGCTAGGCAGTGTAGTTCTATCGATATTGCTCCTATGGCCTCATTGGGCTGTAAGAACGTATGTATCAATGGTAACTGGGCAGAGGTTTGTGGTTAATCAGAATCTCATTGCTCAATTATGGCTAATAGGCTATTATTATCTAAGACATAGAGCCATAACATATGTGAGGCGTTAGAACTGGCTTGGTGTCTATAAAAAACAAACGCGCCAAGGTGTCTTACTTACATCATTTGAAATGATAATTAGGCAAGACTTTACATGGCTGAGAATAAATCTGGTTGCATCAATAAAGGCGTATCTGACCAGAGGTTATGTTCTGCAAGGACTATCCGATAGCATGACTTGGTAAGAAAAGCGCAATAAAGCTACCTGCTAGCTAATCCCCATTTCCCTTTATACTACCCCTGTATCTTGCCTATTGAGGCTGAATAACATTTTTTTAATTAAATCAATTAAATCACGCTGTTCTTCTTCTGGGAGAGCAGTTTTTTTATGCAGAAAGGATAACACCATGCAAAACGATACTAACGAAGACAGAAATCTCTTAATGGAAGAGTCTGAATTTACAAACCTAGACTGGACAACCGATGATGAAAGAATGGACATGGCAACAGAAAACCTGTTTCAGAGCCTTACTTTTAAAACCCCTAAAAATCGAAAGGATGCCATAGCTAATTTGAAGCGTCATTTACGTGCTGTCTTAATTGTCTTTAGTCGACTAGCTCAGTTTAATCCGAGTGAATCTTTGGCATACCCAAGAAATAACAATATTGGTACAGCATCATACAAGGGAAGCTATCAACCCTTTAACCCCTTTAATTATAATTTTAAGAAGATAAGAGAGGTTTTAGATGCCCTTGAAGATTATGGCTTCGTAGGCTGTGAATTGGGAAGGCAAGACTATTTTGAAGGGAATTATCAGGGTAGAGTTTCAAGGTATATCCTGTGTGAGGGTTTTGTTCGGTTTGTTGAAAGGTATGAGCTGACAGAGATTGAATACACTAAGGAGCTGTTAAATAATGGCATCGTAGTAAAAAAATCAGTACCTGGCAGAGAGAATAAAATATTGGTAACTGATTATACTTCTATCATAGAGCCAGAAGATGTTGCTCAATCAAAAAGATTTTTAAAACTATATAATGACCTGATTAGCAAAGCAGACATAGCTATCACTCATCAAGAGTCTCAGAAGCAAATAAACCTGCAAAACTGTTACACATATCGTGTTTTTCAAGATGAAGAGTTTACTTTGGATGGACGCTTTTATGGAGGTTGGTGGACGAATTGTAAAAAAGAAGATCGTTGGTTCATAGCTATCAACGATGAGCAGACTGTTGAATGCGACTACAGGTCTAATCACCTCTACTTATTCTATGGCCTAAATGGACAGGAAATATCTGAAAACTTGCGGAGCGACCCTTACGCAATTTCTGAGGTATATCCAAGGTCTTTAATAAAGTTACTCATAACGCGCTATTTCAATTGTGGTGGTGAATATGGAATTATCAAACACATAAGGTCTGTAAGAGACGGATATAGGGATGATAAGAAAAAGAACCGTCAGTTAATCAAAGAATATTTGCCTAGTGATAAGGTCTGTAGAGAGGTTATGGATATTATTTTTTTCTCTCATCCAGTTTTAAGATTAGCGACTAATAGTGATTGGGGTTTGCGACTCATGAATTGGGATTCTAAAGTGGCTCTGTATGTCCTAAGAACGATGACTGATGAGGGCATTCCAGTTTTGTGCATACATG